>JACMNE010000075.1 GCA_014378715.1 Microbacteriaceae bacterium
ACCTGCCCGCCTGGGTCGGGATCGACGGCACCGACTGGGACTTCCGCTGGCTCGACGCGCCGCCTGCCGTGCAGCCAGGCGAGGAACGGGTCGTCACGCTGGACGACCAGGCGGCCGTACGCCGGCTGCTGGCCGGCTCCCCCCGCGGGGGGCGATCCGACTCGCACGCCCGCACCCCGCACGACCCTGCACCATCCGCACCACCCGCCCCGCACGAACGAAAGGAGACCCGGATGGACGCAGTCACCGAGAACCTGCCCGTCTTCATCGACGGCTTCCTGCGCACGCTGAGCCTCCTCGGGATCGCCGGGCCCGGTGCCTTCGTCATCGGCACGATCGTCGCCGCGATGCGCATCTCGCCCGTCGCCGCCTTCCGGTCGATCTCCACCGTCTACACCGAACTCGTGCGCAACACCCCGCTCACCCTGCTGCTGTTCGGCTGCGCCTTCGTGCTGCCCTACCTCGGGGTGCGCCTCGACTTCTACGTGCTCGCCGTCATCGGTCTCACCGTCTACACCTCCCCGTTCGTCGCCGAGGCCATCCGCTCCGGTGTCAACGGGGTCGCCCTCGGCCAGGCCGAGGCCGCCCGCAGCCTCGGACTCGGCTTCGGCCAGACCCTGCGGTTCATCGTGCTGCCCCAGGCGATCCGCATGGTCATCCCGCCGCTCATCAACGTCTTCATCGCGCTCACCAAGAACACCTCGGTCGCCGGCGGGTTCTTCGTGATCGAGCTGTTCGCCGCCGCCCGCACCGTGATCCAGTTCCGCGGCGACGCCGTCATCGCGATCCTGCTCGGGGTCGCGTTCTTCTACCTCATCGTGACCATCCCGCTCGGCATCATCGCCGGGCGCATCGAGAAGAAGGTCGCGGTGCTCCGATGAGCGATTCAGTGCTGTTCGACGTTCCGGGTCCCCGCGCCAAGCGTCTCTCCCGCATCATCTCGATCGTGGCCATCGTGCTCGTCGCCGCCGGGCTCGCCTGGCTCATCACGTCGCTCGCCGCCCCGCGCACCACCGCGGCCGGCGCCGTGCAGGTCGGCATGTTCGACGCCAGCCGCTGGGACATCTTCCTCGACGTGCAGGTCTGGCGGGCGCTGGGCCGCGGCACCCTCGCCACCCTGCAGATGGCCGGCCTCGGCGCCGTGCTCGCGCTCATCATCGGCATCCTCTTCTCCTTCGGCCGCACCGCCCGCTCCCGGTGGATCCGGCTGCCCAGCACCGTCGTCCTCGAGTTCCTGCGCGGCATGCCCGTGCTGCTCATGATGCTGTTCGTGCTCTTGGTCTTCGCCTCCGGACCCTACTGGGCCGGTGTCTCCGCTCTCGCCCTGTACAACGGAGCCATCATCGGCGAGATCCTGCGCGCCGGCATCAAGTCTCTGCCCAAGGGCCAGGGTGAGGCCGGGCTCGCGATCGGGCTCACCCCCGTCGCCACCCGCATGATGATCGAGTTCCCCCAGGCGTTCCGCCAGATGCTGCCGATCATCATCGCGCAGTTGGTGGTGCTGCTCAAGGACACCGCCCTCGCCTACATCGTCTCCTACCCGGAACTGCTGCGGGTCGGCGTCAACAACCTGTCGAACTTCTACGGCAACCGCTACTTCTTCTCCCTGTTCTTCGTGGTGCTGGCCATCTACCTGCTCCTCAACCTCACGCTGTCCTTCGTCGCGCGCCTCGTCGCGCGGCGCACCGGCCGCAAGGTCGTCACCGACCTGAAGATCCCCCGCCGCGGCATCTTCGCCGGCACGGGCACCACCCCCTAGCCCAGATCATCATTCAGGAGTTCCGGCGGCGGCCCCTGTTCATCATTCAGGAGAAGCGGATGTCGCAGTCTGGCCTCACGCGTGAATCGTGCATTCATGGGCGAGACGACGGCATGATCCGCCACATCCGCTCAGGTGATGCAACTTATCGTCGCGAGGCCGCCGGCGCTCCTGAATGACGAACGTGACGCCGACGGCCCATGACGGTGGACTCCTGAATGATGAGCCCGAGCGGGCACCCGGTAAACTCGGGGACTGTGTCTGAACCCCTGGAACTCAACGAACAGAGTGTCGCCGCCGCCGTCGATTCGGCGAATGCCGCACTCGCCGCCGCGACCGACACCACCAGCCTGAAGCTCGCCAAGTCCGAGCACCTCGGGGAGCACTCCGCGATCGCCGCGTTCAACGCCGCGATCAAGGGACTGCCCGGCTCCGAGAAGGCCGCGGCAGGCAAGCTCGTCGGCCAGGCGAAGGCGCGCCTCACGCAGGCGTTCGAGAAGCGGCAGGCCGAGGTGGCCGTCGCCGAGGAGTCACAGCGCCTCGCGGCAGAGTTCGTGGACGTGACCGCGGTGCCATTCCGCTGGACGGCCGGCGCGCGACATCCGCTCACCCATTTGATGGACCAGATCGGCGACATTTTCATCGGCATGGGCTGGGAGATCGCGGAGGGGCCGGAGCTCGAGAACGAGTGGTTCAACTTCGACTCGATGAACTTCGACGAGGACCACCCCGCCCGCGCCATGCAGGACACCTTCTTCGTGGAGCCCGTCGACGCCCACCTTGTGCTGCGCACCCACACGAGCCCCGTGCAGACCCGGTCGATGCTCGAGCGCACCCCGCCGATCTACGTCGTCGCGCCCGGACGCACCTTCCGCACCGACGAGCTCGACGCCACCCACACCCCGGTCTTCCACCAAGTCGAGGGACTCGCCGTCGACCGCGGCCTCACCATGGCGCACCTGCGCGGCACCCTCGAGCACTTCGCCCGGCTGATGTTCGGCGAGGACGCGAAGATTCGTCTGCGCCCCAACTATTTCCCGTTCACCGAGCCCAGCGCCGAGATGGACGTCTGGCAGCCGAACGCCAAGGGCGGCGCCCGCTGGGTGGAGTGGGGCGGCTGCGGCATGATCAACCGCAACGTGCTCCTCGCCTCCGGCATTGACCCCGACGTCTACCAGGGCTTCGCCTTCGGCATGGGAATCGAGCGCACCCTCATGTTCCGCAA
>JACMNE010000076.1 GCA_014378715.1 Microbacteriaceae bacterium
AACAGGCCGTCGGCCTCGGACACCTTCTTGCGGTCAGCGGTCAGCTCGACATCCGCTCCGGCGAACTCGAGCGCCCTGACGGCGGAGTGCACGTTGCCGGATCCGTAATCGAGCACAACGACAGTGGGGCGCTTCACGATCAGAGCGCTCCCTTGGTCGACGGGATCCCGCTGACGCGGGCGTCCGGGGCGATCGCCTGGCGGAGGGCGCGGGCGAAGGCCTTGAACTCGGCCTCCGCGATGTGGTGCGGGTCGCGGCCGCCGAGCACGGTGATGTGCACGGTGAGTCCCGCGTGGAAGGTGATGGCCTCGAAGACGTGACGCACCATGGATCCGGTGAAGTGCCCGCCGATGAGGTGGAACTCGAAGCCGGCCGGCTCGCCGCCGTGCACGAGGAACGGTCGGCCCGAGATGTCGACGACGGCCTGGACGAGCGCCTCGTCGAGAGGCACGAGGGCGTCGCCGAAGCGGGCGATGCCGGACTTGTCGCCGAGGGCCTGCTTGATGGCCTGGCCCAGCACGATGCCGATGTCCTCGACGGTGTGGTGCACGTCGATCTCGGTGTCGCCGCGGGCGTGCACGGTGAGGTCGATCAGCGAATGCTTCGAGAACGCGGTCAGCATGTGGTCGTAGAAGGGAACCGAGGTCTCGATGTCGGAGACACCCGAGCCGTCGAGGTTGACAGAGAGGTCGATGGTCGACTCGCTCGTCTCGCGCTGGAGGTGCGCCGTGCGCTGGCTGGTCATCGGACAATCCTACCGAGCGCCGCTATGCCTGCTGAGCGGCGCCGGGAACGTCTGCGGCCGTTGCGCTGGGGCCCGCGCGGCCGAGTCGGCCGAGGGCCTCCAGGAACGCGGTCGTCTCGGCCGCGGTGCCCGCGGTGACCCGCAGGTGTCCGGCGATGCCGATGTCGCGAATGATGATGCCCTCCGCGAGGAGCGCCTCGAACAGCGCGTGGGGGTGCGCCACCCCGCCGAAGAGCACGAAGTTGGCCCAGCTCGGCCAGGGGTGGTAGCCGAGGGCGTCGAGTTCGACGAGCAGCCGGTCGCGCTGGCCCTTGATGTCGTCGACCATGGCGAGCATCTCACCGGAATGGGCGAGCGCGGCGATCGCGGCCGCCTGGGTGAGGGCGGACAGGTGGTAGGGCAGGCGCACCAGGCGCATCGCGTCGGTGACTGCCGGGTCGGCGGCGAGGTACCCGACGCGGGCGCCCGCGAAGGCGAAAGCCTTGCTCATGGTGCGCGAAACGATGAGTCGCGGGCGGCCGGGGAGCAGGCTGAGCGCGGTCTCGAGGCCGGACGGGGCGAACTCCGCGTAGGCCTCGTCGACGACGACCATGCCGTCGGTCGCGTCATAGGCGGCGATGATCGTCTCGAGCGACAGCGGGGTTCCGGTCGGGTTGTTCGGTGAGCAGAAGAAGATGATGTCGGGCGAGTGCTCGGCGATCGCCCGCACAGCGGTCTCGGGAGAGATCTCGAAGTCGGCGTCGCGTTCCGCAGCGATCCACGTCGTGCCGGTGCCCGAGGCGATGATCGAGTGCATCGAATAGGTCGGAGGGAACCCGAGGAGGGTGCGGCCGGGACCCCCGAAGGCCTGGAGAATCTGCTGCAGCACCTCGTTGGAGCCGTTCGCGGCCCACATGTTCTCGCTCGTGAGCCCGTGTCCGGCGTAGTCGGCGAGGCTATCGCGCAGCTGCGTGAACTCACGATCCGGGTAACGGTTGACCGACAGCACGGCCGAGGCCAGCGCGGTGACGATGTCGTGGGCGACCGCCTCCGGGATGGGGTGGGTGTTCTCATTCACGTTGAGCTCGATGCGCACGTGCTTCTGCGGCGCACCGTAGGGGGTGAGCCCCCGCAGGTCGTCGCGAATGGGGAGGTCGTTGAGCGAAGTCACCCGCCAATCTTAACGGCGGCCTGCGGCGGGATCAGCGCGAGTACTCCGCCGGCACGGCGAGCTTCTGGCCCGGGTGCACATCGGCGCTGTCGAGCTGGTTGAGGTGCAGGATGTCGGAGATGACGTCGCGGGGGTCGGCGTCGGGGGCGATGGAGGCCGCGAGTTGCCAGAGCGACTGGCCGTTCTGCACCTGCACGTGCTCGAAGGTGGTTGCCTGTCCCGCACCGGAGGCGATGGCACCCCCACCGTTGAGGGCGATCATGCCAACGCCGATGGCGAGCGGGATGGCGACGAGGGTGGTGATGACAAGGCGGCCGCGGCGGGTGAGGCGCAGCCGCGACGATGCGGCGGTGCCTGCGGCGGTGCCTGTGACTGGGCGCGCGGCGGTGCCTGTGACTGGGCGTGCAGCTGATGTGAATGACACACGCGGGGTGATGACCGCGCTCGTACGACCAGCGCTCGTACGACCAGCGCTCGTACGAACAGCGCTCGTACGAGCAGCACTGGTACGAACAGCGTTGGTAAGAACGGCGCTGGGAAAAGTTGCGGTGCTCATGATTACCTCTCTGTCGACGAAAGCCTGTGGTGCAAGCATTCGCATCCGGCACTCGGCCGGGAGTACCGGATACGAAGCTGTGTACCGAACATACCTTCGAATTGTCGAATCTTCAAGTGGATCTTCGATTTTCGTGTTAATCTTCGCGCGACTCGCTCGAAGATACGTTTGGTTCTCGCCCGTATCGTGGATACAGTTTCGATTGATAGGTGAAGCAAACCAGTGACCACCGACATTGGCCGATCCCCACAGCAAAAGTGCCGACCAGAGGAGCAGTTGTGAATACCGAGAGCGCGACGCCCGAACCGGGCAGACCAGGCAGGGGCGGCCTGGAGAAGGGCACCCCAGAGAGGACCGGCACCCGTCGACGCAAGAGCCTCAGCGACAAGCAGCTCGCGATCCTCGACGCCATCCAGGCGTCCGTCTCCTCCCGCGGATATCCGCCGAGCATGCGCGAGATCGGTGACGCGGTCGGCCTCTCCTCTCTCTCGAGCGTCACCCACCAGCTCAACCAGCTCGAGCTGAGCGGCTACCTGCGCCGCGACCCGAACCGCCCCCGCGCGCTGGAGATCCTCATCGACCTCCCGCGCACTGGCGCGCCCACCTCGGACAACCCGACCCCGGTCGGCGACGCCGCCATGGTGCCCCTCGTCGGGCGGATCGCCGCCGGTGTGCCGATCACCGCCGACCAGCAGATCGACGAGGTCTTCCCGCTCCCGCGGCAGCTCGTCGGCAAGGGGGACCTTTTTATGCTCAAGGTCTCCGGCGACTCCATGATCGACGCGGCCATCTGCGACGGCGACTGGATCGTCGTGCGCCAACAGAAGACGGCCGAGAACGGCGACATTGTCGCGGCGCTCCTCGATGACGAGGCGACCGTCAAGGTCTTCCAGCAGCGCGACGGCCACACCTGGCTGCTCCCCCGCAATTCGGCGTTCGCCCCGATCCTCGGCGACTTCGCCGAGGTGCTGGGCAAGGTCGTTGCGGTCCTCCGCTCAGTCTGAGCGACAGTCTGAGCGACAGTCTGAGCGACCCGCCGACCCGCCCGCCCCCTATCATCGCCGTATGAGCACAGCACGCCACGCGTGCGCAGGTGGCGTCCGGCGCGCGTTCCTGACCCGCACGTCCCGCGACCGCGCCTCTGGCCCCCTGGCGTTCATCCTTCTGATCCTCCTCGGCGGATGCTCGATGACCGCCGCCACACCGGGCACGATCCCGCTCCCCGACGGCGTCACGGTCAGCGTCTACCAGTCGCGCTCCGACCTCGCGATGCGACGCCTCGAGGTGACCGTGGACAACGGCTCCGACTCCCCGCTCACCATCACCGGCCTCATCTTCGACTCCTCCCAGTTCTCCCGCGCCGTGGTGTGGGCCAAGGACAGCACGACGATCGCGCCAGGAGCCACCGCCGACCTCCCCGTGCTCCTCGCCGACCCCGTCTGCGGCGATGACGGTCTGTATTCCTGGCTCCCCCGCCCGACCGTGCGCCTCGACCTGAGCACCGGAGGTACCCAGGGCACGGCCGAGGTGATCCCCGACGACCGCAACCGCCGCCTGCCAGCGCTCATGGTCGAGGACTGCCTCGCCGCGTCCATTGAGAAGCACGCCTCGATCACGGCCGCGACTCTTCCCCGAATGGCGGATGACGGTGCCAGCGCCCAGCTGGACCTCACCGTCATCCCCACTCGCACCGCCGGGCGCATCACGATCGAGGCCGCGGGCGGCACCACACTGGTCGCGCTCGCGGACCCCGCGACGATGGAGATCGTTCCCAGCACCCCGATCGGCCTGACCGTGGGCCCGACATCCGCTACCTCGGTCGTCACCCTCACGATCGTGCCGAACCGGTGCGACCCGCACGCGGTGGCCGAGGACAAGCGCGGCTCGATCATCCCGTTGCACGTGTCCACCGAGGACGGCCGTACTGGCGTCTACTCGGTCGTCGCGGGCGAGGCGGTACGGCTGGCGTTGTACGACTTCGTGCTCGCGGCGTGCGCGGAGTAAGCCCGCGCCCCGCAGCTGAGGAGGGCCAACCTAGCGGATGATCGCCTCCGGCCGCAGATCGAGCCGGCGCAACACCTGCGCGTTGAGCGCCACCACCACCGTCGATGCGCTCATCAGCAGGGCGCCGATCTCCATCGGCAGGATGAACCCGATCGGCGCGAGAACCCCTGCTGCGAGCGGCACCGAGATGAGGTTGTAGCCGGCCGCCCAGGCGAGGTTCTGTCGCATCTTGCGGTAGCTGCGGCGGGACAGCTCGATGACCGAGAGCACAGCCCGCGGGTCGGAGCTCGCGAGGATCACCCCAGCCGAGGCGATCGCCACGTCGGTGCCGGCTCCGATGGCGATGCCGACGTCCGCCTGGGCGAGCGCGGGCGCATCGTTGACCCCGTCGCCGACCATCGCGACCTTGTGGCCCTCCCCCTGCAGCTCCGCGACCTTCGCGGACTTGTCCTTCGGGTGAACCCCGGCGTAGACGCGGTCGATGCCGAGCTCGGCTGCGACGGAGCGGGCGACCGCCTCGGCGTCGCCGGTGATCATCACGACCTCGATATCGCGCTCGTGGAGGGCGTCGACGGCCTGGCGCGACTCCTCGCGGATCTCGTCGTCGAGCCCGATCGCGCCGATCACCTCGCCGTCGGCAAGCACGTGCAACACGATCGACCCTGCCGCCGACCACTCCGCCGTCTCGGCGAGCGGCTGCGCGCCGTGCGCGGCCAGCATGCCGGGCCCGCCAACGCTGATCCGCATCCCATCGACGGTCGCGTCGACCCCGACGGCGGTCGACGCCTGGAATCCGCTGGCTGCCGCGACCACCAGCTCGCGCTTGCCCGCCGCGACGACGATCGCCCGGGCGAGCGGATGTTCGCTGTCGCTCTCGGCAGAGGCCGCGAGCGAGAGCAGCTCGCCCTCGTCGCGTCCGCCGCGGGTCGCGACGTGGGCGACCGTGGGCTCGCCGCGGGTGAGGGTGCCGGTCTTGTCGAAGAGAACGGCGGTGATGGTGCGCATGCTCTCGAGGGCGAGCCGGTCCTTGACCAGAACCCCGGCCTTCGCGGCGCGCTCGGTGGAGATCGCGACGACCAGCGGGATCGCGAGTCCCAGCGCGTGCGGGCAGGCGATCACGAGAACAGTGATCGTGCGGATGATCGCGTCGCCCGGACTGCCGACGAGGCTCCAGACGACGGCGGTGATGATCGCGGCGCCGAGGGCGAACCAGAACAACCAGCCGGCCGCGGTGTCGGCAATGCGCTGGGCGGGCGATGACGAGTTCTGCGCTTCGGTGACGAGTCGCTGAATGCCGGCGAGGGCCGTGTCGTCGCCGACCGCATCCACCCGCACACGGATTGCCGTGTCCGTCGCCACGGTGCCCGCCACCACTGACGCGCCGGGACCACGGCTCACCGGGCGCGACTCCCCCGTGACCATGGATTCGTCGACATCCGCTGTTCCCTCGGTGATCGTGCCATCGGCGGGCACCCGGCTGCCGGGCCGCACGATGACGAGGTCGCCGACCTTCAGCTCGGACGGGGCGGCGCTCACGACCACATCGCCGTCGATGCGCTCGGCCTCGTCGGGCAGAAGTGCGGCGAGGGATTCGAGTGCGCTCGAGGTCTGGGCGAGTGAGCGCATCTCGATCCAGTGCCCCAGCAGCATGATGACGACAAGCAGCGCGAGCTCCCACCAGAACTCGAGCTCCCTGCCGAGCAGCCCGAGGCTCGATCCCCACGACGACAGGAATGCCACCGTGATCGCGAGCGCGATCAGCAGCATCATTCCGGGAGTGCGGGCCCGCAGTTCCGAGACGGCCCCAGTCAGGAACGGACGCCCGCCCCAGAGGTAAATAACGGTGCCGAGCACGGGCGAGATCCAGTGCAGAACGCCGATGTCGGGAAGCCGGTACCCGAGAAGGTCCGCGAACATGCCGCTGAAGCCCACGACGGGCACGGCCATGACGAGCATGATCCAGAAGAGGCGGCGGAACTGGGCGACGTGGTCGTGATGCATGGAGCGAGCCTATACCCTAGGGGGGTATATTCAGCTCAGGATTCCCACAACTACCCGACCTAGGACGGCATCGATCCGCAGGTCACCGAGATGGCGCAGACCATCACGGACGAGCAGGCGCCCGTGATCACCCAGATGACGGGCTGGCTCTCCGACGGGAACGAGGCGGTCGGAATGGGCGGGATGGACCACGGCACGAACGGAATGGGCGGCATGATGTCCGATGACGAGATGGCCGATCTCGGGTCCGCCACGGCGACCAGCGCGAGCATCCTCGTGCTGACCCAGATGGCCGAGATCGCCGCCGGGCTGTAAGGACCCGGACGCCGACAGACCCGGACGCCCCGCGACCCGGCTTTCAGCGACCTGCACTGCCGGTTAGAGTCGAGGCATCGAAAGGGGCGCGATGCTGTCGAGTCTGCGGAGCCGCGGGGTGCAGGCCGCCCTGCTGTCGGCCGTGCTGTTCGGTGCGGGCACCCCCGCCGCGAAAATGCTGCTCGACTCGGTGAGCCCCTGGCTGCTCGCGGGACTGCTCTACACCGGTTCCGGCATCGGCCTGGGGCTGATCCGCCTCATCCGTCGTTCCCCGCGGGTGCATCTGGCACGCAACGAGTACCTGCCCCTGGGCGGGGCGATCCTTTTCGGGGGAGTCCTCGGGCCGGTGCTCCTTCTGGTGGGTCTGGTGAACATCCCCGCGTCGGGCGCCTCCCTCCTCCTCAACGCGGAGGGGGTGTTCACGGCGCTGCTGGCGTGGTTCGTGTTCACGGAGAACTTCGACCGGCGCATCGCTCTCGGGATGCTGGCCATCGTCGCCGGTGCCGTGGTGCTCAGCGTTCCGTCTGGGGCGGAATTCGGCTCGCCCTGGCCGTCACTCGCCGTGCTCGGCGCCTGCCTGTGCTGGGGAATCGACAACAACCTCACCCGCAAGGTGGCGCTCAACGATGCGACCTGGCTCGCGGCGGTCAAGGGCGGGGTCGCCGGTCCGGTGAACCTCATCCTCGCGTTCCTTCTCGGCGCTCAGCTTCCGGATCTCGGCAACATCGCGGCGGCCATGGTCGTGGGATTCTTCGCCTACGGGGTCAGCCTGGTGCTGTTCATCATCGCGCTCCGGCATGTCGGAACGGCTCGCGCGGGCGCCTACTTCTCGGTCGCGCCGTTCTTCGGGGCAATCCTCGCGATCGCGCTCGGCGAGGCGCTCACCCTGCCGCTGCTCATCGCCGGAATGCTGATGGCCATTGGCGTCTGGCTGCACCTCACCGAGCGACACGAGCACGAGCACACCCATGAGCCGATCACCCACGACCATTGGCACGTTCACGACGAGCACCATCAGCACGGGCACGCGGAGCCCGTCGCGGCCGGCACCCGCCACAGGCACGAGCACACCCACGACGCGTTGACCCACACGCACGAGCACTATCCCGACAGCCACCACCGGCACGGGCACTGACGTTCAGGACTGACGTTCAGGCCTGACGTTCAGGCAGCGGATGTCGCGGGCCGGCGACATCCGCTGCGAGTGGATGTCCCACACGCCCGGGCCGATGTCGGCGGCGATGTCGGCGACGACCTCCATCCGCTCCCCCCGCGCCACCCCGCGGCGGCGACCTCAGCACGGTGTCGGGGCGAGCACGAACACCGACAGCGCGGCCTCGAGCTCCTCGTTGACCAGCACGTGCAGGCGGGTGCCGTTCTCGTCGTAGCGGGTGTCGAGCACGCGGGCGTTGTCGTGCAGACGGGTCACCACATCCCCGCGGTCGAACGGGATCAGCAGCTCGAGCTCGATCGTGGGCTTCGGCAGCAGTTCGGCCACCCTGGCCAGGATCTCCTCGATCCCCTCACCGGACCGCGCCGACGCGAAGATCGCCCGCGGCTCGAGACCGCGGAGCACCAGACGCTGATTGTCGTCGATGAGGTCCGACTTGTTGAACACGACGATCTCGGGCAGGTGACGGGCGTCAACCTCCCCGATCACATCGCGCACGGTCGCGAGCTGGCTGCCGGGATCCGGGTGGGATCCGTCGACGACATGGACGATGACGTCAGCATCCGCTACCTCTTCGAGGGTGGATCGGAAGGCCTCGACCAGCTGGTGGGGAAGGTTGCGCACGAATCCCACGGTGTCGGTGAGGGTGTACGCCTGCCCGTCGGCCGTGGAGTTCTTGCGCACCGCGGTGTCGAGGGTCGCGAACAGGGCGTTCTCGACCAGGGCACCGGTGTGCGTGATGCGGTTCAGGAGCGACGACTTGCCAGCGTTCGTGTAGCCCGTGATCGCCACTGACGGCACTGAATTGCGCACGCGGTTCGCCCGCTTCGCCTCCCGGGACGGCTTGAAGCCCTCGATCATCTTGCGCAGACGCGACATCCGCGTGTGGATGCGACGACGGTCGAGCTCGATCTTCGTCTCACCCGGACCCCTCGAGCCCATGCCGTTTCCGGCACCGACCTGGCCACCGGCCTGGCGGGACATCGACTCGCCCCACCCACGCAGACGCGGCAGGAGGTACTCGAGCTGCGCGAGTTCGACCTGCGCCTTGCCCTCGCGGCTCTTGGCGTGCTGGCTGAAGATGTCGAGGATCACCGCGGTGCGGTCGATGACCTTGACCTTGACGATGTCCTCGAGGGCGCGACGCTGGCTGGGAGCGAGCTCCCCGTCGACGATCACGGTGTCGGCACCGGTCGCGGCAACCACTCCACGCAGCTCCTCCGCCTTTCCCTTACCGAAGTAGGTGCTCGGATCGGGGTTGCCCCGACGCTGCAGGAGCCCGTCGAGCACCACGGCACCGGCCGTCTCGGCCAGCGCGAACAGCTCGCGCATCGAGTTCTCTGCCTCGATCACACCACTCTGGTTGTAGATGCCGATGAGCACGACACGCTCGATCCGCAGCTGCCGGTACTCGACCTCGGTGACGTCCTCGAGCTCGGTCGAGAGCCCCGCGACACGACGGAGCGCCTGGCGGTCCTCACGGTCCTGCTGGTAGCCGTCGCGGTCGTCGTCCTGCGCGTCGGAGAGCATGCTCTGGGGCTGGAGCGCCTGCGCACCCTGGCCGCCGAAGATCGAATAGCCGGCCGGTCGCGCGGCCGAGTTCGCGAGCACACGTTCGATGACGTCGCGCTCGACGGGATCGCGGTCATCGACACCATTGTCGTCGCCCAGCTGGGTTGGATCTGTTTCAGTCATTGGGTTAACCCTAGCCTCTCGTCTTTCGGTAGGTTTCTTTAGATGACCAGCGAGCACTATTTCTCAGCACAGCCCGTGAGCGAGCTCAACCTTCGCCAGTTCACGGTGCACCTGGTCGGCCAGCCCTACGAACTGACCACTGCCGGGGGCATCTTCAGCCCCGAACGTATCGACGCCGGAACCGCAGTGCTGCTGTCCAACGTGCCGAAGCCTCCGCCGGGCGGACACCTCCTCGACCTCGGCTGCGGATGGGGCCCGATCTCGCTGACTCTCGCGATCGAATCCCCGCACGCCACCGTGTGGGCCGTGGACGTGAATGAACGCGCCCTCGACCTCGTGCGTCGCAACGCGGCACACCTCGGTCTCACCAACATCAACGCCTGCCTGCCCCAGGATGTTCCCGCCGACATGCGCTTCATGACGATCTGGTCCAACCCGCCGATCCGGGTCGGCAAGAACGAACTGCACGGGATGCTCGAGAACTGGCTTCCCCGTCTCGACTCAGAAGCGGATGCCTGGCTCGTCGTGCAGAGGAACCTGGGCTCCGACTCGCTCCACAGATGGCTCGACGGTGCCCTGCCAGGCGACTTCGCCGTGACCCGCGCGGCGACAGGCAAGGGATATCGTGTGCTGCGGGTGCGGCGGCGCTCGCTCGCCACAGCATGACCCGCGATCAGAGGCGGTATTCGCCGTCGTAGACGAGGTCGGCCGGACCACTGAGCGACACGTGTTCGCCATCCTCGGCGGGGAACATCCGTACCCCGAGGGTGCCACCTGGCACCTCGACCCGCCACTGGTTGGGGGCGCCCGCACCGGCCCAGTGCCGGGTGGCGAGGGCCGCGGCGACCGCACCGGTTCCGCAGGAGAGGGTCTCGCCGCTGCCGCGCTCGTGCACCCTCATGCGGATGTGGCCGACTCCGTCGGTGACCAGCGGCTCGAAAGGCACCACGAATTCGATGTTGGCGCCGTCGACGGCGGGTGGGTCGAGCACCGGGATGTACGCGAGATCGGCGGATTCGAGCTCCTCGTCACTGGCCAGGGCCACGACCACGTGCGGGTTTCCCACGTTGATGCCGAGTCCGGGCCGCGCGACGGGCAGGTTGCGGGCGCGCACGAGGGGCTCCCCGCCGTCGAGGGACCAGCGTCCGAGGTCGACCTGATAGCCGGAGCGGTTCGCCTGCACGTCACGAACGCCACCCCGGGTGCCGATGACCAGGGTCTCGCCGGGACCCACCGACACCAGCCCACGCTCGATGAGGAACTTCGTGTAGACGCGGATGCCGTTGCCGCACATCTCCGAGGGCGAGCCGTCGGAATTGTGATAATCCATGAACCACTCGGCGGTGTCGTCCTCGGCGAGGGCCGCCGCACCGGCCTCGAGGTTGCGCGAGCGCACCGCCCGGATGATGCCGTCGGCGCCGACCCCGAAGTGCCGGTCGGCTAGCGTCGCCATCTGGGCGGGGGTCAGGTCGATCAGACCGTCGGGGTCGGCGAACAGCACGAAGTCGTTGCCCGTGCCGTGGCCCTTGGTGAAGTGCAGAGTGGTACTCACCCCTCAATGCTATCGAGGGCGATCCGCACGGCGGCGCCGGGCAGGGCTTCGCCGCTCGAATCGAACCAGGCGGTGCCCGGGTAGCGGCGGAACCAGCCGACCTGGCGGCGGGCGTAGCGCCGGGTGAAGATCTGGGTCTGCTCGATCGCCGCGGCCCGGGTCAGCTCGCCCCGCAACTCGCCGATCGCCTGTGCGTAGCCGATGGCCCGCCTGGCCGTCGCCCCCCGTTCGAGGCCCTCCCCGATCAGGCCCGCGACCTCGTCGAGGAGGCCGGCGCGCCACATCCGCTCGACCCGGGATTCGAGCCGGGCGACGAGGATGTCGCGGGGGGCGGTGAGCCCGATGATCGTGGTGGGGGTCCAGAACGCGTTCTCGTCGGGGAGGCCGGAGCCGAAGGGCTCGCCGGTCATCTCGACGACCTCGAGTGCGCGCACCATGCGGCGCCCGTTGTGGGCACCGATGGCCAGCGCCGCCTGCTCGTCGGCGGCGAGCAGCAGCCGGTGCATGGCCCCCGGGCCGATCTCGACCAGCTGCGCCTCGAGCCGCTCGCGGATGATCGGATCGGTGCCCGGGAAGACGAAGTCGTAGACCACGCTCGATACGTAGAGGCCCGAGCCGCCGACGAGGATCGGCACCGCGTCCCGCTCCACGATGTCGGTGATCGTCGCGCGGGCGAGCGCCTGGTAGTCGGCGACGCTCGCCTCGTCGGTCACGGCGAGCGTGTCGAAGAGATGATGGCGGATGTCGCGGCGCTCGGCCATCGGAAGCTTGGCCGTACCGATGTCCATGCCCCGGTAGAGCTGCATGGCGTCGGAGTTGACGATCTCGGCCGTGCGTCCGGTCGCCTGAATGGCCTCGGCGATGTCGAGGGCGAGCTCGGACTTGCCGGTGCCGGTGGCTCCGACGAGGGTGATCAGCACGGGACGCCGTTCAGCACGGCACGCCGAGTGCTGCGCGACGCGCGCTGGCGGCTGCCGGGGGCCCGCTCGGCTCAGCGCTCGCCATCGGTGGGGTCATAGATCGGGGCGGTCGCAACGCGCAGGGCGGGCAGACCGAGGGAGACACGTCCGACCGGAGCGCCCGGGATCGCGGGGCTCGCGGGCACGGCACAGGACGCGGCCGCTGCGCGGTCCCAGGCGTCGCCCGCACGCGTGCGCCGGATGACGAGGGGACTACCGTCGGTGCTGTCCGCGATGAGGTGGAACGGCTTGGCGTCGGTCACCACGACCGAGACGACGTCGCCCGGACGGGGCAGGTCGCTGTGCGGCGGCACCTCGAAGTGCACCAGCCGGCTGTCCTCTGCCCGCCCGGACAGGCGGTGGGTCGCGGCATCCTTCTTGCCCTCGGCCCCGACCAGCACGTGCACGGTGCGGCCGACCTGCTTCTGGTTCTCCTCCCAGGAGATGCGGTCCTGCAGGGCGGTGAGGCGTTCGTACCGCTCCTGAACCACGGCCTTGGGAACCTGGTCGGCCATGGTCGCGGCCGGGGTCCCCGGACGGATCGAGTACTGGAAGGTGAAGGCCGAGGCGAACCGGGCGAGCTCCACAACACGGAGGGTGTCCTGGAAGTCCTCCTCGGTCTCGCCGGGGAAGCCGACGATGATGTCGGTGGAGATGGCAGCGAGCGGGATCTTCGCCCGCACCCGGTCGAGGATGCCGAGGAACTTTGCGGAGCGGTAGCTGCGCTTCATGGACTTCAGGATGCGGTCCGACCCGGACTGTAGCGGCATGTGCAGCTGCGGCATCACTGAGTCCGTCTCTGCCATTGCGTCGATGACGTCGTCGGTGAACGCGGCCGGGTGCGGGCTGGTGAAGCGCACCCGCTCGAGTCCTTCGATGGTGCCGGCGGCGCGGAGCAGCTTGCCGAAGGCCTGCCGGTCGCCGAACTCGACCCCGTAGGAGTTGACGTTCTGGCCGAGGAGGGTCACCTCGATCGCACCGTCGTCGACCATGGCCTGCAGCTCGGCGAGGATGTCGCCGGCCCGGCGGTCCTTCTCCTTGCCACGCAGCGCGGGCACGATGCAGAAGGTGCACGTGTTGTTGCAGCCGACCGAGATCGAGACCCACCCGCTGTGGGTGGACTCCCGCTTGGTGGGGAGGGTGGAGGGGAAGACGTCGAGCGACTCGAGGATCTCGAGCTGCGCCTCCCCGTTGTGCCTGGACCGCTCGAGCAGCGCCGGCAGCGAGCCCATGTTGTGGGTGCCGAAGACCACGTCGACCCAGGGCGCCTTCTCGAGGATGACGTTCTTGTCCTTCTGGGCGAGGCAGCCGCCCACGGCGATCTGCATCCCCGCGTGGGACTTCTTGACCGACGCGAGCATGCCGAGGTTGCCATAGAGCTTGTTGTCGGCGTTCTCCCGCACGGCGCAGGTGTTGATGACGACTACGTCCGCCTGCCCGTCGACGGCGCGCACGTAACCGGCGGCCTCGAGGGACCCGCTGAGCCGCTCCGAGTCATGCACGTTCATCTGGCAGCCGAAGGTGCGCACCTCGTAGGTGCGGGCATCCTCGGCTGCCTGCTCCCGTGCTGTCTCCTGTGGCGCCTCCCCCGGGTGAGAAGCGGATGTTGGTGCAGCAGTGGTCGGAACGGTCAGCGTCATGATGCCAAAAGCCTAACCCGGGTCAGCGGAAGCGCACGGTGCTGTCCCCTGCGTCGGGGGCTGCATCGAGGGCCTGGTCGACGGCTGTGCGGATGACACTCGATGGGTAGCCCTTGCGCATGAGGAACGCGGTGAGGCGCCGCTTCGCAGTCGTCTGGTCGAGCGACCGCAGCTGCGGGGCCCGCTTGTGGGCGAGTTCCAGGGCGCGGGCGAGCTCGCTGTCGTCGCCGAGGGCGTCGAGCGCCTCCTCGATCGTGTCGGGATCGATATGGCGGCGACGCATCTCGGCCACCAGCGCGCTGCGCCCGAGACCCTTGCGCTCGTGCTGGGTGCGAACGATCGTCTCGGCCAGGGCCGCGTCGTCGATGAGGCCGACACCGGCAAGCCGGTCGAGCTCCGTCTCGATCTCGTCGGGCTCGAGCTCCCGGGCGATCAGGATCTGCTCGAGCTCCCACCGGGACATCCCGCGACGCGTAAGCGCGTTCATGGTCACGTTCGCCGCGCGGTCGGCTCGGCGGGCAGCGGCCTGCTCAGTTGCGGTAGGCGCGGCGGGCGCGGGCGCGGCCGAAGCAGCCCCCGCCTCACCTGCCGGGTCATGACCCGGCAGGTAGCTGACCTTCGCGAGCTGCGGGTTCTTCCTGGGGAGGGCCACGATTATCCCGCGGCCTTGCGCACGGGCGCCTTCCGCTGGATCGCGTCGACGCTCGCCCCCT
>JACMNE010000077.1 GCA_014378715.1 Microbacteriaceae bacterium
CGAGCCATCAGGTGCTCGGTCGCCAGCGCCGCCCCCGCGGCGTTGTCCACGTCGACGAAGTAGTTGCTGTGCTGCTCCGGGTGGAACGGCCGCCCCCCGAAGATGACCGGGATCGTGCCCTCGAGCTCGGAGAAGAACTGGTTGTCGGAGTGGTGGGACACCACGATCGCCCCGTCGACGTTGCCCCCGAGCAGGTACCGCTTGGTCTTGGGCGAGGTCGAGGTGCGGCTCGCCAGTTGCAGGTTGAGCACGTAGTCGCTCGACTCGAGCGCGGAGGTGATGCCCTGCACGATCGAGGCGAAGAAGGGATCGCCGAAGAACCGGGCGGCCTCCTCCGGCACGATCAGCGCGATCGCCATCGTCTGCCGGCTCGCGAGCGACCGGGCGGCGCGGTTCGGAACGTAGTCGAGCCGCTCGATGGCCGCGTTCACCGCGTCCACCACGCCGGGGCGCACGAGGGGCGACCCGTTCACCACCCGCGAGACGGTGGACCGGGAGACCCCGGCAGCCGCCGCGACGGCCTCGAGGGTGGGCGCGGCGCGGCGCGCGGCGGTGGCGGTCATTTCTGAAGTCTAGCCAGAGCCACACTGCCGGCCGGGGCTACAGCGACCGCTCGGCGATGATGTGCCGGTAGGCGAGCGCGCTGTCCTTGAGGGTGCGCTCCTGTGTGGCGTAGTCCACCCGCACGATGCCGAACCTCTTGTCGTACCCCCAGGCCCACTCGAAGTTGTCCATCAGCGACCAGTAGAAGTACCCGCCGACCGGAACCCCCGCGTCGATCGCATCGAGGATCGCCGACAGGTGGTCGCGCAGGAACGCGGCGCGCTCCGCGTCGGGAACCCGGCCGTCGGCAGAGGGCACGTCGTCATAGGCCGCCCCGTTCTCGGTGACGTAGAGCGCGACATCCGCCGCACCCGCATAGTCCCGGTGCACCCGCTGGAGCAGGCGGGTGAGTCCCTCGGGCTGCACCTCCCAGTCCATCGCGGTCGTCGGCAGGTCGCGGCGGTGCCAGAAGACGCCATCGGCGGCGGCGAACGGCACCTTCTTCGGCAGCTCCGACGGAGCCGCATTCCGCGTCTCGAGCGTGCTCGGCCGCGCGCTCACCGCCTCCCCGTGGTAGTAGTTCACCCCGAGCACGTCGATCGGCGTGGAGATGATCTCGAGGTCGCCCGGCCGCACCACCGCGTCGAGGCCGAGCCCCGCGACATCCGCCAGGACATCCTCCGGGTACGAGCCCCGGAAGAGGGGGTCGAGGAACAGCCGGTTGAACTGGCCGTCGATGCGGCGGGCCGCGTCGCGGTCGCCCGCGTCGGTCGGGTCGACGGGGTCGGCGACCGTGAGGTTGAGGGTGATGCCGAGCTCGAGGGTGGCGTCGCGGGTGCGCAGCTCCCGGGTGGCGAGCCCGTGCGCGAGCAGCAGGTGGTGGGCGGAGGCCAGCCCCGCGGCGGGATCCTGCCGGCCGGGCGCGTGCTCGCCCGAGACATAGCCCAGGAAGGCGGCGCACCACGGCTCGTTGAGGGTCGTCCACGCGTCGACCCGGTCGCCGAGAACATCGTGAGCGGATGTCGCGTACTCCGCGAATCGGAAGGCGGTGTCCCGATTCGTCCAGCCGCCCGCGTCCTCGAGCGCCTGGGGGAGGTCCCAGTGGTAGAGGGTGAGCCAGGGCTTGATGCCGGCCTCGAGCAGGTCGTCGACCAGCCGGGAGTAGAAGTCGAGGCCGGCGGCGTTGACCGGGCCGCCGTCCGGGCGCACCCGTGACCACGAGGTGGAGAAGCGGTAGGTCTGCAGGCCGAGGTCGGCCATCATCGCCACGTCGTCGGCCGAGCGGTGGTAGTGGTCGCAGGCGATATCGCCGGTGTCACCGCCGACGACGGCGCCGGGAACCCGGGCGAAGGTGTCCCAGATCGAGTCGGTGCGGCCATCCTCCTGGGTGGCCCCCTCGATCTGGTAGGCGGCGGTCGCGGCGCCGAAGAGGAACGCCGGGGGGAACCGCCGTCCCGTGGCCTGCCGCGCCGTGATGGTGTCGAATGTCTGGGTCATCCCTTTACCGCTCCTTGCATGATTCCGGACACGAGCTGCTTGCCAGCCACCACGAACAGCACGAGCAGGGGGATGGTGGAGAGGATCACCCCGGCCAGCACGATCGAATAGTCGATGAAGAAATTGCTCTGCAGCAGCGACAGCGCGACCGGCAGGGTCGGGTTGCTGCTGTCGAGGATGATGAACGGCCAGAAGAAGTTCGTCCACGTGGCGATGAAGATGAACAGCGCGAGCATCGCCGCCGCCGGCCTGGCCGCGGGAACCCCGACGTGCCAGAAGGTGCGGATCATGCTCGCGCCGTCGACCCGCGCGGCCTCGATGAGCTCGTCGGGCAGCGACTGGCTGAGGTACTGCGTCATCCAGAACACCCCGAAGGCCGAGACGAGCGCCGGCAGGATGACCGCGAGCAGGTTGCCGCTGAGACCGAGCCACTGCGACATCGCGATGAACAGCGGCACGATTCCCAGCTGGGTCGGCACCGCCATGGTGGCGATCACGAAGATCAGCATCGGCTTGCTCCCGCGGAACCTCAGCTTCGCGAAGGCGTAGCCGGCCAGGGTCGAGAAGGTGACGACCGAGGCCGCGACCGTCGTCGACACGATGAGGCTGTTGGCGAGCGCCCGCCAGAAGTTCACGCTCGGGTCATTGATCACCTTCGCCGCGTTGCTCAGGAAGTTGCCGCCCGGCAGCCAGTCGATGTCCTGTCGGTTGATGCTCGACGAGTCGCCGCTGCCGATCAGGAACGACCAGTAGAGGGGGAAGAGCGAGCCCAGGATGACCACGACCAGGAAGGCGTAGCCGAGGGCGCTCGGCTTGTTGCTCGCGAGGGCCCTCCCGCGCCGGCTCGCGCGGCTGCGTCGCACCGGTGCGGGAGGTCGCGGGGGAACCAGGACAGCGGATGTCGGACGCTCGGTCGTCGCGGTCATGATGCGCTCCTGCTTCCACTGCTCGCGATGGTGCGGGTCGCCGCGAGGTTGATGAGCCCCACCACGATGATGATGAGGAAGAGGATCCAGGCGGCAGCGGCGGCGTGGCCGAACTGGCCGCCCCCGGCCGGCCCGAAGCCCTGGTTGTAGATGTACATCGTGATCGTGAGCCACTGGCTGCTCGCCCCTCCCGTGCCGGCGGAGTCGTACATCCGCGGCTCGTCGAAGATCTGCAGACCGCCGATCGTCGAGGTGATGATGACGAAGATGAGGGTCGGGCGCAGGGAGGGGACCGTGATCGAGAGGAACTGCCGCACTCGACCGGCGCCGTCGAGCATCGCCGCCTCGTAGTAGTCACGAGGCACCGCCTGCATCGCGGCCAGGAAGATCAGCGCGTTGTAGCCGGTCCAGCGGAAGTTGACCATCGTGGCGATGGCGAGGTGGCTCGGTACCACCTGCGAGTGCCAGCCGACCGGGTCGAGCCCGATGCGGCCGAGCAGGTTGTTGATGAGGCCGTACTGGTCGCCGAACATGTTGCTGAAGATCAGCGCCACGGCGACGGGGGCCACGACGTAGGGCACCAGCACCCCCATCCGCCAGAAGGTCTTGGACCGCAGGTTCTGGTCGAGGACCGCCGCGATGATCAGGGCGAGGATCACCTGCGGAACAGCCGACAGCAGGAAGATGCTGAAGCTGTTCCGCAGGGAGATCCAGAACTTCTCCTGGGCGAGCACCCATTCGAAGTTGCCCAGGCCGACGAAGTCGCCCTGGCCGCCGATGATGTGCCAGTCGAAGACCGAGACGTAGGCCGTGTAGAGGAGCGGGAACAGCCCGGTGAGGGCGAACAGCACGAAGAACGGCGACACGTACAGGTAGGGCGAGAGTTTCACGTCCCAGCGGTTCAGGGTGTGCCCGATGGCGATGCGCCTGACCGCGCGTTCTTCGACCAGCGACAGTGTCGACATGTCAGCCGATGGCGTTCACGTCGGTGACGAAGTCGGTCCAGGAGGCCGAGGCGTCTTCGGTCTGGTCGACGTCGACGCGGGTGATGGCGTTCTGCAGGGCGTCCATCACCGGGAAGTACTTCGCGCCCTTGAACGGCGCGACGGTGACGGCGGAGGACCGGTCCGAGAAGATCTGGCCGGTCGGGGCGTCGTTGAAGTACGGGCGGGTGACCGAGAGGAGTTCGTCGGCGTTGTACAGGCTCGTCTGGCTGGGGAAGTTGCCGGTGGTGACGAAGGCCTTGAGCTGCTGCTCAGGCGCGGTCAGCCAGTCGGCGAACTTCTTGGCCGCCTCGGTGTTCTTTCCCTGTGCGGGCACGGTGAGGTAGGAGCCGCCCCAGTTGCCGCCGCCGCCGGGGAAGACGTTGGCGATGTCCCAGCCGGTGACCTCCGGCGCGTTGCCCTCGATCACGCCGAGCATCCAGCCCGGGCAGAGCATCGTGGCGAAGGCGCCGTTGGCGAATCCGGCCGCCCAGTCGTCGCTCCACTGGCTGAGGTGGGCGGAGAGGGTCGAGCCGGCGTCGAGCACGTCGGTGTACGCGGTCTCGACCACGGGGTTCGTGGTGGCGATGACGGTGCCGTCGGTCGACTCGAGGGTCTCGGGGTCCTGGTTGAGGATGCCCTGCAGGATGGCGCCGCTCGAGTCGAACCAGGCGGCGTCGCTGTTCGCGACGAATCCCTCCCCGACGCTGAAGTAGTTGGCCCAGTCGCCGTCGATGAGCGCGGCGACCTCGGCGCGGTCGGTCGGGAGTCCGGCGGCCGCGAAGAGGTCGGAGCGGTAGCAGATCGCCTGCGGGCCGATGTCCGTGCCGTACGCGATCAGGCGCCCATCGGGGTCGGTCGCGGCATCCGCTTTCCACTGGACCCAGCGGTCGGCCAGGTCGGGGTTGGAGAGGTCGGCAAGCTTGTCTGAGTACTGCATCAGCTCGGCGAACCAGTCGATCTCGACGGCCTCGACGTCGGCGAGACCGGAACCGGCGCCGAGCTTGGTGAAGTAGTTCGTGCGGGCATCGTTCGAGGTGGCCGCCTTGTTCTGCACGATCTTGATGCCGGTGAGGTCGGTGTACTCGGCGAGCATCGCGTCGGTGTAGCCGAAGTCGTTGAACGTGGCGAGGGTGAGGGTCTCGGGCGTCCCGCCCGGGGCCGGCGCGCTGCTGCAGCCGGAGGCGAGTAGTGCGAAGGTGACTGCGCCGGTGATGGCGGCGGCCAGGGTACGTCGTGATGTGCTCACGGTCACTCCAATGTGTGTGTGCTGTTCCTGAGGACGAGAAGGCTGTTGGGAGCGCTCTCAGTGGATGTGCATCACGCTAGGGGGGACCGCGGGCGGTGTCAAGGATTTTCTGGGAGCGCTCCCAATGAGAGGGGAAATCGCTGGTCTGGAGCCCGCGTCAGCGGGCTCCAAACCAGCGAGCGACGGGCTACTTCGTGTCGGGCCGCGTGTCGGGGGCGATCTGCGCTCCGGTGGTCGCGGCAGCGGACTGGGCCAGCACCGCGGCATCCGCTTCGGCGACCTCCTGCAGCGCGGACTTCTCGCGCAGCGGCGTGGCCTTGAGGAACAGGCTCAGCACGAACGCGACGAGCACCACGATGAGGCTCACCCAGAACCCGGAGACCGTCGCGTCGGCGAAGCCGTGCAGGAATGGGGCGGCCAGGGCCGGGTCGGACGTCGTGAGGAACGAGGTGTTGCCGTCGAGGGCCGTGCCGATCTGCGACGGGTCAGCGAGGATACCGAGGATCTGCTTGTTGTTCGGATCGGCGAGCACCGCCTGGCCTGCCGTGGTCGTCGGGTCGGTCGCCGCCTTGAGGGCGGTCAGCAGCTTCGAGTCGGAGAATGCGGCGGCGAGGGTGTCGGGGATGCGGCTGAAGAGCACCGAGAACAGCACCGCGACGCCCAGCGTCCCTCCGATCTGACGGAAGAAGGTCGACGACGAGGTCGCGACCCCGATGTCCCGGGCGCCGACTGAGTTTTGGCTGGCGATCGTCAGGGTCTGCATCAGCTGCCCGAGGCCGAGGCCGACGGCGAGCATCCCGAGCATCACGAACCAGATCGGGGTGTCGGCCGTGATGAAGGTGAACAGGAAGAACCCGACGGCCATGAACGCGGTGCCCAGGGTCGGGAAGATGCGGTACTTGCCGGTGCGCGAAATGAGCTGGCCACTCACGATCGAGGAGATCATGAGGCCGAGGATCATGGGCAGAAGCTGGAATCCGCTCTCGGTCGGGGTCGACCCCTTCACGAGCTGCAGGTATAGCGGGATGGTCGAGAGGGCGCCGAACATGCCGAAGCCGACGAGGATGCCGAGCACGGTCGCCATCGAGAACGTCGAGCTGCGGAACAGCTTGAGCGGGATCAGCGCGTCATCTCCCATCCGACGCTCGACGAGGATGAACGCGGCGATACCCAGGGCGACGACGACGTAGCTGACGATCGCAGCGGGCGACATCCAGCCCCACGAGCGGCCCTGCTCGGCGACGAGCAGCAGGGTGCCGACCGTGACGATGACCGCGGCCGCGCCCCACCAGTCGATCCGCACGGACCGGTTTACGCTCTTCTTCGGCAGGTGCAGGAAGCTCATGACGATGACGAGGGCGATCGCCCCGATCGGCAGGTTGATGAGGAACACCCAGCGCCATCCGGCGATGAAGAGGATCTCGGGGGTTCCGGCGAAGAGTCCCCCGATCAGCGGGCCGATGACGCTCGAGATGCCGAACACGGCCAGGAAGTAGCCCTGGTACTTCGCACGCTCGCGGGGGGCGAGCATGTCGCCCATGATCGCGAGCGGCAGGGCCATCAGGCCTCCGGCGCCGAGCCCCTGGAAGGCGCGGAACAGCGACAGCTCGAAGATCGAGGTGGCGAACCCGGAGGCCACCGACCCGGCGAGGAAGATCGAGATCGCGAAGATGAACAGCGGCCGCCGCCCGAAGATGTCCGAGAGCTTGCCGTAGATCGGCGTCGCGATCGTCGACACGATCAGGTAGGCCGTGGTGACCCAGGCCTGCTCGCTGAGTCCGTTGAGGTCGTCCGCGATCGTGCGGATCGAGGTGCCGACCACGGTCTGGTCGAGTGCGGAGAGGAACATCCCCGCCATGAGGCCGTAGATGACGAACATGATCTGGCGGTGGGACATCACTCCACCGGAGTCGGCGACGGCATTCGCGCGAGCGGTTGACCGTGCCTGGGAATCGACGCGTGACAT
This sequence comes from Microbacteriaceae bacterium, assembly GCA_014378715.1. Lineage (GTDB taxonomy): Bacteria > Actinomycetota > Actinomycetes > Actinomycetales > Microbacteriaceae > Marisediminicola. The sequence continues at coordinate 7,165 of JACMNE010000077.1, forward strand.
GGGTCCTGATCTCTGTGAAGCGGATGATGGTGACGGGGCGTCTGGGCGCCCGAAGCGCACAAACGCCGCCGAGGCACAGGGCCGACGGCGGCGTGGAAGTTTGCGCAGAACGCAAAGTTACACCAACAGCAACGGATTTCGCAACCATCGGCGAATAGGATCGTCGGCATGGCAGAGTGGGGCACC
>JACMNE010000078.1 GCA_014378715.1 Microbacteriaceae bacterium
ATCACCTATTGGAAGACCGGGCACGGCAACACGGATCTGGCCGACGGGATCCTGCTGTGTCGGCGACATCATCTGATGGTCCACCACAACCAGTGGGAGATCGTGCGGATCGGGGCGACCTACTGGGTCCGCGCCCCGAAAGACGTCGACCCCACCCAGACCCTCAGGGAGCTGACCTCCAAGTCACCCCCAATCGCCGACCTGAAGACAGCGGCACGGGAACGCCAGAAGAACCACCGCACCTGATCTGGCCCGTACGCTCCAGTCGCTGGAACGCTTGCGGCCCACACCCGAGAAGAAATCGGACGTCACCGCGCCGGCATCAGGACGGAACGGGCTCGACCCCGAACTCGCGTGCCAGACGGTCGATCTTCTCTGCGCGTCCGAGACGGGGGAGGTCCGATCCGTCGCGGATGACCCGACCTCGAGCGTCGAAGTCCGCGAGAAAGTCACGCGCCCAGGTCGCATCCGACTGGGTGGGGCTGATGGCTTCGTTGATCACCGCGAGCTGGTCGACATCGAGGCAGAGCTTGCCGGTGAGCCCGAGGGCGACCGCCATCTCGGACTTCTGCCGCAGCACCGGATGGTTACTCCCGACCGTCGGCCCATCGATGGGACCCGGCAGTCCACCGATCCGGCTCGCGATCACGAGCTTGGAACGCGGGTACGCCATGGCGAGATCGTCCGCACTCGTGCCAGTGTCGCGACGATAGTCACCACTCCCGAACGCGAGACGGAATGCCCCACGGGCACGGGCGATCGACGTCGCCTCCTCGATACCGAGGGCGGACTCGACGAGCGCCAGCACTGGCACGGTCCCCCCGAGCCGGTCGAAGGTCTCCGTGACCTGCTCGGCGGACTCCGTTTTCGCCAGCATCACACCGGCGAGATTCGGAACGCCCGAGAGGTCGTCGACGTCGGACGACCAGAAGTCACTGGTGCGGTCGTTGATGCGCACCCAGCCGCGACCGCCGTTCTGGAGCCAGCCGATGACATCCGCTCGCGCACCGTCCTTGAGCATGGGGTCGACGGCATCCTCGATATCGAGCACGATCTGGTCCGCGCGTGACGACAGCGCGGCGTCGAACAGGGCGGGACTTGTAGCCGACACGAGCAGCCACGACCTGGCGATCTCGGGACGGACGGTGTTCTGGCGATGCGCGTGCATGGTGATGGGAATGCCCTCTCGAAGTCTCCGGACGGGCCCCTGCCGACACTCCCGAGGGGTGAGCGCCGGCGAGAACGCCCCTGTGAATCATAACGAAGCGGGGTACGCGGCGCGGTCGTAGGCTCGCCCCATGACTGAAACCCCGGAACGCTACACCCACGGCCACCACGCGAGTGTGCTCAAGTCGCACACCTGGCGCACCGTCGACAACTCGGCGGCCTACCTCGCCCCCCACCTCACGCCCGGCCTGTCCCTCCTCGACATCGGATGCGGCCCCGGCACGATCACGGTGGACTTCGCCGACCGTCTCGCCCCCGGTCTCGTCACTGGCATCGACGCTGCACCCGCCATCATCGGGCAGGCCGCCGAGTTCGGCGTCGGCCGCACCAACCTGAGCTTTGCCACCGGGAACGCCTACGCGCTCGACTTCGCCGACGACAGCTTCGACATCGTTCACGCCCACCAGACCCTGCAGCACGTCGCCCGCCCGGTCGACGTGCTCCGCGAGGCGCGACGCGTCGTCAAACCCGGCGGCATCGTCGCGATCCGCGACGTCGACTACGCGGGAACGGTCTGGTACCCCGAACTCCCCGGACTCACCACCTGGATGACGACCTACCAGGCCGTCCACCGGTCGAACGGGGGCGAACCCGACGCGGGCCGACGCCTGTCCTCCTGGGCGCGCGCCGCCGGATTCACCGACATCACAGCCACCGCATCCGTCTGGTGTTTCGCCTCCGCCGCAGACCGTGAGTGGTGGGGTGGCATGTGGGCCCAGCGCGTGCTCGAATCTGCCTTCGCCGGTGACGCGGTCGGCCACGGATTCGCGACCGAGGAAGACCTGAAGCAGATCTCAGACTGCTGGCTCGAGTGGGCAGCGGATGTCGACGGGGTGCTGTTCATGCCGCACGGGGAGATCATCTGCCGCGGATAGCCCTGCCGCAAAGCCGTCACCGTCCGGACGATCTCCCCCTGCCGGGGGAGTCGGCGACACCTGAGCATCCCTAGCGTTGATCGCGTGGCTGGTGCGGCGGTGTTCGTGCGCCGCCGCACCAACCCGGTGATCGGGAACAGCGAGTCGAGCGGAGCACGATGTCCACGTACGGAAGCTATCCCTACCTGTTCCGGTCGCCCACCGGTGCCTTCGCCCTTCTGATCTCGGGGGTGGTCGCCGCGCTTCTCGCTCTCCTGCTGGGTGTGACCGGCCTGCTGGGTGTGACCGGCCTGCTGGGTGTGACCGGATTGGTCAGGACGGAGGCATCCGTCACGGCGTACGCGCTGCTCTTGATCGCCGTCAGCCTGCTCGCCATGCACCTCGGATCCGGCAGCCTGCGCGGCCAGCACCGCGACGCGGTGAGGTCGCCTGCCGCGTAGACCGGAGCCTGCACCCTGCCTGGCTCAGACCTAGTCCTCAGTCGTCGTCGTCCGAATCATCCGGATGTGTGGTGGTCGCGGTGTCCTCGACGCTGTTGTACCAGATCACCGTGCCCTCATCGAGCTCGACGACGGGCTTGCCCTCGAGCCAGGTGAGCGTCCAGCGCCAGGCGCTCGTATCGCGGTCGGCGTATTCGGCCTCGACGGCGCGAATCGCCGCCACCACGACCGAGGGGATGCGGGGAGGCGTGTCGTCGCCGACGCTCCAGCGGGTTCCGAGCTGCATGTGACTCCTGAATGATGAAATCGGTGAGAGGGTGAAGGTGGTTCGGGGTGGTGATGCGGGCGGTCGGGCGCTACTTCCCCGGGTCCGCCGGCGGAGACTCCGCGGCGGTGCGCCCCTCGGCGACCGTCTCGAGGGTGACCGCATTGTAGGCCGCGACCGCCGCATCCGTCGGGAATGGACAGGAGCCGATCGGTGCGTAGACCGCGCTGGTTCCGGCCGCGCGGTGCAGCCAGATGATCAGTGGGTCGGCCATCATCGCCGGACATGCCTCGGCGACATCGGCGGAGTCCGGAACGGCGTAGGCCGCGAGCAACTCGTCGCCGCCGGCGACGACACGGCTCGCGCGCTGCACTATGGGCAGCGCCCCCGTCGTGTCATCGACGTGCGCGATCGTGGTCGCCGAGCAGACGTAGATCTCGGAGACTGCGGATGTGTCGCCGTCGAAGTGCACGGAGGGCACGTCCGGACAGTATTCGAGCACCGCGGCATCCGTGATCGGGAAGATCGGCTTCGGCGAGAAGCTCGCTGACGGACTGGGCGAGCCCACCTCTGCGGGGCCGCCTGGCGCGACACCCCCGCCGGTGCCGGTCGCACAGCCCCCGAGCAGCAGAACACCCGCGACCGCGACCACCGCCAGCACCCGCCCGTTCATCAGCTCGCTGCCTCCGGAGTGACAGCGGGAGCCTCGGCGAGCACCACATCGGTCACGGCGATCTCGTCGCCCTCGACGAACGCGAGCTCGGCGATCCTGCCCACGGCGCGCAGGTCGTCACCGGCGAGACGCAGCAACGCGAGCTGCGCGGCCGGGGCATGCACCGTCGCGGAGCTCACATCCGTTTTCTGCGACGCCTTCGCGTCGGTCTTGGCGCGACGGATTCCGATGAGGGCCGTTCCGACCAGCGCGAGCAGCCCGGTCGGCGCGATCTCGACCGGCGGGGTCGGCCATGCCGCCGTGTGCACCGAGTCGGTGTGGGTCCACGACCAGACCTCCTCCGTGGCGAAGGGGATGAACGGAGCCAGCAGGCGCAGCAGCACATCGACCGCCGTGCGTAGGGCATTCAGAGCGGATGACTGCCCCTCCGGGGTCCCACCGTAGGCCCGCTCCTTGACCAGCTCGAGGTAGTCATCGCAGAAGGTCCAGAAGAACTGCTCGGTGGCCTCCAGCGCCTTCGCGTGATCGAAGTTGTCGAGCGCGGTCGTGGCGGTCTCGACGACGCGACCGAGCTCGGCCAGCATGTCGAGGTCGAGGGGGTTCGTGACGGCGTCCGAGGTCGCCACGGGCCAGCCGTAGACGAACTTCGCCGCGTTGAGCACCTTGATCGCGAGCCGGCGCCCGATCTTGATCTGCTTCGGGTTCTGCGGATCGAACGCGGCATCCGTGCCCAGCCTGCTGGATGCGGCCCAGTAGCGCACCGCGTCTGACCCGTGGGTCTCGAGCATGCCGGCGGGGGTGACCACGTTGCCCTTCGACTTGGACATCTTCTTGCGGTCGGGGTCGACGATGAAACCAGAGATGCCGGCGTTCCTCCACGGGGCGACCCCGTGCTCGAGCTCGGCCCGCAGCACGGTGGAGAACAGCCAGGTGCGGATGATGTCCTGCCCCTGGCTGCGCAGCGAGTAGGGGAACACCAGGCCGAACAGTTCAGAGTCGCTCTCCCAGCCGCCGGCGATCTGCGGGGTCAGAGACGAGGTCGCCCAGGTGTCCATGATGTCGAGCTCGCCGGCGAACCCGCCCGGCTCGCCGCGCTGCGACTCGTCGTAACCGGGCGCGGTGTCGGAGGAGGGGTCGACGGGAAGCGACGCCTCCGAGGGCACGATCGGGGTGCCCTTAACCCCGTCGGCATCGAGCTCGTACCAGACCGGGATCGGCACCCCGAAGAAGCGCTGGCGCGAGATGAGCCAGTCGCCCGTGAGTCCGCCGACCCAGTTGTCGTAGCGCACACGCATGTGGTCGGGAGTGAAGGTGATCTCCCGGCCGCGCTCGAGGAGCTTCGTGCGCAGGTCGGCATCGCGGGCGCCGTTCGAGATGTACCACTGCAGGGTGGAGATGATCTCGAGCGGCTTGTCGCCCTTCTCGAAGAACTTGACCGAGTGCACGATCGGACGCGGGTCGCCGATGAGCTCGCCGCTGGCGCGGAGCATCTCGACGGTGGTCGCCTTCGCGCTGAACACGGTCTTGCCAGCGATCTGCGCGTAGGCGGCGACCGCCACATCCGTGGAGATGACGTCGGGGGCGTCGGCGACGATGCGGCCGTCCGCCCCGATGATCGTGCGGTTCGGCAGGTCGAGCTCGCGCCACCAGACCACGTCGGTCACGTCGCCGAAGGTGCAGATCATGGCGATCCCCGATCCCTTGTCCTTCTGGGCGAGGTGGTGGGCGAGCACGGGCACTTCGACACCAAACAGCGGGGTCGTCACGGTGGTGCCGAACAGGTGCTGGTAGCGCTCGTCGTCGGGATGCGCGACGAGGGCGACACAGGCGGCGAGGAGCTCCGGGCGGGTCGTCTCGATGAACACCGGGGTGCCGTCGGCACGGGTGAACGCGACCCGGTGGTACGCGGCCGGCTGCTCCTTGTCCTCGAGCTCGGCCTGCGCGACGGCGGTGCGGAAGGTGATGTCCCACAGGGTCGGGGCCTCTGCCTGGTAGGCCTCACCGCGGGCGAGGTTGCGCAGGAACGCGAGCTGGGCGACACGCTGCGCGCCGTCGCCGATCGTGCGGTAGCTCTGGGTCCAGTCAACCGAGAGGCCGAGAGTGCGCCAGACGTCCTCGAACTGCTTCTCGTCCTCCACGGTGAGGCGCTCGCACAGCTCGATGAAGTTGCGGCGGGAGACCGGCAGCTGGTCGGCGGCCTTCGAGGACGAGCCCTCCCCGCCGTCGAGCGGCGGCACGAAGCCGGCAACGTAGGGCAGGGTCGGGTCGCACCGCACCCCGTAGTAGTTCTGCACCCGGCGCTCGGTGGGCAGGCCGTTGTCGTCCCAGCCCATCGGGTAGAAGATATTCCGTCCGCGCATGCGCTGGTAGCGAGCGGCGAGGTCCATGTGGGTATAGCTGAAGACGTGACCGATGTGGAGGCTGCCCGACGCGGTCGGCGGGGGAGTGTCGATGGAGAAGACGCTGGCCGGACCGGAGGCGATCGCCGCGGCACGGTCGAAGAGATAGGTGCCCTGAGCCTCCCAGGCCGACCCCCACTTGCTCTCGAGTCCTTCGAGGGCGGGTTTGTCGGGAATTACAGAAGGCAAGCTGTGCTCCGGTTCGTTATGTGCGGCACCGAGTCACGTGGGGTGCCTGAATGTTGGGGTGTATCCATGCTACCCACGGTTCCGCACCGGCCCACGGCTCCGCGCCCGCCACCGCGCCCGGCTCGCGCGTTGCACACTCGACGTACCCCTAACGGAACCTGTCGTAAGTCACCAAATATGCGGTGGTTATCCCCAAACAGAGAAAATGTACCCCATACAGGGGCAGAACGCCCCAGCATGGGCTCAGAGTGTCGGCCATCGCGGCCCGGCGCCACATCGTTCGACGGGGTAGAAACGTATGCGCAGACACACAGTGATGTCGGGGGCCTTCGCCGCCACCATGGCCATCGCCTTCGCGATCGGGGGGACCGCGACCGCGGCGACCGCCATCGACACCCCGGGTGTCGCCCGCTGGGAGGTGCCGAACCTCCAGATCGACGCCGGGTACTGGACGGCCGACCGCATGAAGGCCGCGATCCCCGGCGACGTGCTCATCGCCGACAAAGCCGCGGAGCTCGCCCAGCCGACAGTAGCCGGCGTCCCGACATCCGTTGCCGGCCAGGCCGCAGCAGTGTCGCCCACCCTGTCGCAGATGTTCAGCTCCTCCGCCGTGCAGGTCACGCCGGTCAGCCATATCGGCAAGGTCTTCTTCACGATGGGCGGCGGCAACTACGTGTGCTCCGGCAACGCGGTCTCCGCCACAAACGAGAACACCGTCTCGACCGCCGGTCACTGCCTCAACGAGGGCCCGGGCGCGTTTGCGACCCGTTTCACCTTCGTGCCGGCCTACGAGAACGGGCGGGCGCCGTTCGGCCAGTGGCCCGCGATCACACTCTTCGCCCCGACCCAGTGGTCCGTTAACGGTGACATCAGCTACGACACCGGCTTCGCCACCGTCTCCTCGCCGACCGGAACCTCGCTCAGCGACACCGTCGGTGCGTCGGGAGTGGCATTCAACCAGTCGACCGGACTGACCTACAGCGCGTTCGGCTACCCGGCCGCGGCGCCGTTCACCGGTGAGACCCTGCAGTCCTGCAGCGGCCAGGCGACTCCGGACCCCTACGGCCAGTCCTCCGCTCAGGGCATCCCCTGCGACATGACCGGCGGCTCGTCGGGCGGACCCTGGTTCGTGGGATCCGGCAGCAGCGGTGTGCAGAACTCGGTGAACAGCTTCGGCTACACCAACGTGCCGAACACGATGTTCGGACCGTACTGGGGTTCGGTCATCGCCGGGACGTACACCCAGGCCCAGGCTTGAGAGAGCAGCACTGACTGTTCACCACCACCGATCGGGTGGCGCCTTCTCGCGTCACCCGATCGCTCTCTGGGTTGGCGTCTGGGTTGGCGTCTGCGCCAGTGCGGCGAGGTCGAGCACCTCGTCGCTCATGTGCACGGTCACGTCGGTGTCGTGCGAGATGAAGAGGTAGCTGAGGCCGAGCTCGCGCTGCAGCGAATCGAGCAGGTCGAGGATCTGCGCCTGCACCGAGACGTCGAGCGACGACACGGGCTCGTCGAGCACCAGCACCCGGGGGCCGGCGCCGAGTGCCCGAGCGATCGCGACCCGCTGGCGCTGCCCGCCGGAGAGCGTGCGGGGTCGGCGCACGACGGTGTCCGCGGCGAGTCCGACCGAGTCGAGCAGGCCGGCGATGCTGCCGGCGGTGTGGTTGCGGGCGGTGCCGCGGTCGGGTCTGCGGTCGACGCCGACCGCGTCGCCCAGGATCTGCCCCACCGTGAGGCGCGGGTCGAACGACGCGAGCGGGTCCTGGTACACGGCCCCGATGATCCCGCGCCTCGGGCGTCGCTCCCGCTCCGGCAGACTTGACCAGGGTTCTCCGAAGAGGCGCAGCTCGCCGGCATCCGCTTTCTGCAGGCCCAGGGCGATGCGGGCGATCGTGGTCTTTCCCGAACCGGACGGCCCGACGAGCCCGAGCGTGCGCCCGGCGGGCAAGGTGAACGAGACGTCGTCGAGCACCGGGCGTGTTCCGCCGGGCACGGCGAACGCGACCGATAAGCCGAGCGCGGTGAGGGCGGGAGGGAGCGGGGTGGCCGGCTCAGGCGGAAGGTCCCGGGCAGCGGATGTCGCGGGCCGCGGTGTGGTCGGAGGCGCGGCAGAATCAGCGCCTGCCCCCGGCCCGCCGAGCAGGAGCGTGTGCCTCGGCTTGCCGGCCGGCGATGACGCGAGCAGCGCCCGC
>JACMNE010000079.1 GCA_014378715.1 Microbacteriaceae bacterium
AACCGCGCGCCCACCCTGCACCGTCTGGGCATCCAGGCGTTCGAGCCCCAGCTCGTGGAGGGCAAGGCCATCCAGCTGCACCCCCTCGTGTGTGCGGCGTTCAACGCCGACTTCGACGGTGACCAGATGGCAGTCCACCTGCCGCTGTCCGTCGAGGCGCAGGCCGAGGCACGCATCCTGATGCTCGCATCGAACAACATCCTCAAGCCGTCAGACGGCCGCCCGGTGACCCTGCCCACGCAGGACATGATCATCGGACTGCATCACCTGACGACCCTGAAGTCAGATGTCGTCGGCGAGGGCCGGGCGTTCTCGTCGGTCGCCGAGGCGATCCTCGCGCACGACCAGCACACCCTCGACATCAACGCCAAGGTGCGCATCCGCCTGAACGACGTGCACTTCGCCGAAGGCGAGGCGCCGGAGGGCTACGTGCCCGGAAAGCCGATCACGACGCACACGACCCTCGGGCGTGCGCTGTTCAACGAGACGCTCCCCGCCGACTACCCCTACGTCGAGGCGGTGACCGACAAGGGCCAGCTCTCGTCGATCGTCAACGACCTCGCGGAGCGGTACCCGAAGGTGGAGGTCGCCGCAGCACTCGACCGCATCAAGGACGCCGGCTTCTACTGGGCGACCCGCAGCGGCGTGACCGTCGCACTCTCGGACATCCTGACTCCGCCGAACAAGCGCGAGATCATCGGTGGCTACGAGAAGCAGGCCACCAAGGTGCAGTCCCAGTTCGAGAAGGGCCTCACGACCGACGCCGAGCGTCGGCAGGAGCTCATCGAGATCTGGAACAAGGCCACCGCCGAGGTCGCCACGGCGATGGAGGCGAACATGCCCGAGAACAACAACATCGTGCGCATGGTCACCTCCGGTGCCCGTGGTAACTGGATGCAGGTTCGCCAGATCGCCGGTATGCGTGGACTCGTGTCGAACCCGAAGGGCGAGATCATCCCCCGCCCGATCATCTCGAGCTATCGGGAGGGTCTCTCGGTCGCCGAGTACTTCATCGCGACCCACGGTGCCCGCAAGGGCCTCGCGGACACCGCGCTCCGCACGGCCGACTCCGGCTACCTGACCCGTCGCCTCGTCGACGTGTCGCAGGACGTCATCATCCGCGAGGAGGACTGCGGGACCATCCGCGGGCTCAGCCTTCCCGTGGCCGTGGCAGACGCCAACGGCGTCCTGATCGCCGACCCGAACATCGAGAGCACCCTCTATGCGAGAAGCCTCGCCGAGGATGCGGTCGACGCGTCGGGAACCGTGGTCGCCAAGGCCGGGGACGACGTCGGAGATGTGCTGATCGAGGAGCTCCTCGCGGCGGGCATCACCCACGCCAAGGTGCGCTCCGTGCTCACCTGCGAGTCCGCGGTCGGCGTCTGCGCCGCCTGCTACGGTCGTTCGCTGGCCACCGGCAAGATCGTCGACATCGGCGAGGCCGTCGGCATCATCGCGGCCCAGTCGATCGGTGAGCCCGGAACCCAGCTCACGATGCGTACCTTCCACACCGGTGGTATCGCGTCGGCCGATGACATCACGCAGGGGCTGCCGCGCGTCACCGAGCTGTTCGAGGCCCGCACCCCCAAGGGTGCGTCCCCGATCGCCGAGGCCGCGGGTCGCATCACGATCGAGGACACGGACCGCAGCCGCAAGCTGATCCTGACCCCGGACAACGGCGACGAGGCGATTGCCTACCCCGTGCTCAAGCGCGCGACCCTCCTCATCGAGGATGGCCAGCACGTCGAGCTCGGGCAGCAGCTGCACATCGGTGCGATCGACCCGAAGGAGGTCCTCCGGGTCCGCGGCGTCCGCGCCGTGCAGATCCACCTCGTGAAGGGTGTCCAGGATGTCTACCGCTCGCAGGGTGTGCCGATCCACGACAAGCACATCGAGGTCATCGTGCGCCAGATGCTCCGCAAGGTCACCGTCGTCGATCACGCCGACACCGACCTGCTCCCCGGTGAGCTCGTCGACCGCCTGCGGTACAACGAGATCAACCGTGCAGCGCTGACCGAGGGTCGCAAGACCGCCTCGGCCCGCCAGGAGGTCATGGGCATCACCAAGGCGTCCCTCGCGACCGAGTCGTGGCTGTCGGCCGCGTCCTTCCAGGAGACCACGCGTGTTCTCACGCAGGCCGCCATGGAGGGCAAGTCCGACCCGCTGATGGGCCTCAAGGAGAACGTCATCATCGGAAAGCTGATCCCCGCCGGGACCGGCCTGCCGAAGTACCGCAACGTGAGCGTCGAGGCGACGGAAGAAGCCAAGGCCGAGCGCTACCCGAACCGCATCTTCACCGACGAGTCGGTCTTCACCGAGTCCGACCTGTCGTTTGTGGACTTCGAGAGCTTCAGCTCTGACGACTACACGCCGGGAACCTACCTGTAGGTCCGGAAAGCGACACAAGAAAGGGCCCCCGCGAGAGCGGGGGCCTTTCCTGCGTTCGGGTGCGGGTCCTACGGTGTGTAGCGGTAGATCGTCGCCCAGTCGATGAGCACGTTGCCGGTGGCGGATGTCGCGGGTTTGGTGCCCGTCGTGGCGACCTGCATCACCCAGTGCAACGGCTTGTCGGGGATGTTCTCGGTCGTGGTGCCCACGATCTCCCCATCGATGAGGAAGCTCAGCCGGTCGGGGCGCCAGTCGATCGTGTAGGTGTGCCAGTCGGAGTAACGGGCGTCGCTGTCGACGACGAGGCAGTTCTTGGACGGATTTCCGGGGCAGTGGTTGTACCCCTTCGCCACATCGGTCAGGGAACTCTCGGGGAAGTCGATCTCGCCGTCCGCCCAGTTGCCGCTGTCGTTCCACAGCAGGAATCCGGTGCCGTAGCCCTCGATCGGATCGGCCTTCATTCGCACGCTGAACCGGCCGTAGGTCTGGCCGCCCCACTCGCCGTTCACGAGCGGCACGGGGGCCGCCCCGAGGGGGCGCCCGTTTTTCGTGTGCAGGTAGATGTCGAGGACCCCGTCGTGAACCGAGATGATGTCCTGGTCGTAGTCGCCGACCTTCGAGGTGTCGGTGAACCCGTCGTAGCTCAGCCAGTGCGAGGAGTACGCGCCGGGGAAGGTGCCGCGCGGCAGCGACACCTTGAAGTCCTCGGCCAGCGTCTGGGTGAGGCCGGGAAGGTTGCCGACGGGCATCGAGCTGCTGCCCGAGCTCTGCGCGGCGACGCTCGCCACCGTGAAGGTCTTGGCCGCCCCCACGTTCTGCCACACGCTGTCGACCTTCAGGCAGGCCCAATAGCGGTAGGTGCCGGCGGCGAAGGTGGCCGTCTGGGTGATCGTGCGGCCGGAGCCGGTGATGGACTTCCACCAGCTCGCGGGGAAGTCGACATTGCGGTTTTTTGCGTCCCGCACGCAGACCCCGGACATCTCGGCGGTCACGTTCGCTGTGCTCGCGATGGCGACGGACGCGGTGACCGAGGTGCCGGAGACGGCAGCCGACAGGTTCCACGACCCGTAGCTGGTGTCGGCCGATGCGGCAGTGGGAACGGCGATCAGGGCGAGGAGTCCGCTCCCGATGGCCACGGCGACGGCTCGCCGCAGCGTCCGTCTCCTGGGTGAAGTCAGCATGATGGTGCCTCTCGCTCAACGATGCCCGGCGCGCCGTGGCCGGTTGGGGGGACGCATTCCTCGCCTGAGCGGAAGGAAAGTCGTGTGTGCAGGGTGGTAGTGAGGGAGCAAGTTAGCACAGGACAGTTCGGTCGCCGAAGTCACCGAATATTGCTCTATTAGGTGTACCCCGCGCGTCGGGAGGCCTTGAATTCCGGGTCCTGCGCCGTGTAATCTCGGCCTTCCCCCCATCGTCAACGCTGCCGGTTTGTCTGCCTCCCAGGACCCGACCCTGACAGGACCCGCCCCCATGGACCGCGCCCCCCGCCCCGATCCCGCCTCCCAGCCCGCCGAACCCGCACTACCCACCCCTCCCGCCCTTGCGTGCGTCATCCTCGCGCACACCGACCCGGAGCATGTGCACCGCCTCATCGCGGCTCTCGATCCGTTCCCGGTCTTCCTCCACATCGACGCGCGGGTGTCGCCGACCGTCGCCTCGGCCATGACCGCCGGGCTCCCTCACCGGGTCACCCTCCTGCCGCGTATCGACACCGGCTGGGCGCGCTGGGAGAACGTGGCGGCCGAGGTCGCGGGCTACCGGGCCGCCCTCGCGACCACGGGTGCCTCCCACATCGCGCTGCTCACCGGCACTGACTACCCGCTCGCCTCCTCCACCGAGATCGCGGAGCTGCTCGCGGCACACCGCGGCCGCTCGATGGCCCTCATCCACCCTTTCCCGCACCCGCACTGGGGTCAGAACGGCGGGTACTCCCGCCTGCGCTACCGGCACTGGGCATTCGGCAAGCGGATGCTGCGGCTGCCGCTTCCCCGTCGGATCCCGGCCGGCGTCGTCCCGGCCGGCGGCTCGCAGCTCAAGGTCCTGGCCAGGGGCCACGCGCGGGCGGTCGTCGACGTTCTGGACGCCGAGCCGAGGCTGGTGCGATTCTGGCGCCGGAGCTGGATCCCCGACGAGACCTTCATCCCCACCGTGCTGAGCACCCCCCGTTTCGTCCCGGACTTCGCGGCGGGCAACGTCGCCACGGACCTCTGGTGGATCGGCTGGGACAACACGGCACGCAAGAGCCCGCCGTGGCTTGGCAGCGACCACATCCCGGCGGTGCTCGCCCGGAGGCGGTGGGCGGCCCAGCTGTTGCCCAACCTGTTCGCCCGCAAGTTCTCGACCGCCCACAGCGGGGAGATCCTCGACGCCATCGACGCCCAGCGCGCCAGGCCGGCGTCCCCGGCCTCCGCGTCCCCGACGGCCCAGGACTCCGCTCGGTCGGTCGCGGCCCCGGACTCCGCGCGGTCCGTGGCGGCCGGGGACCCCGCGTGAGCAGCGGGACCGTGCGCCCCTCGGCCGCCCATTCGACCCGCGCGGGATCACGACCGGGGCGACCCAGACAGGAGGGAGCGACCGCGGGCCCTCCGACGACGGCGACCCCCCTCGCATCCGGCGGCCAGTCCGGACTGTTCGGCCGCGGCCTGCTCTACGTGGTCGTCTGGTCTCTGCAGCTCGTGGCCGGAACCGTCATCTCGCCCGTCCTCGCCCACCTTCTCGGTCCCACGCAGTTCGGCGCGCTCGCCTCGGCGATCGCCCTGCACCAGGTGCTGAGCGTTCTCGCCCTCCTCGGCCTCGACCAGGCCCTCGTCCTCCAACGGGCCGAGGACTCCGACAGTGCCCGGGCGCGGGGCCTGGTGATGGTCGGCATCTCGTTCTCCCTCATGGTCGCGATCGTCGTCGGCGCGACAGCCCCGCTCTGGCGTGACGCGCTCGGCTTCGGCGACTTCTAGGCACTCGTGGTGGTGGTGGTCCTCTGGACGGCGCCTGCCGACGCCGTGCAGATCATGCTCGCACTCCTGCTCACCGAGGACCGACTGCGTCCCTTCGCGGTTGTCAGCGGCATCTCGGCCGTGGGTGGCCAGGTGGTGGGGATTGCGCTCCTGCTCGGGGTGCACAACGACGCCACCACCTACGCCTGGGGA
>JACMNE010000080.1 GCA_014378715.1 Microbacteriaceae bacterium
AGCCGGGTCGCTGCTCGCCCCGCTGCTGCTCACCGCGCTGCTCGTCCAGTCGCTGGCCGAGAGCCGGATCCTCGTCGAGGGCGGCTGGATGCTGCTGGTGATCCTCGCGACGTCGACGAAGCTCGCGATGCTCGGTCGGCGGGACAGCGTCGCTATCGCGCCGGCTCGACCTCCTGCGCAGCGAGGTCGGCCCGCACCATCAGCTGGATGAGCTCGGCGAACTCCATGGAGGGTTTCCAGCCGAGCCGGTTCCTGGCCATGGTCGCGTCGCCGACGAGGTGGTGAACCTCGGCCGGGCGCCGGAAGCGGTCGTCCTCGAGCACGAACGGCGCCCAGTCGTCGATCCCGACAGCGGAGAACGCGAGCGTCACGAGATCCCGCACTGAGTGGTCCACACCGGTCGCCACCACATAATCGCCAGGCGTGTCCTGTTGCAGCATGCGCCACATGGCGTCGACGTAGTCGCCGGCGAAACCCCAGTCGCGGCGCGCCTCGAGGTTGCCGAGGCTCAGCACACTCTGGTGTCCCAGGGCGATCCGTGCCACGGCACGGGTGACCTTGCGGGTGACGAACTCCGGCCCCCGGCGCGGCGACTCGTGATTGAAGAGGATGCCGCTCGAGGCATGCATGCCGTACGACTCCCGGTAGTTGATCGTGAGCTGGTGCCCGAACACCTTCGCCACCCCGTAGGGCGAGCGCGGCCAGAAGCGGGTCGACTCGGTCTGGGGAACCTGCAGCGCCGCCCCGAACATCTCCGAGCTCGACGCCTGGTAGAAGCGCACCCGCGCAAGATCGTTGCCGGCCCAGGCGCGGATCGCTTCCAGCAGGTTCAGCACTCCCTTTGCCGTGACCTCCGTGGTCAGCATGGGGTTCTCCCACGAGTACGGCACGAAGGAGATGGCTCCAAGGTTGTAGACCTCGTGGGGCTCTGCGACCTGCACGGCGCGGATGAGGCTCGACACGTCGGTGAGGTCGGCCTTGAGCAGGGTGATCCCCGGCACCGCCGCGCGTGCCAGGTCGTATTTGGGATTGTCCTGGCCGCGGATGAGGCCGAATATCTCGTACCCCTTCGTGTGCAGCAGCTCGGCGAGGTACAGGCCGTCCTGGCCGGTGATCCCGGTGATGAGAGCGCGTTTCATGTCTATACCGATCTGTGGGGCGGGAACGGCCGAAGTCTATCTGTGCCCCCGATCCGGCCCCATGCCGTAAATTTGGTGCGTAATGACCACTCCGCCCCCTCGCCACGAGTTCTCGGATGCCGCAGTGGCATTCGTCGGATCCGCGCGTCTCGCCCACGCGATCACGGTTGCCTCGATCGGAATGGCGTTCCTCGCCTTCACCGTCCGCAGCACGATGGGCTGGGCCGGCCTGATCGCGGTACTCGTGGCCCTGGTGGTATTCGCCGCACTGTCGATCACCGTCAAGCGGCACGAGCTCGAATGGCGCGGCCTGCTGCCGCTGTCGCTGCTCTTCTTCGTCGGCTGGAGCACCCTGTCGATGCTCTGGAGCGGCTACCAGTGGATCACCCTCGCCTCGGTGCTCTACCAGGCCGCCTTCGCCTTCCTCGGCATCTACATCGCCCTCACCCGCGACCTCATCCAGATCGTGCGTGCCGTCGGCGATGTGCTCCGGGTGGTGCTCGGCGTCTCGATCCTGCTCGAGGTGCTCTCCGGCATCATCCTCGACATCCCGTTCGTTTTCCTCCGCATCGCGGGCAACATCGCCTACGGCGGCCCGATCCAGGGCATCCTCGGCACCCGCAACCAGCTCGGTCTCGTCGCGTTGATCGCACTGGTGACCTTTTTCGTCGAGCTGCACACCCGCTCGATCCCCCGCCGCCTCGCGGTGCCGTCGATCGTCCTCGCGTCGGTCACGATCCTCTTCACCCGCTCCCCCGTCACCGCCGGCGCCTTCATCATCGTCGCTCTCACGGCGGCGGTGCTGATCGGGCTCCGCCGGCTCGACGCGGCAACGCGGCGCGTCTGGCAGTTCGTGCTGCTCGGCGGCGTGACGGTCTCCCTCGCGGTGCTCTTCGCCGCCCGCGGGCGCGTGATCGACCTGCTGAACGCGGGGAGCGAGTTCGAGTTCCGCGCCTCGCTCTGGCGCGACATCCTCACCATGGTCGACACGAACCCGCTCGAGGGCTTCGGCTGGGTGGGCTACTGGCGCCGGGACCTCGCCCCGTTCGTCGGTATCGACCGTTTCGTCGCCCCCCACGACTCGGCACTGAACGCCCTGCTGGACGTCTGGCTGCAACTGGGCCTGGTCGGCATGTTCTCGTTCGTCGTCGTGGTCGCGCTCACCCTCGTGCGCTCCTGGCTCCTCGCCTCGAAGAAGCGCAGCCCGGTCTTCCTCTGGCCGGCCCTCGTGGTCATCGCCCTGGTCGTCACCTCGGCCGCGGAGAGCTCGATCCTCGTCGAGTTCGGCTGGCTCGTGTTCGTGATCAGCACCGTCAAGGCCTCGCAGAACCTCAGCTGGCGGTCGAGGCTCGCAGAGCGCTGACCCGCCGCAGAAGACGGACGACGGTCACCGCGCCGCGCGTCGTCCGAACAGGTCGCGCACCATGTCGAGCCGGCCCTGGCTCGCGAACCGCACATACGCGCCGCCGCGTGCGGCCTGCAGGATGCCGGGGATGCGCGCCACCCTCAGCTGCGGCAGCGCGGCGCGGGACTCCTCGAACCGCGCCTTGTTCCGAGCGGATGTCGCGGTGGCCGCAGTCACGCCGGCGATCTGCGGCAGCCGGGCGGCCAGGATGGCGGCACGCCTGGCGAGCAGGTGGTTGCGGTCCACCGGGGATCCCAACATCCGCTTCACCCGGTAGGCCAGGGTGGCGGCGGCGACACCGATCTGGTTGCTGTCGTGCTGCCGGTAGTCGATGAGCACCTCATCGGTGACGGCGACCGCTCCCGTTGCGGCGGCGACGATCGCCAGCCACTCGTCGTGCACCCACTCGGCCGGCAGCGGGGCGGCCGTGTCGAAGAGGGTGCGCCGGAAGGCGAGGGTCGCGCCCGTGGCGAGGTTGCGGCGCAGGTAGCGGGCGAACCCGCGGCCGGCGTTGATCGCCGCGCGGTCGTCGGCCGTCACTCCGAGCGCGGCGAACAGCGTGGTGCCGAGCGGGTCGCCCCCCGCGTCGACCAGCCGCGCGTCGCCGTGCTGCAGGAGCAGCGCGGGGTCGGCGTTGAAGGCGTCGACGGCCACGGACACCCGGCCGCGATGCCAGAGGTCGTCCTGGTCGCAGAGGACCACGACGTCGCAGCGGCAGGCGGCGATCGCGCTGGCGAAGTTGGCTGTGACGCCCACGGGCGTCTCTCGGGTCAGGACGCGGGTGGCGATGCCCGCGGCATCCGCTTTCTCACTCCAGGTGGAGATGACGGCGAGGGTGCCGTCGGTGGAGCCGTCGTCGGAGATCACAACCTCGTCAGGGAGGGTGTGCTGGGCGAGGATGCTGGCGAGCTGCCCGGCGAGGTGTGCCTCACCGTTGAAGGTGCAGAGTGCGACAGAGACCGTCACGATCAGGTGCGTTTCACACCGACCGCGAGCACCCCGAGGAAGA
>JACMNE010000081.1 GCA_014378715.1 Microbacteriaceae bacterium
CCACCGGCTGAACGTCAGTCGGTGACGTCTTAGACGAGCGTCGCGAGCTGGCCCGCGAGGTCCCCTCCCCCCGACCACCCAGACGTCCTTCTCCGCGGCCAGGATCGCCAGGAACGCGTCCGCGACACCTCCCGCCGCGACACGCACGTCGGCCCCGGTCGGAACGGGCAGCGACCGGCTGGTGAACACGTAGGTGGGGCGATCGCCGTGGAAGGCCGCGTATTCGCCGGATCTAGGCGGCTCGACGGCGAACAGCCACTCGAGCGAATTGTGTGGATCGGCGATGACCCCGACGACAACGGCTGGGCACTGCAGGACTCCCACGCGGAGGTGCCGGCCCTGTGATCGTAAGATCGTGTGATCGTGTGATCGAGGGATCGCCGGATCGGAAGGCTACGAGCTGACCTTCTCGCCCGCGTTGGCTGCCTTCAACACCGCGATGTCGAGCTTCTGCATCTGGAGCATGGCCTGCATCGTGCGCTGCTGGCGCTCGGGGTCGGGGTCGGAGAGGAGTTCGCCCAGGATGGGCGGCACGATCTGCCAGGACAGGCCGAAGCGGTCCTTGAGCCAGCCGCACTGGCTCGGGGTGCCACCGTCGGCGAGCAGCGCGGTCCACAGGCGGTCGATCTCCTCCTGCGTCGGCGCGTCGACGACGAAGGAGATGGCCTCGGTGAAGGAGAACACGGGCCCGCCGTTGAGTGCCTGGAACTCGACGCCGTCGAGCTCGAACTGCACGGACATGGCGGTGCCCGCCTCGCCCGGGCTCCCCTCCGGGTAGCGCGAGACGCTGGTGATACGCGAGTTCTCGAAGATGGCCACATAGAACTCGGCGGCCTCCTCTGCCTGGTCGTCGAACCAGAGGAACGGGGTGATCTTCGGCATGGTGTTCTCCCTAGATGGTTGGGCCGATCCGTGTGCCCATGATGCCACCGTGCGGCTCGCGCGTGCTACTGCTCGCTGGCGCGCACCAGGACGAGTTCGCGCACGCGCGCAGCATCCGCTTGCCCCTTCATGGCCTTCATCACCGAGCCGATGACGGCACCGGCGGCCTGCACCTTGCCGTCGCGGATCTTCGCGAGCACGTCGGGCTGGGAAGCGAGCGCCGCGTCGATCGCCGCGATGAGCGCCCCGTCGTCCGAGACGACCGCGAGCCCTCTGGCGGCGACGACCTCGGCCGGGGTGCCCTCGCCGGCGATGACACCCTCGAGCACCTGGCGGGCAAGGGAGTCGGTGAGCTCGCCAGAGTCGACCATCGACACGAGCGCGGCGACCTGCGCGGGGGTGACCAGCGACGCCGCCTCGAGGCCGCGGTCGTTCGCGGTGCGGCTGATCTCGCCCATCCACCACTTGCGCGCGGCCTGGGGACTGGCCCCGGCCGCGACGGTGTCGACGAGCTCGACGAGCAGCCCGGCGTTCACCACGGACTGGAAGTCGGTGTCGCCGAAGCCCCAATCGGCCTTGAGCCGGCGGCGCATCAGCAGAGGCGACTCCGGTAGGGCCGCGCGCAGCTCGGCAATGAGGGCGTCGCTCGGTTCGACCGGCAGCAGGTCGGGCTCGGGGAAGTAGCGGTAGTCGTCGGCATCGCTCTTGGGCCGCCCGGCCGAGGTCACCCCGGTGTCCTCGTGCCAGTGGCGGGTCTCCTGGATGATCGTTCCCCCCTTGGCCAGAATGGCGGCCTGGCGTTGGATCTCATAGCGGATGGTGCGTTCGACACTCCGCAGGCTGTTGACGTTCTTCGTCTCGGTGCGAGTGCCGAGAATGCCGGATCCGCGGGGCGAGAGCGAGATGTTCGCGTCGCAGCGCAGGTTGCCGCGCTCCATCCGCGCATCGGAGATGCCGAGCGAGCGCACGATGTCGCGGATCGTGGAGACGTAGGCCTTGGCGAGCTCCGGAGCGTCGCGCTCGGCGCCGTGGATCATGTTCGTGACGATCTCGACGAGGGGGATCCCGGCGCGGTTGTAGTCGACGAGGGAGTACTCGGCACCCTGGATGCGACCGGTGGACCCGCCGACGTGGGTGAGCTTGCCGGCGTCCTCCTCCATGTGGGCGCGTTCGATCGAGACCTGGAAGACGCGGCCGTCGTCGAGCTCGACCTCGACGTTGCCGTCGAAGGCGATCGGCTCGTCGAACTGGCTGATCTGGTAGTTCTTCGCCAGGTCGGGGTAGAAGTAGTTCTTGCGGGCGAAGCGCGAGCTCGGCGCGATCGAGCAGCCGAGCGCGAGCCCGAGGCTGATCGAGTACTTGATGGCCTGCTCGTTGACGACCGGGAGCGAGCCGGGCAAGCCCAGGTCGACGGGGGTGATGTTCGTGTTGGGCTCCCCGCCGAAGAAGTTCGGGGCGTCGGAGAACATCTTCGTGCGGGTGTTGAGCTCGACGTGCACCTCGAAGCCGAGGACCGGCTCGTACATCTCGATGGCCAAGTCGTAGTCCATCAGTTCTGCCTTGGCCATCAGACCGCTCCTCCGCGTGCCGCGTTCATCTCTGTGGGCTCCAGCGAGGGGGCCTGGCTCAGGAGCGTGTGCCCCCACTTGTCTTCGAGCAGTGCCTCGAACGCCCCGCCGAAGGAGTAGAGCCGGGCGTCCTGCCGCGCCGGCGCCATCACCTGCAGGCCGGTGGGCAGCCCGTCCTCCGGGGCGAGGCCCATCGGGAGTCCCATCCCCGGCACCCCGGCGAGGTTCGCCGGGATCGTGGTGATGTCGTTGAGGTACATGGCGAGCGGGTCGTTGAGCTTCTCGCCGAGCTTGAACGCTGTGGTGGGGGCGGCGGGCGAGACGAGCACATCGACCTTCTCGAACGCGGCATCGAAGTCGCGCTGGATGAGCGTGCGCACCTTCTGGGCGCTGCCGTAGTAGGCGTCGTAATAGCCGGCGCTGAGGGCGTAGGTGCCAAGGATGATCCGTCGCTTGACCTCGTCACCGAAGCCGGCCTCGCGGGTGGCCGCCATGACCTCCTCGACGGTGCCACCGCCGACCGGGTTGACCCGCATGCCGAATCTCACGGAATCGAACTTCGCCAGGTTGCTGGACGCCTCGGCGGGGAGGATGAGGTAGTAGGCGGCGATCGCGTACTCGAAGTTCGGGGCGGAGACCTCGACGATCTCGGCCCCGGCCGCGGCCATGATCTCGAGGGACTCGGCGAACCGGCTGCGTACCCCGGCTTGGAATCCGTCGCCGTTCAGCTCCTTCACCACACCGACCCGCACGCCGGCGAGCGAGCGCGAGTCGCGGCCGGCGCGGGCGGCGTCGGTGAAGCTCGGCCACGGGTCGCGCAGCGAGGTGGAGTCGCGGGGGTCGTGCCCTCCGATGACATCGTGCAGCATCGCGGCGTCCACGACGCTGCGGGTGACGGGGCCGACCTGGTCGAGCGAGGAGGCCAGGGCGATGGCTCCGTACCGGGAGACTCCGCCGTAGGTGGGCTTGACGCCGACGGAGCCGGTGACGGCGGCCGGCTGGCGGATCGGTCCGCCGGTGTCCGAGCCGAGGGCCAGCGGGGACTCGAAGGCGGCGACGGCCGCGGCGGATCCCCCGCCGGAGCCGCCCGGTATGCGCTCGAGATCCCACGGGTTGTGGGTGGGACCGTAGGCGGAGTGCTCGGTCGACGAGCCCATCGCGAACTCGTCCATGTTGGTCTTGCCGAGGGGCACGAGGTGCGCGGCGCGGAGCTTGCGCACGACGGTGGCGTCGTACGGCGGCACCCAGCCCTCGAGGATGCGGGAGCCGGCGGTCGACGGCATGTCGATCGTGCAGAGCACGTCCTTGATGGCGATGGGCACACCGGCGAGCGGGCTGAGCCTCTCTCCGTCGAGGCGGCGGGCGTCGACATCCGCTGCTGTGGCCAGAGCGGATGTCGAGATGTGCAGGAAGGCGTGGATGTCGCCGTCGACGGCGGCGATGCGGTCGAGGTGGGCCTGGGTGACCTCGACGCTCGAGACCTCCTTGGCGGCGAGGCGGGCGGCGAGGGTCTCGGCCGAGAGTCGGGTGAGGGTCATCACTGCTCCTCGCCCAGGATCGCGGAGACCTTGAAGCGGGATCCGTCGTGCTCCGGGGCGCCGGCGAGGGCCTGCGCCGCGGTGAGGGTCTCGCCCGGCACGTCGGGACGGAAGACGTTGGTCAGCGGGATCGGGTGGCTCGTGGCCGGCACATCCGCTCCGGCGACCTCCGACACCTTGGCGATCGCGTCGACGATAATGCCGAGTTCGCCGGCGAGCTTGTCGATCTCCTGCGGGGTGAGGGCGATCCTGGCCAGGTTCGCGAGGTGGGCCACCTGCTCGGTCGTGATCATTTTCGGGACTCCACTGCAATTTCAGACATACGACTCCGTGTCGAACGGTCGGGGATACCGACCAATTCTACCGGGCGGCTCCGACACGTGAGGTGATGCTGATCAGTGGTCGGCGGCCAGGAGGGTGCCGTCTGAGCCTGCGGCGCCGCTGGTCACGAGGTCGCCGCGGTCGATGCCGACGAGGGCCATGTTGCGCATGGACTCGGACCCCGGGTCGAAGTAGCCGAGGTGCCCGGCCGCCGCACTGAGCCGGTCCCCAGTGATCGGGTCGGTGCCGCCAGCGACCCGCATCCCCCGCGCCCCGAACCCGGCGGACCCCGGAGGGACACCGAAGTAGCCGCTGCCGGTGACGAGGTCGCCGACCGCCTCCCCGACGTAGACGCGGTCGGGGGCCATGTGCAGGTCGCGCACCGAGGAGACCTCGCCCCCCGGCGAGCCGATCAGCACCAGGGCGTCGACCGTGACCTGGCCGGCCGCGATGGCAAGCATGGCGGCGGTCGAGCCGTAGGAGTGGGAGAGGAGGGTCACGTAGGGCTCGACCCTCTGGCGGTCGGCGCGCACACCCCCGACGGCGCGGGAGATGGCGGTCGCCCCCTCCCTGGCGAGGTCTAGGGAACCGACGTTGACGAGGCCCGGGGTCTCGTAGCCGATCCAGGCGACGGTCGCCGAGCTGCCGCCGGTGCCGAGCCGGGCGAGCCAGCGCTCCTGCTCGTCGTGCAGGTCCTCGGCGATGACCGTCCACTCGACGATCAGCCGGTCGGTGGAGAAGAACATGCCTGGCACGAGGTAGCTGACGTAGTCGGCGGTCTCGATGTCGCCGACGGCGACAGCGGCGCGGCCGGGCCAGGTGGTGTCGAGAGAGATCAGGGTGTGTGCCGCGGTGCCGACCGGCACCTGCAGCGACGACCGGATCTCCCCCAGCATGTGGAGCCGCTGCCTGGCGTCGACCCGCTCGGACCGTCCGAGCGTCGGCAGCTCGCGGGTTGCGTCGTCGATCGCGGCGGCGAGCTCGGCCCGGTTCGCCCGGTCGCGGGCCGCGGCGGGGAGGCCGTCGAGGTTGCCGACCAGGGTGGGGGCAGCCCCGGCTATCGCAGTGCGCGCCGACTGCGGGGTGAGCGCCCACCAGTCGGAGACCTCCGTCGCCGCGGGCGGGCTCGCGAGCAGTGCGACGACGGCGTCGGGGTGGTCGAAGACGAACGCGGGGAGAGCGGATGCCGGGAGCGCCGCGAGACCGTCCAGGAGCGCCATTCCCCCGCGGTCCGCCAGAGAAGCTGAGGCGGGCAGGCCGGTCTCGTTCGCGTCGACCTCCGACGGCACGGCCACAACGACCCCGACGACGATGAGCGTCGACACAACCAGTGCGGCGACGGTGAAGCGCACTGCGGACATCCCCTCGGCGGGTTTGGGGGTGGGGCGGGATGGGACTGGATGATACGGGACAGAATGTGGACCCGAATGGGTCACTCTCCAAGGATACGGGGTTGCCGCTGCCGCTGGCAGTCTCCCGAACTGGTCACACCGTGCTGTCGGCGGGCTTGTCGTCGGAGGGGGCAGCGGGCCCCACCGCGTCGCCGAGCGCAGCTGGGCCCTCGGTCACCAGCACCGCGAACTGGGCAGCATCGATGATCCGCAGTCCCAGCGCCTCGGCCTTGGTGAGCTTCGACCCGGCACCCGGGCCTGCCGCCACGAAGTCTGTCTTCTTGCTCACGCTGCTCGCCGCCTTGCCTCCTGCCGCCATGATGGCCTCCAGCGCACCCTCGCGACTGAAGCCCTCGAGGCTGCCGGTGGCCACGACCGTGACCCCCTCGAGCACTCCGCCCGCCGACATGGCCGCCCCCGGTCCCGGGTGGCCGGGGGTGGCGAACGGCACACCGGCGGCCGACCATCTGTCGATGATCTCGACGTGCCAGTCCGCGGCAAACCAGTCGATGAGCGAGTCGGCGATGATGCCGCCGACCCCGTCGACGGCCGCGAGCTCGTCGCGGGTCGCCGCCCGGATCGCGGCGAGCGACCCGAAGTAGGCCGACAGTGCTCGGGCGGCGACCGGTCCGACGTGCCGGATGCTGAGGGCCACGAGGAACCGCCAGAGGTCCTTCGTCTTTGCTCGCTCGAGTTCGGCGATGAGCTTGACGGCCGCGGCCGACGGGTAGACCACCCGCACCTTCGAGATGCCGGCCGCACGGCGCTCGCCTGCGGTGAGCCCCTCCGCCTCCTTGGGGTACTCGGACGCCACCCGGCGGAACGGGGTGCGCAGCTTGTCGCTGCCATCGTCCTCCTCCTTCGGGAGACCGGTCTCGCTGTCGCGCACCACCACCTCGATCGGCAGGAGGTCGTCGATGGTCAGCTCGAACAGGCCTGCCTCGGTCACCAGCGGCGGATTCGCGGGGGTGCTGGGCTGGGTCAGCGCCGCCGCGGCGACCTCGCCGAGCACCTCGATGTCCAGGGCGCCGCGGCTGCCGATGTGCTCGACCCGCCCGCGCACCTGCGCCGGGCAGCTGCGGGCGTTCGGGCACCGCAGGTCGATGTCGCCCTCCTTCATCGCCCGCAGGGGGGTGCCGCAGGCCGGGCAGTCGGTGGGCATCACGAATGCGCGCTCGGTGCCGTCGCGCAGCTCGACCACCGGGCCGAGCACCTCCGGGATCACGTCGCCCGCCTTGCGCAGCACCACGGTGTCGCCGATGAGCACGCCCTTCGCCTTCACGACGTCCTGGTTGTGCAGGGTCGCCTGGCGCACCTCGCTGCCGGCGACAAGGGCCTTCTCCATCACCGCGAACGGGGTCGCGCGGCCGGTACGGCCGATCGACACCACGATGTCGAGGAGTCTGGTGTTGACCTCCTCCGGCGGGTACTTGAAGGCGGTCGCCCAGCGCGGCGCGCGGCTCGTCGCCCCGAGTTCGAGGTGCAGGTCGAGGTTGTCGACCTTGACCACGATGCCGTCGATCTGGTGCTCGACTCCCCCGCGAGCGGCGCCGTACCTGCGGATGTACCCGGCGACGTCGTCGATGTCGTCGTAGACCTCGAAGTGGGTGGAGATCGGGAGCCCCCAGGTGGCCAGCAGCCCGTACACCTCGGACTGCGCGGTGATCGGCGTCGCACTCTCGATCTCGCGCACCGGCCAGGCGCCGATGCCGTGCACGAGCATCCGCAGCCGGGAGAGGCGGTCCTGCATCAGGATGAGCTTCTCGGCGCTCTTGCCCTCGGTCTTCTGCCGCATCGACCCGCTGGCCGCATTGCGCGGGTTGGCGAACAGGCGCTCCCCCGCCGCGGCCTGCCGCGCGTTGAGCTCGTCGAACAGGGCCACGGGGAAGAAGATC
Organism: Microbacteriaceae bacterium; assembly: GCA_014378715.1. Classification (GTDB taxonomy): domain Bacteria; phylum Actinomycetota; class Actinomycetes; order Actinomycetales; family Microbacteriaceae; genus Marisediminicola. The sequence continues at coordinate 7,596 of JACMNE010000081.1, forward strand.
TCGCCGCGCACCTCAACGAGCTCCGGGTGGCCCGTTCCGCTGAGTCGCTCGGGGATCGATCCCATCGCCAGCACGTTCTGGGTGACGTCCTCGCCGACAACACCGTCTCCGCGGGTGGCCGCCGTCACGAGCAGTCCGCGCTCGTAGCGCAGGTTGATGGCGAGGCCGTCGATCTTCAGCTCGGTGAGGTAACGCACCGACGCGGAGCCGGCGTCGCGCTCGACCTTGACGGCCCAGGCCTCGAGCTCCTCCTCGCTGAAGACGTTGTCGAGGCTCAACATCCGCTCGGCGTGCACCACCGGGTCGAAGAGGGTGGTCTCGGCGCGTCCACCGACCGTCTGGGTGGGGCTGTCCTGGGAGCGCAGCTCGGGGAAGTCCTGCTCGAGGTCGGCGAGCCGCAGCACGAGGGCGTCGTAGTCGCCGTCGGACACCGGGGAGGCGTCCGTGCCGTAGTAGGCGTCGCGGAGCGCGAGGATCCTCGCGGTCAGGTCGTCCGCTTCTCGCTTCGCATCGTCGAATCTCTGGGTCGTTCCGGTCTCTGCCACGGACTCAGCTTAGGCACTCCCCCCGACACGGCACCCCGTGCGGGCGGCCCGTCACGACCGGGATTCGGCGAGGGTGAGCCCCGGCTCCGCGCGCTTCCGCAGCTGCCCCGTGGCCTGCAGCAGCAGGATCGCGACAGCGAGCACGATCCACCCCGACCAGCCGAGGATGGTGCCGAAGATCGCCGGGTCTGGCTCAGCAGCGCCAGTCGATTCGACGGCGACGAAGGCGATCGCCAGAGCGGATGTCGCGGCGTTGACCGCCCCGTGCGCGAAGACCGACGGCCAGACGGAGGCCGAACGCAGCCGCAACCAGCCGATGAGGATGCCCAGGAGCACGCACCACCCGACCATGAGCAGCACTCCGCGAACATCCGCCAGACCGTAGTTGTAGCCGAGCAGGATCAGCGGCGTGTGCCAGAGGCCCCAGACCGCGCCGGAGAGCACCAGCGCCGGCCAGGTGCCGAGCGGCAGCAGGTTGGGCAGCAGCCAGCCGCGCCACCCGATCTCCTCGCCGAAGGCGGCGATCGACGAGAACACGGCGTTGAGGGGGATGAACGCGACCTGGGCGATAACGATCAGCAGCACGGTGTCGCGGGTCAGGTCGGGTACCCCGTTCGCCTCGAGCAGCGCGGTGAAGCCGGAGAAGTTGACCAGGTCGAGGCGGATCAGGCCCATCGCCTGGCCGAGCAGCATGGCCAGGAACGCGAGCAGCGGGAACCCGACCAGGGCGATGGCGCTCAGTCCGGCCGTGCGCCAGAGCGGGCGCAGCGGGGCAAGGCCGAGCAGGCGGGGGATGCTGCGCGGCCGCCTGACGAACAGCACGACCACGAACGCCGCGACCGCTGGCGTGTACATCATCACGGCCGCGATCACCATGAACAGCGGGTGCGCAAGGCCGTCGCCGGACAGGTAGAGCGGGAGGGTGACCAACCAGGACAGGCCGAAGGCGATCAGCAGGAAGATGACCACGGCGCGCCACGGCACGGCCTCGGGGATGATCGGGGCGAAGCGCGCGTTCCGGTCGCGTTGGGGCCCGGAACGGTCCGCGCGCTTCAGGCTCGGGGTGTCAGGGATCGCGGGGGCCTGGGGAGGGTCCGCCGGGGCCTGCGCCGCTCCGGTCTGCGACTGGCTGAAATCGGGCATCCGATCCTCCGTTCCGTCCTGACGAGGCCACGCTACAACCGGCGGGCGACCCCGCGACTCCCCCGAGAGGATGAGTCATCTCCCCGTGTCGGCCCATCCGCGGCCCGGTTCGGTTCGGTCATCATTCAGGAGTTCGGCGTGCCCGGCCGTCTGCTTCGTCGTCATCATTCAGGAGCGCACGAAGCCGGGTCGGACGAAATATGCGCCAGATGAGCGGATGTGGCGGATTCTGGCGCCAACCCACCGATGAATGCACGATTTTTGCGTTAGGTCACGCCGCGACATCCGCTTCTCCTGAATGACGACCAGACCGGATGGTCAGGCGGGGACCGGGACCGCGCTCACCGTGCGGTCGATGGTGCACTGGCCGAGCACGCGGGTGCCCACGTAGACGACGGCGGTCTGGCCGGGGGCGACCCCGTCGAAGGGGGTCGTCGGGCGCAGGACGAGCTCGGTGCCGGACCCGGTGGCGACCAGCCGGGCGACGCTGGCCACCGGCTCGGAGTGCGCGCGGATCTGCACGTGGCAGTCGAAGGGGTCGCCCGGGCCGGCGATGAGCCCCGACGCGACCGGGTCGAGCCCGGCCCAGGTGAACCGGGTGCCGGCGATCTCGGCGATGTCGAGCGCCTCCTTCGGGCCGACGACGACCTCGTTGGTGGCCGGCTTGACCTCGAGCACGAACCGGGGGCGACCGTCGGGGCTGGGCACCCCGAGGTTGAGCCCCTTGCGCTGGCCGACCGTGAACGCCTGGGCGCCCTCGTGGCTGCCGACGATGTCGCCGGCCCGGTCGCGGATGATGCCCTTCTCGGCGCCGACCCGCTCGGCGAGCCAGCCGCGGGTGTCGCCGTCGGGGATGAAGCAGATGTCGTGGGAGTCCGGCTTGTTCGCGACGCTGAACCCGCGGGCGGCCGCCTCGGCGCGCACCTCGGCCTTGCTCGGGGTCGAGCCGAGCGGGAACATGCTGTGCGCGAGCTGCTCCGTGGTGAGCACCCCGAGCACATAGGACTGGTCCTTGGCCCAGTCGGCCGCGCGGTGCAGTTCACGGTTGCCCGCGGCATCCGCTTGGATGTTCGCATAGTGACCGGTGACGACGGCGTCGAAGCCGAGGTCGAGCGCCTTCTCGAGCAGGGCGGCGAACTTGATGCGCTCGTTGCAGCGCATGCAGGGGTTCGGGGTGCGGCCGGCCGTGTACTCGGCGATGAAGTCGTCGACGACGTCGAGCTTGAAGCGCTCGGAGAAGTCCCACACATAGTAAGGAATGCCGATGATGTTCGCGGCCCGCTGGGCGTCCATCGAGTCCTCGATCGTGCAGCAGCCGCGGGCACCGGTGCGCAGGGTTCCCGGCATCCGGCTGAGCGCGAGGTGCACCCCGACCACCTCATGACCGGCATCGACCGCGCGCGCCGCGGCGACAGCCGAGTCGACCCCGCCGCTCATTGCTGCCAGAATCTTCATCCGTCAATGGTACGCGCGGTGCGCGGCGGCCTTTACGGGGTGTCGGGGCTGGCGATCTGCAGGGACACGACCGGCTGCCCGGCGATGGTCGCATCGGCGCCCACCACGATGAACCACGACTTGGCCGCGTCGGCGTCGCTCGACATCGGCACGAGGAAGATCCCCTCGGCGTTGGTGGTGTCCCGCACGATCCAGCCGGCCTCGCGCAGGTCGCCGACCATCATGCGCGCGAGCGCCGTCGGGTCGACCGAGGCATCGAGGGTCAGCGTGTGGATGACGTTGTAATAGGTGCCGGTTGTCGCCGTCGCCGCGTGCACCTCCGAGTGCACGTCGTCGTTCAGCACGAGCGCCGGGTCGACGAAGGAGACGAGGGCGGCGCTCACCCTGGCCGTCTCCTCCTTCGCCACGTCTGCAGACCAGGAGTCGCCGTAGAGCGGCAGCAGCTGCGAGGTCACGTCCGGCGCCTGCGATGCGCTGGCGCTCGGCGTCGGGCTCGTGCCCGGTGTGCTGCCGCCGACGCAGCCCGCGAGTGCGGTGCCCGCAACGATGGCCAGGGCAGCGGATGTCACGACGCGGCGCGCCAGGGACCGGGCGGGGCGGGACGGACGGGCGGGCCGGGCGGGACGGGACGAACGGGCAGGGCGGTCAGACGGCACGGGGAACCTCACGGTCGGCGAGCCCGGCGCGGCTCGCGCGGGCGAAGGCGGCTGGCAGGGCGGTGAGGAGGGCGTCGACATCCGCTTCTGTTGTGCTGTGCCCGAGGGTGATGCGCAGGGCGCCGCGGGCCTCGTTGTCGGCGATGCCCATGGCGCGGAGCACGTGCGAGACCTCCGGCACTCCGGCACGGCAGGCCGAGCCAGTGCTCACCGAGACTCCCGCGGCGTCGAGCAGGAACAGCAGCGAGTCGCCCTCGCAGCCGGGGAAGGTGAAGTGGGCGTTGTTGTCGACGCGGTGCACGGGGTCCCCGCGCAGCACGGCCTCGGGCACCACGGCGAGCACCCCGGTGATGACGCGGTCGCGCAACGCGGTCAGCGGCACGATCGGGTGCGCCGCCGCGATCCCGAAGGCGATCGCAGCGGGGGCGTCCTGAGTGCCGGAGCGCACGTCACGCTGCTGGCCCCCGCCGTGGATGAGCGGGACGACCTTCGCCGACCTGGCGAGCACGAGGGCGCCGATGCCGAGCGGGCCGCCGATCTTGTGGGCGGAGACGCTGAGGGCGGCCAGGCCGCTGGAGGCGAAGTCGATCGGCAGATGGTGGTAGGTCGAGACGGCGTCGGCGTGCACGGGTACCCCGTGCGCTACGGCGAGCGCCACAACCTCCGAAACGGGCTGGATCGTGCCGACCTCGTTGTTGGCCACGAGCATCGTGACGAGGGCGATGTCGTCATGGCGGCAGAGGGCGGACTCCACCGCGTCGAGGCGCACCCGCCCGAGGGCGTCGAGCGGGATCCACTCGATGACCGCACCCTCGTACCGCTCGAGCCATTCGACCGTGTCGACGGTGGCGTGGTGCTCGCCCTCCGGCACCAGGATGCGGGGGCGGGGTGTCCCCCCGGCGTTGCGCTCCCAGTAGAGGCCCTTGACCGCCAGGTTGATCGACTCGGTGCCGCCGCTGGTGAAGACGACCTCGATGGGGTCGCAGCCGAGCGAGCGGGCGACCGCCTCTCGGGCCTCCTCCAACATACGCTTCGCATTCTGGCCCTGGCTGTGGATCGAGGAGGGGTTGCCGACGATGCCGAGCGATGACGTGTAGGACTCGATAGCGTCGGCGAGCATCGGGGTTGTCGCCGCGTGATCGAGGTACACGTTCATTCACGGCTCCAGGAGCATCGGGGGACAAACGGGAGCGCGCGGGGGTGCCGCGCAGGTGTCTCCACAGTGTTCGCGCAGTCATTACTCTAGAACGCATGGCTGAGACCGACATGTTGCGTGACCTCGGGGTGCGCCCGTCGGCCGACGGGGGCGGAGCGATCCGCGTGTGGTCGGCGAGCGCCACCGCGATCGAGCTGTGCATCTTCGCGCCCCGGGACCCGAACTGGGTCGTCGACGCCCTGCAGCTGACGCGCGACGAGCACGACGTGTGGTCGGCGACATCGCCGCAACTGGTCCCCGGGGCGCACTACTCGCTGCGGGCGAGCGGGCCGACCGGGCCCCGCCACAACTTCACCCCGAGCCGCCACCTCCTCGATCCCTACGCGCGCGGGCTGTCCCGCACCCCGTCCGGGGAGTGGCACTGCTACGTGCAGGACGACGCCTTCGACTGGGCGGGCTCGGTGAAGCCGAACACGCCCCTGGACCACACCGTGATCTACGAGGCGCACGCCAAGGGTCTGAGCAAGCTCAACCCGGCGATCCCCGAGGAGCTCCGCGGCACCTACGCCGGGCTCGCCCACGAGAGCAACATCGCCTACCTCAAGGACCTGGGGGTGACCGCGATCGAGCTGCTGCCCGTGCACCAGTTCGTCAGCGAGCAGCGCCTCATCAAGCAGGGACTGCGCAACTACTGGGGGTACAACACCCTCAACTTCTTCACCCCGCACGGGGCCTACGCGTCGCGGGCGGCGCAGTTCGGTGGCACCGGCGCCGTGCTGCGGGAGTTCAAGGGCATGGTGAAGCTGCTGCACGAGGCCGGCCTCGAGGTCATCCTCGACGTCGTCTTCAACCACACGGCCGAGGAGGGACCGGGAGGACCAACCACGAGCTTCCGCGGCCTCGACAACTCGAACTACTACCGGCAGATGGACGACGGCGACTACATCGACGTCACCGGCTGCGGCAACACCGTGAACTTCGCCACCCCGGCCGCCCAGCGCCTCGTGCTCGACTCGCTCCGCTACTGGGCGAACGAGGTGCGGGTCGACGGCTTCCGCTTCGACCTGGCCCCCGCGCTGGGGCGCGACGCGAACGTGATGTTCGACCCGCATCATCCGCTTCTGGCCAAGATCGTCGCCGACCCGCAGCTCGCCGGGGTCAAGATGATCGCCGAGCCGTGGGACGTGGGGATGGGCGGTTGGCAGGTCGGTCGGTTCCCGAACGGCTGGGCCGAGTGGAACGACGGCTACCGCGACCGGATGCGCGACTTCTGGCTCACCGACATCGCCGCCGAACGGCTGCACGGCCAGGCGACGCAGGGCATCGGCAGCATGGCGCGGCGCCTGGCGGGATCGGCGCACGTGTTCTCGGCGGAGCGGGGGCCGCTGGCGTCGGTGAACTTCGTCACCGCGCACGACGGCTTCACGATCGCCGATCTGACCGGCTACAACCAGAAGCACAACCTGGGCAACGGCGAGAACAACCGCGACGGAACTGACAACAACCACTCCTACAACCACGGGGTCGAGGGGCCCACCGACGACCAGGTGGTGCTCGACGCCCGCTGCGTCACGATGCGCAACCTGCTCGGCACGCTGCTGCTATCGGGGGGCGTGCCGATGATCACGGCCGGCGACGAGTTCGGGCGCGGGCAGCACGGCAACAACAACGCCTACTGCCACGACAGCGAGCTGACCTGGCTGCCGTGGACGCAGGACGACTGGCAGACGGACCTGCTCGAGGTGTCGAGGAAGCTGCTGCGGCTGCGGAGGGAGAACCCGGCGCTGCGCCCGGTGCGCTTCGGGGTGTTCGGAGAGACCACCCCATCGGCGTCGCAGATGGACTGGTACAACGCCGACGGCACGGTGATGTCGAGCGAGAACTGGGACTCTCCCGCCGCCCGCACCCTGCAGTACCTGGCCGCGTCGACCCCCGAGTTCGAGGAGTTCAACCGCATCCTGCTGGTGGTGCACGGCCGGGCGACCCCGACGGTGGTCACGCTCCCCTCTCACGTGGGCGTGACCTCGTACACGCTGCTCTGGGACAGCGCCGACGACTCCGCCGAGGGCACGGAACTCGCCCCGGGCGATCCGCTGAGCGTCGTCGGGCCGTCGATGCAGCTGTTCCGGGCGAACTGAGCGGATGACGCGGCAGCCGGTCACACCGGCCGGGCCGGTAATCCGAGCGGCGGTCAGTGCCGTCGGGCACTCCGTCTCGCGCGCCGGTCGCGCACCGAGCTCAGCACGAGCGTGATCGCGTAGACGAAGAGCGCGGCCGCGACGACGGGGACGACAACCGCGCGCCCCTCCCCTCCCACGACGTTGTTGACATA
>JACMNE010000018.1 GCA_014378715.1 Microbacteriaceae bacterium
CCCCTGAAGCGCATGTCGCGGGAGTGATGTCCCTCGCCACCCACCAGGCCGACTCCGCCCATGAGCCCGTCCACGACGGGGCCGTCGGGCCCGGGAGAATCGCCGGTGAAGCTCCCGAAGGACATCCCGGTGGAGGTCCCTCGGACGCCGTCGTCGGGGATGTGGCCTTCGAGACCGCCCCGTCGGAATCGGCAGTGTCGGACCCAGCAGTGTCGGACCCAGCAGTATCGGAGCCAGCAGTGCCGGAGCCAGCAGTGCCGGCGTCCGCTGCTCCCGAACCCGTCGCCGTTGTCGATCCGTATGACACCCCCCTCGCGCGGGAGATCGCCGACCTGACCCGCCGCCGGTCGGCCCTGGCCACCGAGGTTCTCCCGCTCCCTGCGGCGACCAGGATCTTCACCGTCGCCAATCAGAAGGGCGGGGTCGGAAAGACCACCACGACCGTCAACCTCGCTGCCGCCCTAGCGCGCGCGGGCGCGAAGGTGCTCGTCGTCGACCTGGACCCGCAGGGCAACGCGTCGACTGCGCTCGGTGTCGACCATCGCGCCGACACCACCAGTGTCTACGACGTGGTGATCAACGACGATCCCATTGAGGACATCGTGCAGGTCAGCCCCGAATGCGACACGCTCTACTGCCTGCCGGCGACGATCCACCTCGCCGGCGCCGAAATCGAGCTGGTTTCCATGGTGGCGAGGGAGCAGCGCCTGCGCACCGCCCTCCATCGCTACCTGGCGGAGACGCCGGAGATGTTCCACTACGTCTTCATCGACTGTCCCCCGTCACTGGGGCTTCTCACCATCAATGCCTTCGTGGCCGCGGGCGAGGTGCTGATCCCGATCCAGTGCGAGTACTACGCACTCGAGGGCCTCACCCAGCTGCTGAACAACATCTCCCTGATCGAGCGCCACCTTAATCCCACCCTCACCGTGTCGACGATCCTCCTCACGATGTTCGACTCCCGCACCAACCTGGCGAACCAGGTGGCCCAGGACGTGCGCGACCATTTCCCCGACCAGGTGCTGCCGACGCCGATTCCACGCTCCGTGCGGATCTCCGAGGCGCCCAGCTATGGACAGACCGTGATCACCTACGATCCAAACTCGGCAGGGTCCCTGTCGTATCGAGAAGCAGCAGCTGAAATGGCACGACGGGGAGCACCGGAATAATGGCAGCGAAACGAACCGGACTAGGCCGCGGCATCGGCTCCCTGATCCCCACCGAGGACCCGGCGGCGGCCCGGCCCGTCGACGTGTTCTTTCCCACCACCCAGGAGTCCAGCGAGACCCTCGTGGCCGTCCCGGGAGCCAGGCTCGCGAACCTCTCCCCCGCAGACATCGCCCCGAACGCGGCGCAACCGCGGGCGATCTTCGGCCAGGAGGAGCTGCAGGAGCTTGTCGACTCGATCCGCGAGGTCGGGGTGCTCCAGCCGATCGTGGTGCGCCCGATCGCCGATTCCCTACCAGGGAGCCCGCGCTACGAACTGGTGATGGGCGAACGGCGCCTGCGGGCAACGAAGATCCTCGGGCTCTCCACGATCCCTGCGGTGGTGAAGAACACTGCGGATGACGCGATGTTGCGCGACGCGCTGCTCGAGAACCTGCACCGCGCCAACCTCAACCCGCTCGAGGAGGCATCGGCCTACCAACAGTTACTCTCGGACTTCGGCATCACCCAGGATGAGCTCGCGACGAGGATTGGCCGTTCCCGCCCACAGATCACGAACACGATCCGGCTGCTGCGGTTGCCGGCGCCGATCCAGTCGCGGGTGGCGGCCGGGGTGCTCTCCGCCGGACACGCCAGGGCCATCCTCTCCGCTGGGGACCCGGAATCGATGCAGCTTCTTGCCGACAAGATCGTCAACGAGGACCTCTCCGTGCGCGCCGCCGAGGCCGCAGCTGCCAACGGCCCGACGGCTCCGCGCGCGGCCAAGCCCAGCGCCGGGCGGCGCCAGGGCCAGCTCGACGAGATCGCCGAACGACTGGGGGACCGCCTGGACACCCGGGTCAAGGTCAGCCTGGGTGCCCGGAAGGGGCAGGTGGTCATCGACTTCGCCACCATTTCCGACCTCAACCGCATCCTTGGCGAATTGGGCGAGCCCGGCTTCGGCTAGCCCGCACCCGCACCCGCCCACTGCCGGTCCGTTCGGAGCAATCGAGTCAATTCGGATCGTCATTCAGGACTCCGGCGTGCCGGGTCGCTCCACCACTGAGGAGAAGCGGATGATGCGCCGCGCAGTCACGCGCGATCGCTGCGTCCATTGCGGCAGCGATGGCAGGAACCGCCGCATCCGCTCGCGTGGTGGTCGAACGGGCACTGGAGGACGATTTACGGCTCTGGAAGGGCTAGTGCGTGGCCAAGCGACGCACAGGTCGCGCTCAAATCGCTTCCTGACACCCCTCCGACAGTCTCTGTGGGCCCCACTGAGCCGCTGCGCCTATGGATACCGGTCGCGGGTCGGATCGGTCCTCGCGGGACGGGCTTCAGACGCGGGCGGAATCGTCCCGGATCGCGGCTTCGGCCAGCGCCTCGTAGACCCAGCCGAGGTCGTGACCGGCCGCCTCGAGGGCGAGGGGCAGTAGGGAGGTCTCGGTGAGGCCAGGCAGCACATTGGCCTCGAGGAACTGGGGGACCCCGGAGGCATCGATGATGAGGTCGATGCGCGAGAGGTGTCTCATGCCTAGGGCGACGTGCGCGGTGATCGCTGCGTCGGCGGCCCGGCGGGCGATATCGTCGTCCAAGCGGGCCGGGGTGTAGAAGCGGGTCTCGCCCGCGTTGTACCTGGCCTCGAAACTGTAGACACCGGCGATCGGCTCGATCTCGACGGCCGGGAGCGCGATGGGGCCCTCGCCGCTGTCGATGACGCCGATCGCGATCTCGGTGCCCACGACGAGCCGCTCGAGGAGAACGACGTCACAGTAGGTGTAGGCATCCACCATCGCCTTCGGGAGTCCGACGGGGGAGGTGACGATCGTGACCCCCTGCGCCGACCCGCCCCGGGCCGGCTTGACGACCAGCGGGAAGGGGAAGGACTCGGTGACACTCTCGAGCACGGCCGCCGCGCCCAGTTCGCGGAAGGTGTCGCGCGAGAGGGTGAGCGATCGGGGTGTGGCCACCCCGGCGCGCGCGACGATGGCCTTGGCTGTCGGCTTGTCCCAGGCGAGCCGCGCCGCCTCTGGGCGGGATCCCACATAGGGCAGGCCGATGAGCTCGAGGAGGTCACGCAGCGCGCCGTCTTCACCGCTCGCTCCGTGGAGCGCTGGCCAGACGACATCGGGTCGGGTTTCCGTGAGATAGCCGAGCAGGGAGGAGTCCGTATCGCGCAGCAGAACGGAGATCCCGTGTTCGGAGAGACTGTCCGCGACGCGGCGACCCGATCGGAGGGACACATCCCTCTCGTGGGATATGCCGCCGGCCAGGACAACGACAGTACGGGGAGTCGACGCGTTCATAATGCCTAATTTCTTTTTTTACCCAGATCAGGAGCTATATACCGAAAGCAGAACATAGCGGGGATGATGGTAGTCAGCTGATGTTCGGCGGGGGTCCGGCCACCTTGGTGCTCCGCGGGTCCCTGGCGAACCGGCCGTGGGGGGAGAAGGTGTTCACGAGGTCGAGCTCGCCGTTGATCACCGTGGCGAGGCGGCGGATTCCGAGGCGGATGGTCTCGGGGGTGGGGTAGCAGAACGACAACCTCATGAAGCCGCGGCCGTCGCCGTTCGCGTAGAAGGCGGTGCCCGGAGTGTAGGCGACGAGCTCTTTCACCGCGCGGGGGAGCATGGCCTTGGAGTCGAGTGATTCCGGCAGGGTGACCCAGACATAGAAGCCGCCGTCTGGCTGGGTGCGCGCGAGGTCGGGGAGGTGCTCGTCGAGCGCGGCGAGCATGGTGTCGCGGCGTTCCCGGTAGACATCCCGGAAGGTCGCGATCTGGGCCTTCCAGTCGGCGCTGCGGAGGTACTCAGAGACCACGAACTGACTGAACGAGCTCGGAGACAGGATCGCGGACTCATTCGCGAGGATGAGCTTCTCGCGGATGGCGTGCGGAGCGAGCGCCCACCCGATCCGGAAGCCGGGAGCGAGTGTCTTGGAGAACGATCCCAGGTACACCACACCGTCCTCCTCGATGGAGCGCATCGCCTGGGGCGGTGGCCCATCGAAGTAAAGCAGGCCGTAGGGGTTGTCCTCGAGGACGAGGATGCCGTTGGCCCGGCAGATCTCGAGGATTTCGACGCGTCGTTCCCAGGTGAGTGTCACCCCGGCAGGGTTGTGGAAGTTCGGGATCGTGTAGAGGAACTTGATGGTCTTGCCCTCTGCCGTCAGCTCCGCGATCCGCTCCCGCAGCGCGGCGGGCACCAGCCCGTGCTCGTCGAGGGCGACGTGGCTGATCTCCGCCTGGTAGGAGCGGAAGACACCGATCGCCCCGACGTAGGACGGAGCCTCCGCGAGCACCACGTCCCCCGGGTTGATGAAGAGCTTGGTCACGAGGTCGAGGCCCTGCTGCGAGCCGGTGGTGACAACGACGTCGTCCACTCCCCCGTGGATGCCCTCGAGCGCCATGATCTCGAGGATCTGCTCGCGGAGGGCCGGGGTTCCCTGACCTGATCCGTACTGCAGCGCCTGGGGTCCGGTCTCGGTCATCACACGGTCGAAGGATGCGCGAATCAGGTCGCTGGGGAGGGCGGAGACGAAGGGCATCCCGCCGGCGAGCGAGACCACTTCCGGGCGGGAGGCGACGGCGAAGAGGGCGCGCACCTCTGAGATGCTGAGTCCGGCGGCACGATCGGCATAGTGGTCGTACCAGGGGTCGAGGTTGGTCCCGGATCCGTTGTGCGCGTTCACTGTGATGCCCATCCCGACTGGCTGGTGGTTGGTGGAGCTGATGATGCCAAGACTATGGCACGAAAAACGGCCCGCCCTGAAGGGGCGGGCCGTTCGGCAGTGCGTGCTGTCTAGGCGAGGAACTCGGCGAGGTCCTTCTCGAGGGCACCCTTGGGCTTGGCCCCGATGACAGTCTTGACGACCTCTCCACCGCGGTACACCTTCATCGCGGGGATCGAGGTGATCTGGTATTTGGCCGCCGTCTGCGGGTTGTCGTCGACGTTGAGCTTGACGACGGTGATCTTGTCGGAGTGCTCGGCCGCGATCTGATCAAGGATGGGGCTCACGGCGCGGCAGGGGCCACACCATTCGGCCCAGAAGTCGACGAGGATCGTCTTGTCGGAGCCGAGGACCTCGGTGGCGAAGGTCTCGTCGGTAACATCGAGTGCGTTGGACATCAGCGTTCTCTCTTTCGGTGGTTTCGGTGGGAGCTGCCGCGGTCAGGCGGTGGCTGGGATCAGGATGGTGCGGGCGGCGAGGTAGTGCTCGACGTCCAGGGCGGCGACGGTGCCCGAGGCGGCGGCCGTCACGGCCTGGCGGTAGGTGACGTCGAGGACGTCTCCCGCGGCGAAGACACCGGGCAGGTTCGTGCGGGAGCTGCGCCCCGCGACGGCGATGGTGCCCTCGGGGGTGAGGTCCAGCTGGCCGTGCACGAGGTGCACGCGTGGGTCGTTGCCGATCGCGATGAACAGGCCGCTCACATCGAGGGTCGACTCGGTGCCGTCGACAGTGTCGCGGAGGCCGACACCGGAGACGAGGTCGTCGCCGTAGATGCGGTCGACCGTCTTGTTGAACAGGAACTCGATCTTCGGGTTGGCGTGGGCGCGGTCCTGCATGATCTTGGAGGCGCGTAGGGCGTCGGAGCGGTGGATGACATAGACCTTGTCGGCGAACTTCGTCAGGAAGGTCGCCTCCTCCATCGCCGAGTCCCCTCCGCCGACGACCGCGATGGTCTTCTGACGGAAGAAGAAGCCATCGCAGGTCGCACACCAGGAGACGCCGTAGCCGCTGAGGCGAGTCTCATCGGCCAGTCCCAGCTTGCGGTACGCGGATCCCGTGGCGTAGATCACCGTGAGCGCCTCGTGCACGTCCCCGTTGCCCAGCGTGACACGCTTCACGTCGCCCGTCAGGTCGACCGATTCGACATCGTCCAGCACGACCTCGGTGCCGAACTTCTCGGCCTGTGCCTGCATGTTCATCATCAGCTCGGGGCCCATGATGCCGTCGGGGAACCCGGGGAAGTTCTCGACCTCCGTGGTCTTCATCAGTTCGCCTCCGGCCTCGACCGAGCTCGCGATGAGCAGTGGTGAGAGGTTCGCGCGGGCGGCGTAGATCGCTGCGGTGTAGCCGGCTGGTCCCGACCCGATGATGATGACCTGGCGCAAAAGGGGCTTCTCCTCGTTCTGGATGTGTCACGTTCTGGATGTGTCACGTGGTCTGTCGGGTACAACACGGCGTTCCGGCCCCGTATTCCGGCGAGATGGTCAGCGCCGTAACCGTGCCGTCGCCGTGCTGAGTGCCGACGCGGCATCCGCATTCTTCATCAGGAATAACACACCCAGATAGACGGATGCCATTCCGGCACCGATCACCGCGATCGTGACCATGGCGCTGGCCAGGGTCGCCTGCGCGAATCCGTCGGACGTCAGACCCCCGAGCAGAACGAGGATCCCCCCTCCGACGATCGCGGCGGCGAGGGCGGCGAAGAGGTACTGCACGTGGCGACGCAGCAGCGCGCGCCCACCGAACGACCCCAGGCGGCGGCGGAGGAGCACGAACGTGATCGTGGCCTGCACCGTGCCCACGGTCGCGGTGACCAGCGCGAGGCCGGCCGCGACCCACTCCACCGGCAGCAGGGTGCAGCTGAGCGCTCCGGCGATGAACAGCGTCGAGCGGGTGACTTCGATGAGGAACGGCGTCCTGGTGTCATCGAGGGCATAGAAGGCGCGCTGCATCACGAAGACGGCGCTGAATGGCACGAGTCCGACCACGAACGCCATGATCACGAACGCCATCGCGCTCACATCGGCGAAACCCGTCACGGCGAAGACCCGCGCGAACGGGAAGGCGACGACGATCAACGCGGCGGAGGCGAAAGTGATGAATAGCCCGATGACCCGGAGGGACGAGCCCACATCCTCGCGCACACCGGCCAGGTTGCCGGATGACGCATGGGAGCTCATGCGGGTGAAGTAGGCCGTTGCGATCGAGACCGCGATGACCGAGTGGGGGAGCATGAAGATCAGCCAGGCGTTGTTCAGCGCGGACACCGAGGCCGCGGCCCCCGTCGCCGTCGACGCGACATTGACCTGGAAGACCCCGGCGACCTGGGTCGCCAGGAACATGCCGAAGACCCAGCCGGCCGACTTGCCTGTGCGGCGGAGTCCTACTCCGCGCCAGCGGAAGTCCGGTCGGAACTTCAGCCCCGCGCGCTTCCAGAACAGCACCAGCACCAGGGTCTGGGCGGCGACGCCGAGGGTGGTCGATGCACCGAGCAGGGTGATGCGGCCCAGATCCCAGACCGCCACGGAATTGTTGTCCGCGGCACCCCCGAACAGATATGCGAAGACCAGCAGCCCGACGATCGCGACCACGTTGTTGACCGCGGGGGCCCAGGTGAACGGTCCGAAGACCTTCCTGGCGTTGAGCACCTCCCCCAGGAGGCTGTACAGCGCGTAGAACAGCACCTGCGGCAGGCACCAGTAGGCGAATGCAGTCGCCAGGGCGATACCGGCCGGGGTGAACCCCCCGCCGGCCTCCCCGCCCGATTGCGCGTAGAGGCGCACGAGCAGCGGCGCGGCGAGCGTCGCGAGGATGGCGATGACCACGAACACCGAGGCGCCCAGGGTGACGATCTTGTTGATGAAGGCGGCGCCACCATCTGCATGGAGTCCGGCGCGCACGATCTGGGGCACCAGGATCGCGCCGAGGATCCCCCCGGCGATGAGCACGTAGATGTTGTTCGGCAGCTGGTTGCCGATCGCGAACGCGTCGCCCGCCGCGCTGCCGATGACCCCGATGGTGCCGGCGAGCACGATCGCCTTGACGAAGCCGAGCAGGCGCGACACCAGGGTGCCGGAGGCGAGGATCGCGCTGGCCCGCCCGAGTCCCGGGGAGCGCGGGGGCACGGCGGCATCGTCGGGCTCGGGCTCGGGACCGGCGGCGATCGTCACGGAGTCTGCTTCCTGGTCAGGTCGTCCGTCGTGCTGTCGCGGGCGGCCGCGGCGGGCGCTGGTGCAGCGGATGTCGGGGGCTCCGCGACATCCGCTCGTCCAGAGTCATCATCGGTGCCGTCGCCGTCCGGCAGTTCGCCCCGCCGAATCCGGCGGCGACGGCGGACCGTGCGCACGATGCCGAGCGCGAAGACCACCACGAGGATGGCGCCCAGCGCGGCGGTGGCCGCGGTCTCCCAGCCGGCCTGCACCGTGATCTCGACGAAGGCGGGCTGCGAGATGGGCACCCCGGTGGCGCTGGCGAGGGAGATCGCGATCACGACCTGGCCGTTCGCGACGGACTGGACGGGGATCGACGCGCGGTTCTGGGAGTTCGCCTCGACGGTGACCTCGACGCGGGAGTCCCGCACCTCGAGGATCGCCGTGCGCGGCTGCACAGTGACGTAGAGGGTCACCGGGTAGCCGAGCGAGTTGCTGATGGTGATCGGCAGCGGGCCATTGTCGGACCACTGCGTGATCGTGCCGGTCTCCACGTTGACTGAGCCGAGGGTTGTCGCTGCCGCCCCGAGGTAGTCGGTGACCAGGGCGGGCCAGGTCGTGTCGTCGGCGGCCCAGCCCGACGACAGCAGAGCCAGCAGGGTGAGTCGCTGGGGGCCGGTGATCGCGGTGGGGTCGGCGATCACGGTGGCGAACTGCGCGACGGCGCCCTCCGAGGCGAACAGCTGGCGCACGAGGTCCAGCCGATCGGCCGCGACGGGCTGGTCGACGACGGCGGTCTCACCGGGGACCTGGGCGATCGCCGAGGTGAGGATCGCCGGGGTCGACCAGGGCTGCGTTGCCAGGGCGTCCAGGGTCTGGGCGAGGCGGAACCCCCCGAGGGTCCACTCGTGGCCGAGGGTGGCCAGGAGGACCCGCGATGCGGGCCCGCCGTCGGCGGCGACGGTCGCGAGGGTGGCGGTGAGGGAGGCCATCGCCGCCTGCCACTGCGCCGGGGTGCCCGCGTTGACGGCGGCGCGGAACCGGGTGGAGATCACGTCGTCGGAGACGAGGACCGCGTGCGTCCCGACGGTCGCCGCGGCGGCGGCCATCACGTCGGGGTCCCCCGGGGAGACGTTCGACGACGACAGGAGCGTGGTCGGCAGGCCGGCGGCCGAGAAGGTGTCGAGATCGGCGGCCATTGTCGCGCGAGGCCAGGCGAGCCCGGCGATCGAGTAATCGAAGGAGAGCAGGGACTCGAGGGTGGGCGCCTCGCCGGCGACCGGGGACGGCACGGGGGCCGGGCTGGCGCTCGACGAGGGGGAGGGCTGGGTCGGCGGGGCGCCCGCGAACAGGCCGGAGTCGACCGGGATGCTGGTGGGCGCGACGACGCCGCTTCCGGCCTGGCTCGAGGCCGCCACATCCGCATCGGCATAGGCCAGCGCGAAGGTGTCGTTCGGGGCCGCCTCGAGGCGGGCGAGCCAGGCGACGGCGGAGTCGGGAGCGGATGTCCCGAGCACCCGGATCGACGCCAGGATGCGGGGATCGACCCCCAGCGCGATCGGGCGTCCGATCGCGTCGTCGAGCTGGCGGGTGAGCAGGCCGGTCGCCGAGGTGTAGCCGGCGAGGATGTCGGCGGAGAGCAGCCCCAGCGAGGTGGCCGGTACGACGATGGGCATGGCGAGGGCGAGGGAGGCGGACGGGGTGCCGGTGCCGGGGTCGACGGTGATGGTGGAGCGCGCCTCGTCGACCACCCCGTCTGCGGCGGAGTCGACGATCGAGAGGCGGTGGGAGCCGAATGCCGCTTTCTCGTCGAGGGCGACGGTGGCGGCGGGGATGACGATCGGCGGGAGCACGATGGCCTGCCCGACGAAGAGGGCTGGCGTCTCGACCGTGGCGACGACATCGCCCCGC
The DNA here is from genome assembly GCA_014378715.1 of Microbacteriaceae bacterium. Classification (GTDB taxonomy): domain Bacteria; phylum Actinomycetota; class Actinomycetes; order Actinomycetales; family Microbacteriaceae; genus Marisediminicola. The sequence continues at coordinate 9,942 of JACMNE010000018.1, forward strand.
ACGCGGCTGGTCACGGTGTCGTCGTCGCTGGCGGCCAGCCACTCGGTGAGCGCCGGCAGGTCGGGGATGAGGGAGCGTCCGAGGAAGATGTCGGCCGAGCCCTCGGGGATCGAGGCGTCGGTGAGGTTCTCCACGGTGACCGTGACGGCGAGGTCCTGTCCCGGGCGGAGCACTCCGGAGGCGTCCGGCACGATCTGAAGCACCAGGCCGTCCGAGCCGGCGACAGTGGTGGCCGGCAGAGTGGTGGCCGGCAGAGTGGTCGGCAGGGCAGTGGCCGGCGAGAACGGCACGGCGAGGGGCACGGCAAACGCGCCGACGACGACGGCCAGCGCGAGCAGGGATCTGGGAATTCTCATGAGTGATTGGGCAGAGGGGGAGCCCGTCCGGCCTCCAGCGATTCTAGGCCGTCGCCGCCGGACGCCCCGGGAGGACCCGCCCCGGCGCCCCCGGGCGGGCAGACGCGACATCCGCTGCCGGTGTCATATGGCAGGCTTGGCTACCATGGACAGCGTCGCTACGGCCATTCGGCGGCTGGCCGACCTCGCGGAGGCCCCTCACATCGCGCGCCTGTCCGCGGCGTTCTCGGCGGCTGGGCACGAGTTCGCGCTCGTTGGCGGTCCGGTGCGCGACGCGTTCCTCGGGCGCGAGCTCAACGACCTCGACTTCGCGACCAGCGCCCTGCCCGACCAGATCCTCGCGGTCGTGAAGCCGCTCTCCGACGCCCACTGGGACATCGGCCGCGCCTTCGGCACGATCGGCGCGCGTATCGATGGGCACGTGGTCGAGATCACGACCTACCGCACGGATTCCTACGACGGCGAGACACGCAAGCCCGTCGTCGAGTTCGGTGACAGCCTCGAGCACGACCTCGTGCGCCGCGATTTCACCATCAACGCGATGGCGCTGCGGCTGCCGGAGCAGGTGCTCGTCGACCCGTCCGGCGGGCTCGACGACCTCTTCGCGCAGCTGATCACCACACCAGGCGCCCCCGAGGTGTCGTTCGGCGATGATCCTTTGCGGATGTTGCGGGCGGCGCGGTTCACCTCGCAGCTCGGGTTCATCCTCGACGCGCCGACCCGCGCGGCGATGGCCGCGCTCGCGCCGCAGCTGTCGATCGTGTCGGTCGAGCGGATCGCCGATGAGCTGTCGAAGCTGCTGCGCAGCGCGGCGCCGCGCGAGGGCCTCGAACTGCTGGTCGAGACCGGCATCGCGGCGATTGTGCTACCGGAACTGCCGGCGCTGCGGCTCGAGATCGACGAGCACCACCACCACAAGGACGTCTACGAGCACAGTCTCACCGTGCTCGACCACGTCATCGAGCTCGAGGCGCAGCGCAGCCACGAGGGCTCCCCCGACCTGGTACTGCGGATGGCCGCGCTGCTGCATGACATCGGCAAGCCGGGCACCAAGCGCACCGAGGGCGGCGGGGTCGTCACCTTCCACCACCACGACGTCGTCGGGGCGAAGCTGGCCGGGCGCCGACTCAAGGCGCTGCGCTTCGACAAGCAGTTCATCTCCGACGCGAGCCGGCTCATCGAGCTGCACCTGCGCTTCTTCGGCTACACGGAGGGCGCGTGGACCGACTCGGCCGTGCGTCGCTACGTGCGTGACGCCGGTCCGCTCCTCGATCGGCTGCACATCCTGGTGCGCGCCGACGTGACCACCCGCAACCGGCGCAAGGCCGACCGCCTCGCCTTCGCCTACGACAACCTCGAGCAGCGCATCGCGGCACTGTCGGAGGAGGAGGAGCTCGCCGCCATCCGCCCCGATCTCGACGGGGGGCAGATCATGGCGATCCTCGGCATCCCCGCCGGCCCGGGCGTCGGGGATGCCTACCGCTTCCTGCTCGAGCTTCGCCTGGACGAGGGCTCGCTCAGCAAGGAGGAGGCCACCGCCCGCCTCACCGCCTGGTGGGCCGGCCGGACCTGAGTCAGGTGTTGTCGGTGATGTACTGCTCGAGCAGGCCGCGCGCGATGGGGTCGGGGTACTGCACCGGCGGGGACTTCATGAAGTAGGCCGAGGCCGCTTCGAGGGGACCGCCGTGGCCGGCGTCGAGGGCCAGCTTCGCGGCGCGGATCGCGTCGATGACCACGCCAGCGGAGTTGGGCGAGTCCCAGACCTCGAGCTTGTACTCGAGGGTCGTCACGGCGTTGCCGAAGCCGTGGCCCTCGAGGCGCACGTAGGCGATCTTGCGGTCGTCGAGCCACGGGATGTGGTCGCTCGGGCCGATGTGCACGTCGCGGGCGTTGATCTCGGCGTCGATGTTGCTGGTGACGGCCTGGGTCTTGGAGATCTTCTTCGACTGCAGGCGGCGGCGCTCCAACATGTTCTTGAAGTCCATGTTGCCGCCGACGTTCAGCTGGTAGGTGCGGTCGAGCACGAGCCCGCGCTCCTCGAAAAGGCGCGCGAGCACCCGGTGGGTGATGGTCGCGCCGAGCTGGCTCTTGATGTCGTCGCCGACGATCGGCAGCCCGGCCTCGGTGAACTTCGCCGCCCAGACGGGGTCGCTCGCGATGAAGACGGGGAGGGCGTTGACGAATGCGACCCCCGCGTCGATGGCCGCCTGCGCGTAGTGCTTGGCCGCCTCCTCCGACCCGACGGGCAGGTAGCAGACGAGCACGTCCACCCGCGCGTCACGCAGTGCCTGCGAGATGTCGACGGCGAGCTCGGCCGACTCCTCGATCACGTCGCGGTAGTACTCTCCGAGGCCGTCGAACGTCGGCCCGCGCTGCACCAGCACCCCGGTGGGAGCGACCTCCGCGAACGCGAGCGTGTTGTTCTCGCCGGCCCAGATGGCCTCGGCCAGGTCCGAGCCGACCTTGGCGGCATCCACGTCGAATGCGGCGACGAACTGCACGTCGCCGACGCTGTAGGGCCCGAACCGGTTGTGCATGAGGCCCGGGATGAGCTCATCGGCCGCGGCATCGCGGTAGAACGTGACCCCCTGGACGAGCGCGTTGGCGCAGTTTCCGACTCCGACGATGGCGACACGAATGGGCATAAGGATAGGGCTCCTTGATAGTTGGGTTTCTCCCCCACTACACTAGGCAGGTTGCCCGGTCTCCAATGACCGTCAGCACATGCAGAACCCTCCTGTCGCAGACCGTCTGTGACCGTTTAGTCCGAAGGAGGTGGGTTAGTCATGCAGCAATACGAACTTATGGTCATCCTCGATCCAGAGATCGATGAGCGCACTGTCGCTCCCAGCCTCGACAAGTTCCTCAATGTGATCCGCAACGATGGTGGAACCATCGACAAGGTCGACATCTGGGGACGCCGTCGTCTGGCGTACGAAATCAACAAGAAGACCGAGGGCATCTACGCCGTCGTCGCCCTCACCGCGAACTCCTCTGCCACGGTCGAGCTCGACCGTCAGCTGAAGCTCAGTGAGGCTGTGATGCGCACCAAGGTGCTGCGTGCAGAAGAAGCGATCGCCCAGGTCGCCGAAGCCGCGAAGCTCTCAGCTGAGAAGGCCGCCCGCAAGGCTGCCGCTCCGAAGGCAGCGGATGATTCGGCTGCCGCCGCATCGTCCATCGCGTCGGTCGCATCCGCCCCGAAGTCCGACGCTGCCCCGGCCGCGCCCAAGGCTCCCGCCGCTCCAGCCAAGGCTGCCGAGTAGCTCATGGCCGGCGAAACAGTGATCACCGTGGTGGGTAACCTCACCAGCGACCCGGAGCTGCGCTACACGCAGAACGGTCTGGCGGTTGCCAACTTCACCATCGCGTCGACCCCCAGGAGCTTCGACCGTGCGTCGAACGACTGGAAGGACGGCGAAGCCCTCTTTATGCGCGCAAGCGTCTGGCGTGAATTCGCCGAGCACGTCGCCGGCTCCCTGACGAAGGGTTCGCGCGTCGTCGCGACCGGCCGTCTGAAGCAGCGGTCGTACGAGACGAAGGAGGGCGAGAAGCGAACCAGCATCGAGCTCGAGGTCGACGAGATCGGCCCCTCTCTTCGCTATGCGACCGCACAGGTGACGCGCACGTCGAGCTCCCGCGAGGGTGGCAACGGCGGCGGCAACCAGGGTGGAAACCAGCAGAACATGGGCGGCGGAAACTCGCAGTCCCGCGGCCAGGTCGCCGACGAGCCGTGGGCGCCATCAGCGCCAGCGGCCGCGTCCGGCGCCGATGTGTGGAACACGCCGGGCAGCTTCAACGACGAGACGCCGTTCTAGCGGCCTCGCAACACAACTTCTACTGAAAGCAGATAAATCATGGCTGGAAAGAGCAGCGGCGATCGCCGTAAGCCCCTCCGGACTGCCAAGGGCGGCAAGCCCGTCGCCCCGGCGAAGTCCATTCGCGTCGGCGTCATCGATTACAAAGATGTCGCAACGCTCCGCAAGTTCATCTCCGAGCGTGGAAAGATCCGTGCTCGTCGTATCACCGGTGTCTCCGTCCAGGAACAGCGCCTCATCGCGCGTGCAGTCAAGAACGCACGCGAGATGGCACTGCTTCCCTACGCCGGCTCAGGCCGTTAGGGGCTACTGACATGTCAAAGCTGATCCTCACCCACGAGGTCACCGGTCTCGGTGCCCCCGGAGATGTCGTCGAAGTCAAGAATGGCTACGCCCGCAACTTCCTCGTCCCGCAGGGATTCGCCGTCGGCTGGAGCCGCGGCGGAGAGAAGCAGATCGAGCAGATCAAGGCGGCCCGCGCAGCGCGCGAGCACGCGACGATCGAAGAAGCCAAGGACCTCAAGGCTCGCCTCGAGGCCACCACTGTCAAGCTCGTTGTGAAGGCCGGCGCCGGTGGGCGCCTCTTCGGCTCGGTGAAGGCGTCTGACGTCGCTGACGCCGTCGCCAAGCAGGGCCTCGGCGCCGTCGACAAGCGCAAGATCGAGATCACATCGGCGATCAAGCTGACCGGTGAGCACGAGGCGTCCATTCGTCTCCGCGACGATCTGACCGCGACGATCACCCTCCAGGTGGTCGCGGCGAAATAGCACGGATTCACGGCGGTCGATGCCCCCCAGCCG
>JACMNE010000019.1 GCA_014378715.1 Microbacteriaceae bacterium
CAACTGCCGGGCCCCACACGCCTGAATCAACTCCACCGCCTCCGCCTTGAGCAGCACCGGGTCCAGGGTCGGATCGATCTCCCCCAACCCCCGCTGGATCGCATCCGCGACCGGCACCGAGAGACGCCCCACCGACACCGCCTCAGCAATCGGCGCCCGCCACGACACCCCTGTGGGACCACCCACACCCGGAGCACCGCTGACATCGCTGCCCGACCCGGCTTCCGCACCGCCGGCACCAGCGGCACTCGGGTCGTCGAGCCCGCCACCAGATCCGGGACCGCCGCTGCCGACACCACCGACACCATTGTCGGACGGAGCACTAATCCCACCAGCCCCACACCCACCAACCCCATTGCTGCCAGCCCCATTGCTGCCATCACCATTGCTGCCATCACCATTGCCAGCACTCTCGCCGCCATTGGTTCCACCAGTGTCAACGCCGCCGTCGCTACCCGCAGCGCCGGGCCAGCCACTCGAGCCCAGCCCACCGTCGACTCCGTGCCCACCGGCCCCGCCCGGCCCACCGGCCTCGCCCATTTCACCGGCCACGCCCGGACCGCCGTTTGCGGTCAGTTCGGCGTCCGCCTCCGCGTTCGCCAACAGGGTGCCGACCTTGACCAGCTTCGTGGCCTCCGACCAGGTGCAGCCCAGCTCGGACTGCAGGAACCGTTCCGTGGAGGTGTGTCCGGCGGTGATCGCCATCCCCGCATAACCCAGCTCGGGGCGGGAGTGGTGATCGACGCTCGCCGCGACCCATGCCGCCAGAGTGTCGGTGGCCTGGGTGAGAATGGCGACCTGATGAACCGCCTCGACAATCGCGACCGACTCCAACCGGTCGAAGTCCAACGCACACGACCCCAACACCGCCAACACATCCAACGCCTCCCGCCCCACAACCACCGGCACCACAGGCACCACAGGCACCACAGGCACCACAGGCACCACCGGTGTCTGCGGGGGCAGAGGGGCCTGCGGCGAGGACTCAAGCGCGGGCGACGCGAGTGGCGATCCAAGCACCTCGGGCTCGTCCGGCCCATCGAATCGCACCCGCGACCGGACCCCGCGCGGCAACAGGTCACGCTCCCCCGACCGCTCCCCGAGAGGCGCCCCCGCGCGTGCCCCGAGCGGCGCACCGAAGCCCACCCAGGGAACCGCCCCGCAAGGCGCCCCGTGAGGAGCCCCGTCCGTGCCGCTGGTCCATATCGTCATAGCACGATTTTACCGCAAATCGAACATACTTTCGAATGTTTGACAAGGATGTGGATAAGAATTTTGAGTTGACCTGTGACTCACCATGACGGGAATCCTGTCGTCCCACGGTTGCGCCGCCATGTCTGGGCGAATGCCCGGTTGGCGGCCTTCTTGGTCAGCGGCTGGATTGCGCGCCAGCACCCGGTGGTGATCTGCCGGCCTACCGAAGACCCGTCGGATGGATTTGCTCCCTCAGTTCGTGCGCGCCCTGGGCCAGGGTGAACGGGGAGTTGGCACAGATGTCCGTTCACCCTGGGGGTAGAAGCGCCGATTCGCCCCGCGGGGCCCGGACCCTTGCGAAATGGCGGGCGTGCATTCCGCAGGTCTCCGGGCACCCTGCGAAGCCACTCGGCTCTCGGGCCCTGGATCGTACGGAGATGTGTCATCAGGACGCCACTCGGGGCCGGCCGCCAGAACTCGGGGCCGGCCGCCGGGTCTCGCGACCATGCATCTTGATGCACCTGAGTGCACGTGAACAAGGGATTGAAGCACGGTCACCTACCAAGTTCGGAGCGGTGTCAGCAGCACCGAGGGCGCGCAGCGCGATCATCCGCTCGAATACAGTCCCACGCCAGACCCAGCGACGCACACCAAGCCAGCCCTCAGCGCGCCTCGCCCGTCAGGTACGCCCCGATCTGGTGCCGCGCCTCGGCAATGACCGCGATGTCGCTGATCGTCTCCGCATGCGACCGCAGGGGCGATTCGAGCAGTCCCCCATCGACAAAGGTCGCCAAGGCGGTCGCCTGGTAGCTGAGCCCCTCGTGCCCCTGCACCTCCGACTCGTCCACCCACGTCATCCCCGGCGCGCGGAACTCCGGCGGATACAGCGTGAGCCCCGACGGCACAAAGAACGCGCCGTGCACCTCGAGTAACCCCTCAGACCCGCCGATGGACGCGCGCGTCGGCGTCAGCACCTCGATCGACGACGTCAGCGTCGCCTGCGCCCCCGCCGTGTAGTCGAGGATCACAGTCGACGTGAGGTCGACGCCCGCCGGCGACAGCGACCCGCTGGCCCGAACGATAGTCGGCGCACCGAGCACCCCCGACGCGAACGCGAAGGGGTAGATCCCCAAGTCGAGCAGCGCGCCACCGTCGTCCGGCGACATCAGCCGTTCCTGATGCGTCAGCTTCTGCCCGAAGTCGGCGAGCAACACCTCGATGTCGCCCAGCACCCCGTCCGCGAGCAGCTGGCGGATGATGTCCGACTGCGGCAGATACCGCGTCCACATTGCCTCCATGACCAGCACTCCCGCCGCGGCGGCCGCCGCGACGAGGGTGCGGGCATCCGCTTCGGTGGTCGTGAAGGGCTTCTCGACCAGCACGTGCTTGCCTGCGGAGATCGCCAGCAGCGCGTGCTCAAGGTGCATCCGCGGCGGGGTGGCGACGTAGACCACGTCGATGTCGGCGGATGTCGCCAGCTGCCGGTAATCGCCAAACACGGCGTCGATCCCGTGGGCCGCCGCGAAGGCCTCGCCCTTGCCCGGGGTGAGCGACGCGACGGCCGTGACGCGCTGGCGGGTGTGCTTGTGCACGGCGTCGACGAAAATGTCGGCGATCCAGCCGGCGCCCACCACCCCCCAGCGCAGCGCGGGGGCCGCATCGATGTCGAGGATATGCGGGGTGGGAAAGCTCGTGGGCAGCATGCGTCACAGGCTATCGGCCCGCCCCGCATCACCCGAACGCCCCGCATCATCGGCCCGCCCCGCATCACCGGAACGCCCCGCGTCACCCGAGCCCACCGCATCACCGGAACACCGACCGCGCCACCGCCGTCACCTCGATCCGCACACCGTCGGGGACCAGGATCACCAGCACCGGCGGATGCCAGGTCGCCGCCAGGGTGACGGTCGCGCTGCGGCCGTCCGGCGAGCCGGCCTCGACGACGGAAAGCTCGTCGAACCCGGCGGACGCCTCGGACGCGGCGGTGCCCAGGTAGCCCGTCACGGCGGACGCGACATCCGCTGGCTGCAGGTGCGCCTCGAGACCGCCGGACGACCTCGTGACCGAGTCGAGCGAGAATCCCTCCGCCCCGGCGAGCGCCGCCCCGTCGGCGAGGGTGAACAGCCGCTTGCGCTCGAGGTAGAGCGAGGTCGCGCTCACGACGATGAGGATCAGCACAAGCGACAGAAACCCGTAGAAGATCGTCAGCGGCAGCGTCGAGCCCTCCTCGTTGCCGCGCAGCGCCCTCATCCGGCACCCCGGAATCTCGACACCGGGCGCGTCGCGGTCGCCTCCATCTGCACCTCGAGCGGCACCGCGAGGTCGAGCACCTGCGGCACCAGCGGCAGCACCACCCCGATCCGCACCGTCACGCTCACCCAGCCCTGCCGCGCCAGACAATCGGTCGGCCTCGGCCTGCAGACGATCTCCAGAGCGGATGTCGCGGGGTCGACGCCGTAATCCGCCAGCGCCACGGCGACCGCGACCCGCGCCGACTCGCCCGCCGCGGCCTGGTCGTCCTCAGCGACGTAGACGCGGGCGGCCTGCCGCGCCGCGCCCTCGACGGCGAGCGCCCCACCCTGCACGGCGGCCATCACGAGCACCAGATAAACCAGAGGAACCAGGAGGATCACGCCGGTGGTGATGAACTCCAGTGACGCCGAGCCCGCGTCATCCGCTGCCAGGCGGAGCAGCCGGTGGAACAGCCGACGAAGCTCAGTCGACCGTCTCGACCGCGGCATGGCCACTCACCTCCAGCAATCCGTTGGGGCCGAGGAGCCCGAGGAGGGGCAGCGGCGCGCGCACGGTGATCACGACGGCGCTGTGACCGAGATAGGTGTCGTAGTCGGCGCGCACGTCGTGGGCGAATGCGGGGCCGATCGCGACCGAGATGAGGTCGGTGGTGCGGGCGACCCCGTCGTTCAGGTCGTTATCGGCGAACGAGGCGAGCCGGGCACCCTCCGCCGCGGCGTCGAGCACGGTGTTGCGGATGTGCAGGACGAGCCCGAACTGCAGCACCGCGAGGGTGAGGACGGTGAGCAGCGCACCGACCATCACGAACTCCGCCGCGGCGGACCCGCGCTCATCTCGCCAGCGCATGGTGGCTCAGAACCCCGTGACCCTCGCGATCGCCTGCTCGAACACGCCACTGAGGGCGGGGCCGGCGAGGGCCCAGATGACGATCACCAAACCTGCCGTCATCAAAGTGATCAAAACCCAGCCGGGCACATCGCCTCGCTCATCGCTGTGCAGGCGGGCGAGCCGGGCACGCACGGGCGGAACGATCTTCTGGAGCAGTGACATGATGTTTCCTTCCTGGGGTGGGTGGTCAGAAGCCGAGCTGGAGCACGAAGATGCCGGGGAAGATCGCGAAGACGATGGTGGTGGGGAGGATCAGGAATACCAGAGGCACGAGCATCGCGACCTCCTTTTTGCCCGCTGTCTCGATCAGCCGGCGCTTGGCGTCGTCGCGGGCATCCTGCGCCTGGGCGCGCAGCACCTCGGCGAGCGGAGTACCCCGGTCGATGGCGCCGACGATCTGCTCGACAGCCCGGGAGAACGGGGGCAGGCGCAGGTCGTCGGACAGGGTGCGCAGCGACTCGGTGAACGGCAGACCGGTGCCCACCGCCGCGATCATCACGGCCAGCTCCACGGCGAGCTCGCCGCTGCTCACCCGCACCACCCGGCGGATCGCATCGGGGATCCCCTCCCCCGCCGACAGACTCAGGGTGAGGAACTCGAGCACGGTCGGCAGCTCGGCGGTCATCCGGTCCAGGCGGGTGCGCGAGCGGTGCTGGAGCACCCGGTCGCAGAGCAGTACCCCGGCGACACCGCAGAGCAGCACGATCGCCAGCTGCGCGATCAGGGGCACCGCCTGCGCCCGCGTCGCCGCGAACGCCACGACCGTGCCGACCGCGGCCCCGACCAGGGCCCAGGCGAGCTGCCGGGACCGGAATCCCTCGACCGTGAGGGCCGAACCCGACTGCCGCAGGCGAAGTCGTACCGACTCTGCTCCCCCGAGCACCCCGCCGAGCAGGCTGCTGAGGGCCGCCCGTGCCCGGTCGGCGAGCGGTCCGAGGATCGTGCCGACCACCGGCAGCGGGTTCACGGTGCGGGTCGCGAGCAGCGCCCGCGCACCCGGGGAGATGTCGACGACATAGGGGGCGACCCGGAACAGCAGCCGGGGCCGGTTGAGGCGGGGGACGAGGCTGACGAGCGACCACAGGCCGATGCCCAGCATCGCGCCGAGGGCAATGGCGACCGCGGTGGCCTGCGGGATCACCGGAACCACCTCTGCTCCTCGGGCAGGCGACCGATTCCGATCATGATGCGGTACGCGACCATCGTCACGACGAGTCCCCCGACGATGATCGCCATCCCGGTGGCGGAATTGTAAGCGGATGCTGCCTCCGGCCGCGTTGACAGCAGGAGCAGGATGATCCACGGCGCGGCCACCCCGAGCCGGGCCGCGTTGACCACCCACGACGCCCGCGCGACGACCTCGGAGCGGAGTGCCGCCTCCTGCCGGAGGTAGGCGGCGAGGTTGCGGAGCACCGTGGTGAGTTCGCTCCCGCCGACCTCCCGCGACATCCGCAGTATCTCGAGCACCCGGTCGGCGACCGGGTCGGCCAGGCGGTCCTTGAGGTCGTCGATGCCGAGCGCGAAGTTGCCGGTCGCCCGGTAGAGCCGCTCGAAGGCCGTGAAGGCGTCCCGCACGGGCGGCGGCCCGACGAGAGAGAGCGTCGCCACGCTGTCGGGCAGCGAGAGCCCCGATCGCACGGCGGAGACGAGGTGGTCGACGAGGTCGGGCCAGATCGTGCGCTGCGATGCCCGCCGGGACCGCGCCCGCGCCGTGACCGCCACCGTCGGCGCCACACCGGAGCACACCCCGGCGGTCGCGGCGAGCGCCAGCACTGGGACGATCGCCAGGGTGATCGCCGCCGCCGCGATGCCGAGCACAACGGAGACGACGGCAAGCATCGGCACCGACACCTCGTGCAGCCCCGCCTGCGTGAGACGGTCGTGCAGGAACCGCACCGGGCGCGGTGACGGGCGAAGCGCAGCATCCGCTCGCCGGGGCCAGAGGAGGGGTGAGACGGCGAGGATCAGGCCGAGGCCGAGCAGGCAGCCGAGCGCGGCGATCACGGGTCGGCTCCGGAGAGCAGCGCCCGGAGATCGACCCCGGCGGTGTCGAACTTGCTGGTGCGGGCGGGAAGCCGGCCGGTCCAGCGCAGGGCGCCGGCCTCGAGGGCGAAGATCGGGACCGACTCGATCTCCGGGCCGATCACCAGCCCGGTCGGAGCGAGGATCTCGGTGATCCGGCGGTGGCCGCTGCGCTCGAGCTCGCAGTGCACGACCACGTCGATGACCCCGGCGACTGTGGGCACCACGAAGGCGGAGTCGATGTTGCGCCCGGCGAGCAGCGGCAGGGTCGACAACTTCGCGAGGGCGTCCCTGGCGCCGTTGGCGTGGATCGAGCACATGCCGGGCAGGCCCGAGTTCAGCGCGATCAGCAGGTCGAGGGACTCCGCCTCGCGCACCTCCCCCACCACGAGCCGGTCGGGGCGCATCCTCAGCGCCTCTTTGATCAGACGGCGGAGGCTGATCTCGCCCGTGCCCTCGAGACTCGGCTGGCGACACTGCATGGCCACCGTGTCGCGGGCGGAGAGGTCGAGCTCGAAGGTCTCCTCGACCGTCACGATGCGCTCGATCGGCCGCGCGCTCGACAGCAGCGCGCCGAGCAGGGTCGTCTTGCCGCTCTGCGTGGCCCCGGAGACGAGGATGTTCTGCCCGGACAGCACACTCGCCCGGAGGAACTCTGCGGCCGCCGGGGCGAGCGAGCCGAGCTCGACGAGCCGGTCGATGTCCTTGATCCGCTGTGAGAACTTGCGCACGTTCACCGACCAGTGACGCTGCGTGACATCCGGAATGACAACGTGTAGACGCGATCCATCCGCCAGCGAGGCATCGACGAACGGGGAACTCAAGTCGACCCGACGGCCGGAGGACTGCAACATCCGCTCGACGAGGTCGCGCACCTGGGAGGCGGCCAAGTGCACATCGGTGAGCTCGGCCACCCCGCCGCGCGCCACGAAGACCCGCTCCGGGCCGTTGATCCAGATCTCCTCCACCTCCGGGTCGTCGAAATACGGCTGCAGAACCCCGTACCCGGTGATCGTCGCGACGATCTGACGCGCGGCGAGCGCCTCGTCGGCGAGCAGCGGCAGCGACCCGCCCAGCGCCCGCTCGCTGTACCGCTGCACCTCGTCGTGCACGTACCGGTGTGCGAGCTCGCGGTCGGCACCGAGATCGACGCCGTCGAGGCGCACCCGCTCGCGCACGCGGTCGGTGATCAGACTGAGAGCGGATGCCATGCCCGGTATCCTCGGGCACCTCCCGGCCGGCCCGCTCGGGTTATCCACAGGCCATATCGGTGCGGCCGAGGTCGTGCCCGGGGTGAGCGGCGGAACGATCGCGCTCATCGTCGGGGTGTACGGAAGCCTGACCGCAGGGGCCGGGCACATCGCTCGCGGTGTCGCGCTCCTCGTTGCCGATGGAGTGCGCGGCCGGGGTGCCGCCCGGGCGGCCGCGCACTTCCGCTCGGTGCGCTGGGGGGTCACCGCCTGCTGCGGAGCCGGCTGCTCTCGGCAGAGACCGAGAGCGACCCCGTGCCCGACCCGTAAACTTGGGAATCCGCGGGAGTGGTGAAATTGGTATACACGCAGGTTTTAGGTACCTGTGCCGCAAGGCGTGAGGGTTCAAGTCCCTTCTCCCGCACTACACCATCGCGAGCCTTCAGGCAAGAGCGTTGTGACTCACAGAAATCAGGTCCAAGATTCCAGAGTTCCCCTCGAAATCGACGGGAATCATCAAGGAGTGTCCTCCTTATTCTGTGAAAGTGGAGTGACATGAAGAAGTCTTCTTGGATCCCGATAACGGTTGCGATCTGTGCATCGGCCCTCGTCCTCACGGGCTGTGCGTCGGGAACCACCAACGCGGGATCAACCGCCGAAGCCACGGCCGGACGCGCCTGCGTCATCCTGCCCGACTCGGCATCCTCGCCGCGCTGGGAGAACGGGGACCGTCCCGCCCTCCTCAAGGCCTTCACCGATGCCGGCTTCGAGGCCGACATCCAAAACGCCCAGGGCGACACGAACAAGTACGCGACGATCGCCGACCAGGAGCTCACCAAGGGCTGCGGCGTGATGATCCTCGTCGACTACAACGGGGCTGCCGCGGCGATCACCGAGAAGGCGCAGAAGCAAGGCATCCCCGTGATCGCCTATGACCGCCCGATCACCTCAGGGTCGAAGGACTCCCCGACCATGGTCGCCGACTACTACGTGTCGTTCGACAACGAGCAGGTCGGCGCCCTCGAGGGCCAGTCCATCGTCGACGGTCTCAAGGCCGCCGGCAAGGACGCGTCCACCGCGACCGTGGTGTACATGGGCGGCGACCCGACCGACGGCAATGCCAAGCTCTTCCACGACGGAGCCGCGAAGGTCATGACCGCCGCCGGCATCAAGCCCGCGCAGGAGCCGACCGGGGTCTGGGACGGCGACAAGTCCGCCACCAACTTCGAGCAGGCCCTCACCGCTCTCGGCGGCAAGGTCGACGCCGTCTGGGTCGCGAACGACACGAACGCCGCCGGTGTCATCACGGTGCTCGACAAGAACGGCCTCACGGTCCCCGTGTCCGGCCAGGACGCCTCCACCGCCGGCCTGCAGAACGTGCTGCTCGGCAAGCAGAGCGCGACGGTCTACAAGCCATACAAGCTCGAAGCGGATGCGGCGTCGAAGCTCGCCATCGCACTGCTGAAGGGTGAGAAGCCCACCGTCGCCAAGCAGCTGTACGGCAAGCCGTTCATCGCTGTGACGCCGGTCCTCATCACGGCCGACAAGGTCCAGAGCGTCGTCGACGCCGGCGACGCCGTTGCCGCCGACATCTGCACGGGCAACGTGGCAGCCGCCTGCACCCAGTACGGCGTCAAGTAACCCACGCAGCACCCCGAGTGAGGCTCCGTGCATGTCTGCGCGGAGCCTCGTTCGCGTATTGAAAGGATTCCGCACATGGATGTGCCCATCATCGAGTTGACGGCCGTGACGAAGAGTTTCGGGCCGGTCAGTGTTCTCAAGGGGGTCGCCCTTCGCGCCAGGGCCGGTGAGGTCACCGCTCTGGTCGGCGACAACGGCGCCGGCAAGTCGACCCTCATCAAGGGTCTCGCCGGCGTGCAGCCCTACGACACGGGGGAGGTGAGGTTCGCCGGCGAACTGGTCTCCCTGTCCAACCCGCGTGAGGCCTCCCGCCTCGGCATCGAGGTCGTCTACCAGGACCTCGCGCTCTGCGACAACCTCGACATCGTGCAGAACATGTTCCTGGGGCGGGAGGAGACGGTGCTGGGCACCTTCGACGAAGGCGAGATGGAGCGCCAGGCGTCGGAGACGCTCCGCTCCCTCTCTGTGCGCACCGTGAAGTCGGTACGGCAGAAGGTCTCGTCTCTGTCGGGCGGGCAGCGCCAGACGGTGGCGATCGCTCGATCCGTACTGAAGTCGGCGAAGGTCGTCATCCTCGACGAACCGACCGCCGCCCTCGGGGTCGCCCAGACCGAGCAGGTGCTCGCCCTCGTGCGTCGTCTCGCCGACAGCGGCGTCGCCGTCATCATGATCAGCCACAACCTCATCGACGTGTTCGCCGTCGCCGACCACATCAATGTGCTGTACCTCGGGCAGATGGTCGCCTCCGTCGAGACCTCGGCGACCAACAGTTCTGATGTCGTCGGCTACATCACGGGCAGCAAGACCTATATGGGAGCATCCGAATGACCACACACGTCACCTCAGGAGTGAGATCCGACGACATGATCGGCAGCGGCCAGGAGGGAACGATCGGCGACCAGGTGCGCGCCTACCTCCAGCGTCTCCGCGGCGGGGAGATGGGGGCCCTCCCGGCGGTCGCCGGCTTCTTCGTCCTCGCCATCCTGTTCAGTATCCTCAGCCCCTTCTTCCTCACCGAACGCAACTTCGCGAACCTGCTCACGCAGGCCGCGACCCTCGTGATGCTGGCGATGGCGCTGGTCTTCGTGATCCTGCTGGGGGAGATCGACCTCTCGGCCGGAGTCACCTCGGGGGTCGCCATGTCACTGTTCGTGGTGCTCTCGAACCCGGGCGGGCTCAACATGAACTGGATCCTCGCCCTCGTCGTCTCGCTTCTCTCCGGGGTGCTGATCGGAGCGTTCATCGGATTCTTCGTGGCGAAAGTGGGTATTCCCTCATTCGTGGTGACGCTGGGCCTGTTCCTCGGGTTCCAGGGCCTCCAGCTCATCATTATCGGCTCCGGCGGCCTCTACCGAATACAGCAGCCGGAGATCCTCGCGATCCAGAACAGCAACCTTCCTGAGTGGGGCGGCTGGGCGATGCTCGTGATCATGCTGCTGGTCTCGCTCGGAATGGCGTTCCTCGACCGGCGCAGGCGCACCAGGGCCGGCGTGGTCAACCGCACGATCGCGATCCTCTGGATCCGGCTCGCGGTCATCGCCGTGGTCGGCGGGGTGATCGTGGGACTCCTCAACCAGAACCGCGGCACGGGGTTCCTCGCGGTCTCCGGTGTGCCGATCGTCGTACCGATCACCCTCGTCGTCCTCTTCCTCGGCACCCTCCTGCTCGACCGCACGAAGTTCGGCCGGTATATCTACGCGATCGGCGGCAACGCCGAGGCCGCCCGCCGGGCCGGCATCAAGGTGGTCGGCATCAAGTGGGCCGCCTTCGCGATCTGCTCGACCCTCGCCGTGGTCTCCGGGGTCTTCAGCGCGAGCAAGGTCGGCTCGGTCGACGCGGCATTCGGCCGGGACATCGTGCTGAGCGGGGTGGCCGCCGCCGTCGTCGGCGGGGTCAGCCTCTTCGGCGGCCGGGGGCGCCTCATCCACGCCGCGGTTGGCGCCCTGGTCATCGCCGTCATCACCAACGGGCTCGGGCTGCTCAACCTGCCGGGAGGTGTGAACTTCCTCGTCACCGGTGGAGTCCTCATCCTCGCCGCGACCGTCGACGCCGTCTCCCGGGTCAGGGCCGGCGGCGCCCTGTCTAGGAGATGACTGTCCCGACGACGACCGCCGCGTGACCCCCACCGGGCCGCCCGATAACGGCCCGGTGTGGTTCACTCTCCCTGTGCCCAACACCTATTCCAGCTACGCGGCCATCGGCGACAGCTTCACCGAGGGCGTCGGAGACGACCTGCCAGACGGCACCGTGCGCGGCTGGGCCGACCTCGTCGCGCTCGGGCTCGCCGCCGCCTCCCCCGGCACGGTCACCTACGCGAACCTCGCCATCCGGGGGCGGCTTCTCGCACCGATCATCGCCGAGCAGCTCGCCCCGGCGATCGCCCTCTCCCCCGACCTGCTGAGCATCAACGGCGGCGGCAACGACATCCTGCGGCCGCGGGTGTCGATCGCCGCGATCACCGACCGGCTCGAGGCGGCGGTCGATCTCGCCGTCGCGGGCGGCTGCCACGTGATCCTGACCAGCGGAGCGAATCCCACTCGGCACATCCCGCTCGGGTCGCTCGTGCACGCGCGAGGTGAGCAGTTCGCGCGTGCGATCCGTGACCGGCTGCCGAAGCAGTCGGTGACCTTTGTCGACAACTGGGCGGACGCGGAGCTCGCCGACATCCGCTATTGGTCCAGGGACAAACTGCACCTGAATCCGCTCGGCCACGCCCGCGTCGCCGGCAACGTGCTCGCCGCCCTCGATGTTCCGGCAGCGGATGTGGCGGCCGACGGTCACCCGCCCGACGGAACCCCGGAGCCCGCGCAGCGCACCTCCGCATACTGGCGGCACTACGTGCTGCCGTGGATCGGGCGGCGCGTCACGGGCCGCTCGTCCGGTGACAGCAGGGAGCCGAAGAGCGCGACCCTGCGGCCGGTCGAAGTGCCACCGCGCACGTGAGAGCGCACTCTGATTGCCGTCAGCGCGCGGCGCAGTTGTGGGTCAGCGTCCAGACGAAGGCGGCCGCCATGACCATGCTCGCCGCGGCGACGAGGCAGCCGACCAGGTCGACCGGCAAGGCGTCGACCGCGTATCCGGCCTTGAATACTGTGCCGACGAACAACACCGTCCAGGCGATGCCGACCCCCACCCCTGCGCCGATCGAGGCCGCAGCACGCGAGCTCGCCGGCAGGAAGGCGGCGGGGAGCGACCCCACCGATGCACCGACGAGTCCGACGCCGACGCCGTAGGCGAGCCCGAACAGCACCCCGGTGAGGGCCTGGCCGCCCGAATCGATGAGCCCGCCGCTCCCGGTACCCGTCAGCAGGCCGCCGTAGAACGCCCCGATCACAGCACCGGCCGGTGCGAGCAGGAGGAGCGCGACGGCACGCGCCCTGCCCAGCGGGCGGCGCGACATCCTCTCGATCGATTCCATGGACTAGAGGGTAGCTCTGTTGGGGGTGGGGCCGATGATTACGCGATCTCCGTTGCCGTTCCCCGCACGATGATGCCGCCAGCCGCCGTGATCTCGACCACGATCCGGCTCGGCCGGCCCACATGGGACCCCTGGAGGATCTCGATGCGGATGGGCACGGAGACCGCGCTCGTGAGCCTCAGGTAGCCGCCGAGGGATGCGGCGGCGGACCCGGTCGCCGGGTCCTCGGTGAGGGTGCCGACCGGGAACAGGTTGCGGGCGGAGAAGGTCGTCCCCGTGTCGGCGAACAACACGCTCACGGTGCCATGCCAGCCCTGCGCGTCCATCAGGCGGCGCACGGCGACCGGGTCGAAGCGGAACGTGTCGAACAGCTCCCGGTCCCGCAGCATCACGATGGGGTGCCAGTTGCCCGCGAAGGCAACAAGCAGCGGGTAGCGGATGTCGAGGTCACCGTCACGTGCGCCGAGCAGTCCGAGCAGCTCGGCGCGCGGGCCGGGCTCGAGCGCGGCGACTTCCGGCTCGACACTGGTGAACGACGCGATCAACGTGCCGTCGACAGTCGCGGTGTCGATGACGATCGGGCCGACCGGGGTCTCGAACGTGAACGCTCCCTCGCCCTCGCGCCCGGCGAGCACGATCGCGGTGGCGACGGTGGCGTGCCCACAGAAGGGCACCTCGGCGCCCGGGGAGAAGAAGCGGAGCCGAAAGGCGCGCGGATCGCCACCGACCACGCTCTCGGTGACGAAGGCGGACTCCGCGTAGCCGACGTCGGTCGCGATCCGCTGCATCCGCTCATCGTCGAGGAGGTCGGCGCCAAGCACGACCCCAGCCGGGTTGCCGCCGCCGGGAGCCGCAGCGAAGGCCGCATAGCGGAGCACCGTCGTCGTGGTCGTCACGGTTTCAGCCTAGGCGGGTGTGCGGGACGGGTTCAAGCTCGCTGGAGAAGGGTCTGCAGCCTAGCGAGCTCCGCCTGCGCCTGTGCCCAGCCCGCCCTGGCGACCGCAGGCACGACCGACTTGTCGAGCGAGTTCTTGCCCTGCGCCTGCTTCGCCTCGCCCGAGAAGGTGACGACCTCGACCTGGCGCTGCCCCAGACGCTTGCGCTGGGCGGGCACCCGGCTCGAGCGACGGAAGGCGACGACGGTCGGCGCGAGGGCGATGAC
This sequence comes from Microbacteriaceae bacterium, assembly GCA_014378715.1. Lineage (GTDB taxonomy): Bacteria > Actinomycetota > Actinomycetes > Actinomycetales > Microbacteriaceae > Marisediminicola. The sequence goes on from JACMNE010000019.1 coordinate 13,769, forward strand.
GGGGCCGTCACCGGGGGCGAGGTCGAGGTTGAGGGGCGAGCGGACGCCGCCGTCGATGTAGCGACGGCCCTCGATTTCGACCGGGGGCCAGATGAGCGGCACGGCGCAGCTTGCGCTGACTGCGTCGACGAGGCTCACCCCGTCGTAGGAGGTGACGATGCGCGGCTCGCCCGTCGTCGCGTCGACCGTGACGATGCGCAGGTCCGCCGCCGTCCAGTCGTGTCGCCCCAGGCGTGCCTCGATGACCGCGCGCCGTTCGCCGACGGAGCCCACCCGCTTCGCCAGGGCGAGGCGGGCGACGCGCTTAGAGGCTGCCTCCGCCGTGCCGGGCAGCGCCGAGGCGAGGAGGAATTTGAGGAGGTCGGAGCCGACGAAGCCCTTCGAGATCTCGTACGGGACCCCCTCGAGCTGCCCGGCGTAGACCTCGGCGATCGGCACCCCCGCGGTGATCTTCGCCCCGACGGCCGAGCCGGCGCTTGTGCCGAGGACGGCTCTGGCACGGGTGAGGTCGAGACCGAGGTCGGCGAGCCCCGAGATGAGGCCGATCTGCCAGGCGATGCCCGCGACTCCCCCGCCACCCAGCACGAGAGTGAAGTCGGGGGTCGGACTGGGCTGTGCCACGGGTGCTCCTTGTCGGCGGGACCGGTCACCGGTCGTAGAACAAGCGTCGCACGGTGGGGGCGCCGGGCCAGACCTCCGGGTCACGCCGCCGCGAGGGCCGGCAGCCGGCGCGGGGCCACCACCAGGCAGATTGCGCCGGCCAGCGCGAGCTGCCCGCCCAGGGCATAGAGGTAGCCGGCCACGGAGATGCCGCCGGAATAGGGCGGGATGGTGTCGGCGATGCTCATCCCGAGCGAGAAACCTGCCCAGAACTGGAAGAAGACGGCGGCGGACACCACAACGAGCGCGCTAGTGACAACGGGGCGGACGGTCCAGACATCCGCTTTCTGGGAGAAGAACATCGCTGCGGCGAGCCAGCCGAGCACCAAAACGCCCCAGAACACGGCCCAGACGACGATCGAGGCGATGCCGGCGGAGCGGTCTGCCGGGCTCAGCGCCGCGTAGATCTCCGCGACGGTGAGCGACTCGGTGGCCGACAGCGGACCCCAGACGAGCAGGTCGACAGCGCCGAACCCGACCACGCCGAGCAGCGCTGCAGTGATCGAGACGACGACGGTGCGGCGGTGCCAGCGCGGGCGGAATGGCGCGGGCGGCGGGAAGACCGGGGCGTAGCGCGCGGGGGCGAAGGCGAGGGTCGCTAGTCCGCAGACGAGGGCGGCCAGCAGCAGCACGGCGGCGAGGGCGGCGAGGCCCAGAGGGAAGGAGGCCGACGAGGCCAGCAGGGACATCGCCAAGGCGGCGGCGGTCGTGAAGCCGGCGGTCGCCAGGGCGGCGGTGATGATCGCGAGAGTCGACGCGTGGAACGCCGCGCGCCACAGCTGGGCCACCCCGGCGACGGCGCAGAGCGCGGCGAGAATGGGCACCAGGAAGGTGAGCGGGGCGAGCGCCGCTGTCGTCACCGTGGCCGCGCCGGGCTGAGCGCCACCGTCCGGGCGCACCCCGCCGAGCAGGAACGATCCCATTCCCCAGACGACCGAGGAACACAGGAGCGCGATCCCCCATCTCGCGCGGCGGTGGACGGTCTCGGTGATCGGCAGCCCGGAGACCTCGGGCGCGGCGCGGTTGAGGGTCAGGCTGAAGAGGGCGGCACCCCACACCACGCCGGAGCTGGGGAGTCCGAGCTCGCGGGAGCCCGCGACATCCGCCAGCCACTCCTCGCGGAAGCGGTCGCGCACGACGGGCGGAAGGGTGGACGCGGTAAGGCGGACGAGCGCCGCGGAGAGACGTACCGGCGCCGGGCCGCTCATGCGCCGGCCCCGGCGGCGCGCGCTGCCCGGAGGCGCTCTGTCGACGCGAAGGCGGCCACCGCGGCGCGTGCCGCCAACGCGCCGCCGGCGGTGAGCTCGTACAGGCGGCGGCGCGGGCCCGTGCGCGCCGGGTCGTCCTCCCACTCGGAGCGTACCCAGCCCGCCCGCTCGAGCCGGTCGAGCAGCGGGTAGACGGTGCCGGGTGGCCGCAGTGAGTCCTTCACGATTCGCAGCCCCCAGGTCGCCCCGCCGCACCCGATCAGGCTCGTGAGAACATCGACGGTCGCGCCGGTCATGCGGGAGAGGGGTTCCATACCGCCACCCTACTCGTATCTCGATCTATATCGATATAGCGGATGTCGGGGGGTGCCGAGCCCGCTCACTGCCAGGATGGACCCATGCATCGCCTCGCCGTCCCCGCCGACCTGAGGGACATCCGTGCCATCGAAATCGCGGCGGGAGAGGATTTCCGCATGGTCGGCCTGGGCCGGGTGGCGGACGACCCGCCGATCACGGCGGCCGATTTCGATCCGTATCTCGACCGCGGCGACGCGTGGGTGACGGTTGCGGACGGCGGCCATGTCATCGCCTATCTCCTTCTCGACACGCTGGACACCGCGCTGCACGTCGAGCAGGTCACGGTGCACCCTGCGCAGGCGCGCCGGGGCCACGGCGCGGCCCTCATCGCCCTCGCCTGCGCGACAGCCGTGAGCCGTGGCCTTCCGGCCATCACGCTGACCACGTTCCGGGAGGTGCCGTGGAACGCTCCCTACTATGCGCGGCTGGGATTCGTCGAAGTGCCCGTGGCCGACCGGGGTCCAGAGCTGTCAGGACGCATCGCCGCCGAGGCGGAGCACCGGTGGCCCTGGCCGCGTGTCGCCATGGCGAGGAAGGCCGACTCGCCCCTGCCGTCCTGGCCCGCCATCGAACCGCTCGAGTCGGCTCGTCTGCGGCTCGAACCACTCTCCGTCGACCACGCTGATGGTATGGCCACCGCCCTGTCCGACGCCGCGCTGTACGAGTTCACCGGTGGTTCCGCGCCGACCGTCGCCGAGCTCGTCCGCCGGTATACGGCGCAATGCCTCGGCGGTTCGCCCGACGGCGCGCAACGCTGGCTCAACTGGATCATCGTCCCCCGAGACCGAGCCCGCCCCGTCGGCTACGTCCAGGCCTCGATCGAACGGGCCGGCGACGCGGTCGTCGCCGATATCGCCTGGGTCGTTTGCCCTGCCGCCCAGCGAATGGGAATCGCGTCGGAGGCCGCCGCCGCGATGACGGACTGGTTGCGCGAGGCGGGCGTCGAACGATTCACGGCGTCAATCCTGCCCGACCACTACGCGTCGATGGGCGTCGCGCGACGATTGGGGCTGCACGCGACCTCCGCTGTGGTCGACGGCGAAGCGGTCTGGGAGTCGTAGTCCACATCGAAACGAACCCGCCGTCACGCGGTTGCTCGTCACTCACGCGGACCCTCCCTCGGCCCGCGGGGTCACTGTTCGGTCGTGCGGCGGTAATCGGACCCGCAGATCTGAACAGCGCGTGCCTCACACGGCCGGGCGGAGAGCGGCCAAGCCGCCGTGGCGGCGGACTCGGCCCCGCACCCTCAGAACGCCGTGCTCGGCAGGTCCTTTTCACCGTCGACAACAGCCGCGATGATGCGGGTCGCGACCGCATCCGGGTCGAGCCCGGTGGGGAAGGCGGGCGAGGTTCCGGCGATCGCCCGCGTCGCGAGCCCGGTCTCCGTGTGACCGGGGCGCGCGTCCACGATGCGGATACCGGAGCGACGCAGCTCCCGCGACGCGGCCTGCGTGAACGCGGCCAGGCCCGCCTTCGACGCCGAGTAGGCGGCGAGTCCCGCGGTCGGCGACTCCGAGACGACGCCGCTGAGCGTCACGATGAACGGCTCGTTCTTCGACGCGGCGAGGTGCGGGATGGCCGCGCGGATCAGCGCGATCGGCGCCGTCATATTCACGGCGAAGAGCTCGGCGACGGTCTCGTCGGTGAGCTCGCCGACCGGTCCGAACGCGACGACTCCCGCGGCCAGCACGAGCCCATCGAGCCGACCGTGGGTCGCGACGGCCGCCTCGACCAGAGCGGCAGCGGATGTCGGCTCCCGAAGGTCGGCGAGGAACGAATCGGGTCCGCTCAGGCTCGAGGGCTGCCGGGCCGCCCGGATCACGGTGCTGCCGGCCTCGACCAGCTGGGCCGCTATACGCGATCCCAGCCCGCCCGATGCACCGACGACGAGGACTACGGAACCAGAAAGTGAGGACATCTTCTCACCATACGGGCAGCGCGATTCACATTGACCCGTTCCCAGTGCACACCCGCTACTCTGTCAGCATCACCGGTGGCCACCTGCCCCCCACATGCCACCCGCCGACGACTGGAGCCTGTCCGTGCATCACCTGATCGCGCACCTTCCCGTGGCCGTCATACCGTGGCTCGATCCGCAAACCCTCATCGAAGGGTTCGGCGCCTATGCGCTCATCGGGGTGTGCCTGATCGTCTTCGCCGAGACCGGACTGCTGATCGGATTCCTGCTGCCTGGCGACACCCTGCTCGTCATCACCGGTCTCCTCGCCTTCCCCGCGGCTGTCGGCGCCACCGCCATCGACATCCCCATCATCTGGGTGTGCCTCGCGATCGGCTTCTCCGCGTTCCTCGGCGGGGAGGTCGGCTATCTCATCGGGCACAAATTCGGCCCCAAGGTGTTCGAACGCAAGGAGAGCGGCCTGTTCAGCCGCGCCAATGTCGAACGCACCAACGCCTTCTTCACCCGCTTCGGCGGACTCAGCGTGATCCTCGCTCGCTTCGTGCCGATCCTGCGCACCTTCGTGCCGGTCGCGGCCGGTGTCGGACACATGGACGCCCGCAAGTACTCGCTCTACAACTTCATCGGGGCCATGCTCTGGGGCGCCGGCCTGACATTCGCCGGCTACCTGCTCGGCTACATCCCGCCGGTCAGCGACTTCGTGCAGAAGTACATCGACCTGATCCTGCTCGGCGCGGTCGTGGTCACCCTCATCCCCACGATCTTTCACTACGTGCAGTCGATGATGCGAGCGAAGCGGGCCAGGGAGGCCGGGGTCCCCGTGCTGACGGACGAGCAGGCCGTCATCGACCCGAAGTACTTCGACCAGAAGAACCGCGACTGACCACTGCCGCGGCCGTGACTAGTCCGAACCGGGCAGCGTCACCCGCCTCTGGAGTGCGTCGCGGGACTGCTGGGCGGCGCGGCGCACCTCCTTCTCCGGATCCTTCAGCAGGGCGGCGATGATCTCGAGGTGGTCGGTGGTGCCGATCGCGGCGATGGCGTGCGCGGCGGCGGCGCGTACGCGGGGCACCTCGTCCGAGGTGAGCTCGACCATCTTCGTGGCGACGTGCAGCTCGCGTTCGAGTGCGACCCGCGCGCACATCTCACGCACCCGCCAGGCCTGGTTGTCGAGCCCGGCGATGACGGCGGTGACGGCCTGCTGGTTCCAGACGTGCAGCAGGGCGCGGGCACCCCAGAGCTCCGGCCAGTAGAGCGGCGGGGCGCCGTCGAGGAGCCCCTGAGCGTGGCGTCCCCCGACGTAGAGCAGGAAGTCCTCGCCGGCGTTCGCTCCGCCCATCAGCGCGATCGAGCGGGTCACGACCTCGTCGGCCCCGTAACGGGCCACGGCAGCGGCGATCCTCGCCTCGGTGGGCTGGTCGATCGGGACATCGGACTGGGGTTGTGAATTGTTGCGCATTTGACGTCAACGCTACCGCGCGGGTGCGACCGCCGTCGAAATCCAGATCGACGCGGCCGCGCCGTCCCCCAGGTCGAGCTCCCGCGCGCCGGCGCCGCTGCCCCCGATGCACACCGCCAGGGCACCGCCGAAGGGGCGCCGTCCGACCACCGTGACGTCGGTGTCGATGAGCAGGCGCTCCGCGCCGAGGTAGCGAAGCAGCTCGGGGTCGCGGTCGCTGATCCGCACGACGGTGCCGGTCGCGCCGTCCGCGGCGTCGAGCAGCAGCACGGCGTCGGGCAGGGCGATGACACCGTCGCGGTCGGGGATCGGGTCGCCGTGCGGGTCGCGTCGGGGGTCGCCGAGCTGATCGGCGATCTTCTCGAGCAGCCGGTCGCTGACGGCATGCTCGAGCACGTCCGCCTCGTCGTGCACCTCGTCCCAGCCGTAGCCGAACGACTCGACGAGCCAGGTCTCGATCAGCCGGTGCCTGCGCACCATCCGCAGAGCGAGGGCGGTGCCGTTCGCTGTGAGGGTCACCGCGCCGTACGGCACGTGCGTCACGAGACCCGCCACCGCAAGTTTCTTCACCATCTCGGTGACGGACGACGCGGCGAGCCCCAGCCGCGACGCGAGCACCGTTGGCGTGATCGGCTCGTCCTGCCACTCGGTGTGCGCGTAGATGACCTTGACGTAGTCCTCGATCGCACTGCCTCCCGCAGCATCCGCTCCCCTGATTCGCATCCGTCGATCCTCTCAGGCGCCGGTGATCGTCAGGTAGATGAGCGCCAGGTTGAGCACGATCACGAGCGTCACGATGAGGCCGAGCGCCCAGCGCATCGGGCCCCGGTTCGCCTGCTCCTGCATGATCGACCGGTCGTTGGTGAGCCTCAGCAGCGGGATGAGCGCGAACGGGATGCCGAAGCTCAGCACGACCTGGCTCAGCACGAGGGATGTGGTCGGGTCCGCGCCGGCCGCGAGGAGGCCGATCGCGGGGATGAGTGTCACGACCCGCCTGGTCAGCAGCGGGATGCGCCTGTGCAGCAGCCCCTCCATGATCGTCGCCCCCGCGTAGGAGCCGACCGAGGTCGAGGCGAGCCCCGACGCGAGCAGTCCGATCGCGAAGACCAGCGCGATGCCGGGGCCGAGCGCCACCGTGATCGCGGCGTGGGCGCCCTCGATCGAGTCGGTCCCCTCCACCCCCTGCAGGTTCGCGGCGGCGAGCAGCAGCATGCCGAGGTTGACGATGCCGGCGATGCCCAGCGCGATTCCGACATCCCAGCGGGTCGCCCCGAGCAGGCGCCTCCTCGAGGCAGCGGATGTCGCGTGGCCGTGGCGGTCGCGCGCGAGCGCCGAGTGCACGTAGATCGCGTGCGGCATCACCGTCGCGCCGAGCATGCTGGCCGCGAGCAGCACGGAGTTGGCGCCCTCGAAGCGCGGCACGAGCCCGGCCAGCACGGAGGGCGCGTCGGGCGGGTTCGTCACGAGACCGGCCAGGAACCCGATCGCGACGATCGCGAGCAATGCGATGATGACCGACTCGAAGGGCCGCTGGCCGTAACGGTTTTGGGTCGCGAGCAGCAACATCGACACAACGCCAACGATCAAACCGCCGAGCGGCAGCGGGAGGCCGAAGAGCAGGTTAAGCGCGATGGCCCCGCCGATGACCTCGGCGAGGTCGGTGGCGACGGCGATGAGCTCGGCCTGCACCCAGAACGCGCGCCGGGACGTCGTCCCGAGCCGCTGCCCGAGCAGCTGCGGGAGGGTCTGGCCGGTGACGATGCCGAGCTTCGCGGACTGGTACTGCACGATCGCGGCCATCAGGTTCGCGGCTACCAGCACCCAGACGAGCAGATAGCCGAATCGCGCTCCCCCGGTGAGGTTCGCGGCCACGTTGCCGGGGTCGACGTAGGCGATCGCCGCGACGAAGGCGGGGCCGAGGAGCATCGCGCCGCGGCCGAGCCGCCGTCGACCGAACCGCACCCTGTTTCGGATGACGGGCACGTCAGGTTTCGGCATACCGAAACCCTAACCTGTGGCCGCTTCCGCGCCTAGCCTGCCGGGAGACGGGAGACGGGAGACGGGACGGACTATGCGCCCAGCAGCTCCGTGCGCACGACCGCGATGATGCGACCGAAGGCGATCGCGCGATGGCTGACCGCGTTCTTCTCGTTCGCGGTGAGCTCGGCGGCCGAGAGGGTTCCGCCGTCGGGGCGGAAGACCGGGTCATAGCCAAAGCCGCTGCTGCCGGCCGCCTCGAGCAGCACCGTGCCCGGCCAACTGCCCGTTTCGACGTGCTCGAAGGGCTCGGCGGGCACGGATAGCGCGGAGCTGGACGCACCGGCCGGGACCACCAGGGCGGCTGCGCACTCGAAGTGCGCCGTGCGGTCGGTCTCCCCCACGAGGTTCTCGAGCAGCACCCGGCGGTTGTCCGCGTCGTCGCGGGTGCCCGCGTACCTGGCCGAGTGGATGCCGGGGGCGCCGCCCAGCGCGTCGACGCTGATGCCGGAGTCATCCGCGATCGCTGGCAGACCGGTGTGCGCGGAGGCGGCGCGCGCCTTGATCAGTGCGTTATCGGCAAAAGTGAGGCCGTCCTCGACCGGTTCCGGGCCGTCGTAGCCGACGAGCTCGATCCCGGACAGCTGCGGCGCAAGGATCCGGCGCAGCTCCTCGACCTTGTGGGCGTTGTGCGTTGCGATGACCAGCTTCACGAGGTGGGAGCGGGCGAGAGGCTAGCGAGCTGCAGGCCGCTGAGGGTGGTGGTCCCGGCGAGGGCAAGGTCGAGGAGCGTGTTCAGCTCGGCCCGGTCGAAGGGGGCGGCCTCCGCGGTGCCCTGCACCTCGACGAACAGTCCGCGCCCGGTGACGACGACGTTCATGTCGGTGTCGGCACGGGAGTCCTCGGTATATGCCAGATCGAGCATGGGCACTCCGCCGACAATGCCGACCGAGACGGCGGCCAGGCTGTCGATGAGCGGCTTCGCGTTCTGGCCGATGAACCGCTTGCCGCGGCCCCACTCGAGCGCGTCAGCGAGCGCAACGTAGGCGCCGGTGATGGCGGCGGTGCGGGTGCCGCCGTCGGCCTGCAGTACGTCGCAGTCGATCACGATCGTGTTCTCGCCGAGGGCCTTCATGTCGACGACCGCGCGCAGCGACCGGCCGATCAGGCGGGAGATCTCGTGGGTGCGTCCGCCGATGCGACCCTTGACCGACTCGCGGTCCATGCGGTCGTTGGTCGACCGCGGCAGCATCGAGTATTCGGCGGTGACCCAGCCCTTGCCCTTCCCGGCCATCCAGCGCGGAACACCATTGGTGAACGAGGCGGTGCAGAGCACCTTCGTGCGCCCGAAGGAGATGAGGGCCGAGCCCTCCGCCTGGTCGCTCCAGCCGCGTTCGATCGTGACGGGGCGCAGTTCGTCGGCGGCGCGGCCGTCCTTGCGGGAGGCGGGTGGGGAGATGGTCATTGCTGCCTTTCGGGGAGGGAAATGGCGCCGGTCTCGACGAGGTCGACGTTCGAGACCTCCGGACCGAGGAATCGGCGGGCGAGGGTGGTGAAATCGCTCTTGCTGGCCCCGGTGGCCTCGAACACGTAGCGGGGCGGGGCGCCCGCGCTGTGCTGGAGCCCGTGTCTGACGAGGGTGCGGTAGACGTCGAAGGCGGTCTCCTCCGCGCTCGAGACGAGCGTGACGTCCTCGCCGACCACGTACTGGATCGCGGCGGCCAGCAGCGGATAGTGGGTGCAGCCGAGCACCAGGGTGTCGACGCCGGCGCGGGTCAGCGGGGCGAGATACTCCTCGGCGACCGCGAACAGCTCGTCACCGCTCGTGACCCCGGCCTCGACGAACTCGACGAACCGCGGGCAGGCCCGGGTGAACAGCTCGAGATGCGGGGCGGCGGCGAAGGCGTCGTCGTAGGCGCGGGAGAAGATCGTGCCCGCGGTGCCGATCACTCCGATGCGCAGGTTGCGGGTCTGGCGCACGGCGGCGCGCACGGCGGGCTGGATCACCTCGACGACGGGGATGCCGAGCGCCACGGTGTACCGCTCACGCGCATCCCGGAGGGTCGCGGCTGAGGCCGTGTTGCAGGCGATCACGAGCATCTTGACACCCTTGGCGACGAGGTCGTCGAGCACGGCGAGGCTGTACTCGCGCACCTGCGCGATGGGCTTCGGACCGTAGGGTGAGTGGGCGGTGTCGCCCACGTACAGCACCGACTCGTTGGGCAGCTGGTCGATGATCGCCCGTGCCACGGTGAGCCCGCCGACCCCGGAGTCGAAAATTCCTATCGGCGCGTCGGTCACCAGACGAGTTTAGACGGCGAGCGACTCAGAGGGTGTCGCGGCGCGACTCCTGGTCGACGACGGCCTCCCGGTCGGAGAGGCGGCGCAGCCCGGCGAGCGGCTGGGCCATGCGGTGGTTGCCCCGGAGCACCGGCTCCGTGCGGTCGAGGAACGCCCAGTACCCGGCCGTGAACGGGCAGGCTGTCGGCCCCAGCCGCACCTTCGGGTCGAAGCGGCAGGATCCGCAGTAGTCCGACATCTTGTTGATGTACGCCCCGCCAGCGGCGTAGGGCTTTGTCGCGACGATGCCACCGTCGGCGTGCTGCGACATCCCAACGACGTTGGCGGGCATCACCCACGGGGTGCCATCGACGAACATCGACACGAACCAGTCGTTCAGCTGCGCAGGGTCGTATCCGCGCTGCAGCGCGTGGTTGCCGATGATCATCAGTCGCTGGATGTGGTGCGCCCAGCCGTGGTCGCGCACCCCCCTCACCGTCTCGCTCAGGCATTTCGCCTCGATCGCGTCGGCGTCGAGCTCGAGCAGCTCGCGCGGCAGCGGCGCCGTCGCCCCGAGGAAATTGTTCGTGGTCGTGTAGTCGCTGCCCAACTGCCAGTAGAGGTGCCACACCCAGTCGCGCCAGCCCGCGATCTGCCGCACGACCCCCTCGACGCTCGCGATTGGTGCCCGCCCGGCTGCGTGCTCGGCGACGACCCGGTCGACGACCTCACGCGGGTCGAGAAGGCCGAGATTCATCGGGGCGCTCAGCAACGAGTGCGCCATTGTCCAGTCATGGGTGAGCGTCGCGTCCTCGAACGGCCCGAAGTCGCCCAGCCGGCTGTCGATGAAGTCCTCGAGCGCGAGGGTCGCCTCCCCGGCGGTCGCCGCGAACCTGCGTGGTCCGTCATTCCCGATCAAGCGGATGTCGCCGTCCCGGTCCCATCGGTCCAGATCAGCGCGCACCTCGACGTCGATGTCATCCTCGGTCGGCCACCACGGGTCGGGCAGGCCGAGCGTCACCGCCTTCTTCGGCGGCGGCTGGCGGTTGTCGTGGTCGTAGTCCCAGGTGCCGCCGACTGGCGCATCGCCCTCCATCAGTAGACCGGTGCGCCCCCGCATCGCCCGGTAGAAGTCCTCCATCAGGAGCCGCTTCGCCCCGCGGCCGGCCGCCCAGGCAGAGAACTCCTCCTCGGTCGTGACGAACCCGCGGCTCGGCAGCACGTTGGCGCCGACCGAACGCACCAGGGCGCGGGCGGCGTACGAGGTCGGGTCGACGACCTCGAGGTCGTCGCGCCCGGCCACCACCTCGCGGTAGCTCTCGACACGGTGATACTCGACGCGGTCCCCGAGCTCCGCCGCCCGGTGGCGGATCGCCGACAGGATCAGGTGCGCCTTGGCGCGGTGGATCGGGGCCCGCCGCAGAGGCGCCATGGCCTCGACCAGCAACATCCGCCCGCCATCGTCGAACAGCGGGCCGAGCTGGCCAGCGAAGATCCATCGAATGCGGTCCACTGCGGCCTCCTGAGGTGTCGAGGCATCGTATCTCCCGGGAATGCATGGCCCCGGAATCGATGGCTAGGCTCGTGCCATGACCACTGCGCTCCTCACCGACCGGTACGAGCTCACGATGATCGACGCGGCGATCCGGGCCGGCACCCACGACCGGCGCTGCATCTTCGAGGTGTTCGCCAGGCGGCTGCCCGACGGGCGCCGGTACGGCATCGTGGCTGGCACCGGACGCATGCTCGACCTGATCTCGCAGTTCCGATTCCACGAGGCCGAGCTCGAGTGGCTGCGGTCGAACGGGGTCGTCACGGCGGCCACCATCGACTGGCTCGCCGACTACCGGTTCAGCGGAGACATGTGGGGGTACCGGGAGGGCGAGGTGTACTTCCCCGGCTCGCCGCTCGTGGTGCTCGAGGGCAGCTTCGCCGAGACGGTGATCCTCGAGACACTCGTGCTGAGCGTGCTCAACTACGACTGCGCCATCGCGAGCGCCGCGGCCCGGATGGTCAGCGCGGCCAGCGGCCGCCCCCTCGCGGAGATGGGCTCGCGCCGGGCCACCGAGTGGGGCGGGGTCGCCGCCGCCCGCGCCGCGTTCATCGCTGGCTTCGGGGCCACGAGCAACCTCGAGGCGGGTCGCAGCTGGGGAATCCCCACGATGGGGACCGCCGCGCACTCCTTCACGCTCCTGCACGACACCGAGGAGCAGGCGTTCCGGGCGCAGGTCGCCGCCCTCGGCCCGTCGACCACCCTCCTCGTCGACACCTACGACGTCACCGCCGCTGTCGACCTGGCGATCAGGGTGGCCGGGCCCGGGCTGGGGGCGGTGCGCATCGACAGCGGTGACCTGCCCGAGCAGGTCGCCGCCGTGCGCAGGCAGCTCGATGACCTGGGAGCGGTGCACACCAAGATCACCGTCACGAACGACCTCGACGAGTTCACGATCGCGGCCCTGCGCGCAGCTCCCGTCGACTCCTACGGAGTCGGCACCTCGGTCGTCACCGGCTCCGGACACCCGGCGGCCGGCCTCGTCTACAAGCTCGTGGCCCGGCAGGACGCCACCGGAGCCTGGGTTCCGGTGGCGAAGAAGTCGACCGCGAAGGCCACCGTGGGCGGGCGCAAGTTCCCCGTGCGCGAGCACGCCGGCGGCAGCGCGACGAGCGAGACCATCCACCTCGACACGCCGGCCACCCCGACCGACCCCGCGACCGGCCGCGACCTGCTGGTGCCGCTCGTCACCGCCGGTCGCACGGACCCGGCCTGGCTAGGGGCCGCGGGCACCCGCCTGGCCCGCCAGCACCGGGCGTCCGCCGTCGCGGAGCTGCCCCAGGGTGCCCTGCGGCTCGGCCGCGGCGAACCCGCGATTCCCACCCGGTATGTGAGCGGATGACGCGCTCCCGCGCCCGCTGTTAGGGTGACGACCGTGAGCGTACGCGTGGAGAGAGTGGACCTGCCCGGCATCGGCACCCGGCACGACGTCATCACCTCGGCCGGGCGCCGCATCGGAGTCGTCTCGCACCGCACGGGCGAACGCGAGCTGGCGATCTTCGACCTCGACGACCCGGACTCCGCCGCCGACTCGATCGACCTGTCCGACTCCGAGGCGTCGGCCCTCGCCGACATCCTCGGTGCCTCGGTGATGCTCGGCCAGCTGTTGGGCATCCAGGAGCAGGCGGGGGGGCTCGCGACGGAACAGCTGGTGCTGCCCACGAGCTCGCCCTATGCCGGAGGGGTGCTCGGCGACACCAAGGCCCGCACCCGCACGAGCACGTCGATCGTCGCCATCGTGCGCGGTACCGTCGTGATCCCCTCGCCCACCCCGATGACCCCGCTCCAGGCGGGCGACACCATCATCGCGGTCGGCACCAGGTCGGGACTCGACAGCCTCGCCCAGCTGCTCAACTCCGGACCCGGCTAGGGCGCTGTGACTGAGTCGACGCTGCTCCTCATCGAGGTGGGGGCGTTGCTGCTCGGTCTCGGCATGCTGGCCCGCCTGGCCAACCGGCTGGGGATCTCCCCCATCCCGCTCTACCTCGCCGCCGGCCTCGCCTGCGGCGACGGCGGGTTCGTGCCGCTGACGGCGAGCACGGAGTTCTTCGAGACAGGCAGCGAGATCGGGGTCATCCTGCTCCTCGGCATGCTCGGACTGGAATACACGGCGACCGAGCTCGTCACGAGCCTGCGCCAGTCGCGCACGGCCGGACTCATCGACGCCGCGCTGAACGCGCTGCCGGGGGCGGCCTTCGCGCTGCTGATGGGCTGGGGGCCGATCGCCGCCGTAGCCGTCGCGGGCATTACCTGGGTCTCCTCCTCCGGCGTCATCGCCAAGGTGCTGCGGGACCTCAAGCGGCTCGGGAACCGGGAGACCCCGACGATCCTGTCGATCCTCGTGATCGAGGATCTCGCCATGGCCTTCTACCTGCCGATCCTCTCCGCCCTCGTGCTCGGCGCAGGGATCGTCGCCGGGGCGACGGCGCTCGTGGTGGCGGTCGCCGTGGTGCTGGTCATCCTCTACCTCGCTCTGCGCCACGGGCGGGTCATCTCGGCGATCTTCGCGCCCAACCACCCGGAGTCGCTGCTGCTCGGGGTGCTGGGCCTCACTATGCTCGTCGCGGGACTCGCCCAGCAGGTCAACGTCTCCGCCGCGGTCGGCGCGTTCCTCGTGGGTATCGCGCTGTCGGGGCAGGTGGCGAAGAACGCCCAGCAGGTGCTCTCGCCCCTGCGCGACCTCTTCGCCGCGGTCTTCTTCGTCTTCTTCGGCCTCGTGACGAACCCCGCCGACATCGTGCCCGTCATCGTGCCCGCGGCCGTGCTCGCGCTGGTCACGATGGCCACGAAGGTCTACACCGGCTACCGGGCGGCGGCGGCGGCCGGCTTCGGCGTTCCGGCGAGGTGGCGCACCGGCTTCACCCTCACCCCGCGCGGTGAGTTCTCGATCGTCATCGCGGGACTGGCGGTCAGCGCCGGCCTCGAGCCGCAGCTCGCGCCTCTGGCCACCGCCTACGTTCTGATCACGGTCCTCGCGGGTCCCCTGCTCGCGCGCCTGCCCGAGGCTCTCTGGTTCCGGCGGATGTTGCGCCGACGCGCCACCGGCACGGCGGGCGCCGTCATCGCCCGCTGAGCCCGATCCGCCGGTAAGCCCCTGAGTTGGGTCAGCCCCTGAGTCGGGTCAGCCCCTGAGTCGGGTCAGCCCCTGAGTCGGGTCAGCCCTTGAGTCGGGTCAGCCCTTGAGCTTGTCGTAGATCTCTTTGCAGGTGGGGCAGACCGGGAACTTCTCGGGGTCGCGCCCCGGGAGCCAGACCTTGCCGCACAGTGCGATGACCGGTTTGCCGCTCAGCGCGGACTTGAGGATCTTGTCCTTCTGCACGTAGTGCGAGAAGCGCTCGTGGTCGCCGTCCTCGAGCTGTTCCTGGTTGAGGAGTTCTTCGAGTTCGCGGTCGAGGGTCGAGATGCCCCCCCCGCCTTCCTGGGTGTCATTCGCCATACCCTCATCGTACCCGAGCGGGTAATGCCGGGCGGGGTGACGGAGCCCTCAGGTCAGGTCAGGTCGGGTCAGGTCAGGTCAGGTCAGGCCACCAGAACGCAGTGCGCGATTGGCGGCGGGGCGGAGGTCAGTTGCGCTGGGTGAACGCGAGGAGTTCGGGGCCGCGGCGCTCGAAGATCCTTCCGCCGACGACCACACCGATCACGAGAACGAACACGCCAATGCCGAGTCCTGCCAGGAGGGAGCGCATCGGTAGGGGGCCGTGGTCGGCGAGGCCGTACAGCCCGAGCAGAAGCGGTGGCACAGAGAGGGCGACAGTGGCGAGGAACACGGTCGACTGCATGAGCGATGCGGAGCCGCCCGTCGACTGCGGCTGGGTGAACGGGCTGTCGCCGGGCCGCACCGCCGCATAGGGGAACTGCGCGGAGAGCAGGCTCGACAGGCCGAGGCCGGAGAGCAGGATGCAGGATGAGACCCCGATGATCGACGGCAGGGCGGTCGGGTCGCCGTACAGAAGGGCGGAGAGGGGCCCGCCGACAGCGATCAGGAGGGCGCCGATCAGGAGAACGGGAATGATCCGGCCGAGCCGGTCCGCGACACCCGAGGTGTTCGAGGCAACGTGGAGCCAGACGGCGGTGTTGTCGTAGGCGACGTCGTTGTGCGCCGACCAGCTGAGGAACAGGCACATCACCGGCAGGGGAAGCAGCGCCAGGTTCTGCCAGTAGACGCCGCTCACCAGGAACACCACGACCATCAGGAACGGCACGACGGGCACGATGACCAGCTGCACGCGGTAGCGGGCGTCGCGGATCCAGTACGTGAGGCTGCGCGCGGCGATGGCGCCGACCGGGGTGGCCGGCAGCCGGCCGAAGAAGCCGAGTCCGCCGAACAGGCTCGGGCGCTTCTCCCGATGGGGGGCGATGAGCATCGCGGCGACGAGGCCGCGCCAGGCGAGCCACAGCACCCCGACGAAGGCCAGGGCGATGAGCAGCTTCTGCAGACCGGCAGCGCCGTCGCCGATCGCGGCATCGGCGGGCGCCGACCAGGCGGCGCCGAGGGGCGTCCAGCCCGCGACATCCGCTGCCCGGCCGAGCGTCGAGATACCCTCGCGGGTCCAGTCCTGGCCTGCCAGCCAAGCGACCGCGGGGGTCACGGCGACGGCCGCGACCAGTGCGAGGATACCGCTGGCCTCTCTGGCGCGGCGGGAGGCGAGGAGGAAGGAGGCGATCGAGGTCGAGACGCGGGCGGCGAGCACGCAGGTGGCGACGATGAGCACGGCTCCGACGACGGCGAAGAACGCCGGGAGCGCTCCACGGTTCCAGGTGCCCACCTGCGCGATCGCGACGATGGTCAGAAGCACGCTGGGCACGCCGACCAGCGCGGTGAGGACGAGCAGGTTCGCGAGTTTCGAGGTCGCGATGCCGAAGAGGGCGAAGCGGCGCGGGTCGAGCGGGTCGTCAACGCCGAAGGCGAGCGGCAGCACCAGGAATCCGAGCACGATCGCCGATCCGGCGACAACCACGAGGGTGCGGGCGGTCTCGGCGTCGGTCGAGCGAAGTGCGGTGAGGGTGACCACGGCGAACACGGTCGCCGCCAGCGCGTAGCCGAGGGCAAGGATGACGCCGACGACCTGCCAGGGACTGCGGCGGAAGGTGTTGGCGAGGATGCGGAGTTTCAGTCCGAGAAATTGTGCAACCACTCCATGCCCTCCGCGGCCTTGCGGCCTCCCGCGAGCTGCACGAAGCGCTCCTCCAGCGTTCCGCCGGCGCGCACCTCCTGCATGGTGCCGCTGGCGAGGATCGTTCCGTGCACCACGATCGCGACCGAGTCGCAGATGCGCTGGATGAGGTCCATGCTGTGGCTCGACATCACCACGGTGCCGCCGGCCGCCGCGTACTTCTGAAGGATCTCGATGATCCCGGCGGCAGAGACGGGGTCGACGGCCTCGAACGGCTCGTCGAGGATGAGCAGGCGCGGGGAGTGGATCATCGCGGCGGCAAGGGCGAGCTTCTTCGTCATGCCTGCCGAGTAATCGGTGACCATCCGCCCGAGGGCGTCCTCGAGGCCGAACGCGGTCGCGAGGTCGCGGGAGCGGCGGAGCACTGTGGCCCGGTCGAGCCCACGGAGCACTCCGGCGTAGTACAGAAGCTGGGCCCCGGTGAGCCGGTCGAAGACGCGGAGGCGGTCGGGCAGCACACCCATGTTGCGCTTCGCGGCGGCGGGGTTCGCCCAGACATCCGCCCCGTGCACGAGCACCCGGCCGGAGTCGGGGCGCAGGAGGCCGGTGACCATCGACAGGGTCGTCGTCTTGCCCGCTCCGTTGGGGCCCACAATGCCGAAGATGGAGCCGGCCGACACCGCGAGGTCGACCGCGGAGACTGCGACAGTGTGGTCGAAGCGCTTGGAGAGATTCTCGATCAGCAAGACGGGGCCGGCGGTGGTGGCCTCGGTGACGCGGTCGGCAGCGGCCTCTGCGGTGCGGTCGATGGTGCGGTCATCCGTGCGGTCGGCGGCGGGGTCTGTGGCCGGTTCGGAGGGCGCGACGGGGGCGGGGGGCGCCGCGGTGGCGGCAGTGGAGACAGGAGCGAGGGAGGATTCGGTCTCCGCTGCCGGTGCTGGTGCTGGTGCTGGGGAGGACGCGGCAGGCTTCGCGGCGGCGCGCTTCGCTGCGGCGGGCTTCGCAGCGGCCTGCTGAGAGCGTGCCGGTGCCTTCGGGGCGGCGAGATCGGGGTCGATGGCGACCGGCCGGTCGAGGCCGGTCTCAGCCAGGTTCCTGCGCTCGGGCACGGTGGCACCGCGCACGCCGGCCGGCTGGGCGGTCGACTTCACCGGCGAGGGGGCGGACGGACTCGAGAGCGCGGATGCCGCCGATGAGGGAGCCGCACCGAGCGCGGAGGCCGTGCCGGCCGCAGTGTTCCTGGCGGCGGCGGGCTTGCGGTTCGCCGGGGCGCGAGGCGGCCGGGGCGCGGTGCCGGGCTTCGCCGCGGACTTCGGGGCGGACTTCGGGGCGGGCTTCGGGGCGGGCTTCGCCGCAGTGGATTTGTCACCCGTGGATTTGGCCGCAGTGGATTTGGCCGCAGTGGATTTTGCCGCAGTGGATTTTGCCGCAGTGGATTTTGCCGAGGTCGATCTCGCGGCCGTCGGGGGCTTCGGGGCGGCCATCGACGACGCTCCGGACGCTGGCTTGCGGGCGGCAGGCGTGCGCGCGACCGCAGGCGTGCGCGCTGGTGGGGTCGGTGGCGCGGGTGAACCATCCGCTGGAAAACCTGAAGCGGGAGCTGCAGAATCAGGAGTATTCGTCACGGAAACCTCGATCGGACGGTCGTCCGGTGTCCCACCTGGCACAGCGTCGGAGTTCGTCTCGGGTTCCACTAAGCAACCGTATCAATGAGCTACTCCCGCCGAGCCCATATCGGCGATTCGGTGACGTTTGCACGGCAAGTGGGCCCTTCTCCGGCGAAAAGGGGGCACACCGGGTAAGGTCAGGTAAGCACGCCGACGTGTCTGAGTTCGAGTATTGAGATGAACACACGGTGAACGGGGCTGACGCCCACTCTCCCTGCTCGGCCCAACCCACCTGAGGAGACCAATCGTGAGCACCCAAATCGTCATTCTGGCCGCCGGCATGGGCAGCCGTCTCGGCCGCTCGCTGCCGAAGCCGCTGACCGAGCTCAGCGACGGCCGTTCGATCATGCAGCAGCAGTTCGACAACATCCGCCACGCTTTCGGCACGTCCGCGCAGGTCACCATTGTCGTCGGGTACAAGTCCGAGCACATCATCGAGGCCTTCCCGCACGCGTCGTTCGTGCACAACGAGCAGTACGACCAGACGAACACCTCGAAGAGCCTGATGCGCGCCCTGCGCCAGTCCGGCCCGGGCGGAGTGCTCTGGATGAACGGCGACGTCGTATTCGACCCCGAAGCGCTGTCCCGCGCCGCGAAGTCGGTTGCTCGCGACCAGTCGTTCGTCTCAGTCAACACCGAGAAGGTGTCCGACGAGGAGGTCAAGTACACGACGAACGCCGAGGGCTACATCCGCGAGCTGTCGAAGACCGTCAAGGGCGGGCTCGGCGAGGCCGTCGGCATCAACTACGTGGCCCGCGGCGACAAGGCCGCGCTCATCCGCCAGCTGGCCCGCGTCGACAATCAGGATTACTTCGAGCGCGGCATCGAGTTGGCCATCGATCAGGACAAGCTACGATTTGAGCCGATAGACATCTCCGACCTCTACGCCGTAGAGATCGACTTCGCCGAGGACCTCGAGAGGGCCAACCTCTTCGTCTGACGCGGGCCACCGGGATGTCCCGGCCCCAGAGGACCCCGCCACCGTGACTGCCGCTCTCGCCACGCGTCCGGCCTGGTCCACGTTCGGGCGCTACCGGCACTCGCTGTGGCTGCTCACCAAACGCGATCTGCGGGTGCGCTACTCGACGTCGGCGCTGGGTTACTTCTGGTCGATCCTCGACCCGCTCGTGATGGCGACAATCTACTGGTTCGTGTTCACCCAGGTGTTCGACCGCGAGGTCGGCGAGAAACCGTACATCGTGTTCCTGCTCTCCGCCCTGCTGCCATGGATGTGGTTCACCGGGTCCGTCTCCGACTGCACCCGCGCCTTCCTGCGCGAGGCGAAGCTCATCCGTTCGACGAAGATCCCCCGCACGATCTGGGTGAATCGACTGGTGCTCTCGAAGGGCATCGAATTCGTCGCCAGCATCCCGGTGATTGCCGTGTTCGCGATCGCGACCGGTGCGACCCTGCACTGGGAGGCCTTCTGGGTGCTCCTCGCGATCGCCATGCAGACCGTGCTGCTGATCGGGATCGGCCTGATCGTCGCCCCGCTCGTGGTGTTCTTCCGCGACCTCGAGCGCGCCGTGAAGCTGCTCCTGCGTTTCCTGTTCTACGCCTCCCCCATCATCTACAGCCTCGAGGACCTCCCGGCCGGCCTCCACTTCTGGGCCGCGTTCAATCCGCTGGCCGGCATCTTCTCGCTCTACCGCTCCGCGTTCTTCCCCGCCCAGCTCGACTGGTACGCCATCGGGGTCAGTGCCGTGATCTGCCTCGCCCTCCTGGCCGTCGGGCTGTTCGTCTTTGCGCGGGTCGAACGCGCCGTGCTGAAGGAGATCTGATGACCGTCACGGAGCTGCCGGAGACCGTCGTGACCGCCCCGGTCATCGAGGTGTCGGGAGCGGGCATCCGCTTTCGGCGGAATCGACGATCGCGGCGCAGCTTCAAGGACCTCTTCTCCGGCGCGAGCCGCCGCAGCCGGCCGGGCGAGTTCTGGCCGCTGCGCGGGGTCACCTTCAGCGTCGCGCCCGGCGAGGCGATCGGGGTGGTCGGCCGCAACGGACAGGGCAAGTCAACGCTGCTGAAGCTCGTGGCCGAGGTGATCCTGCCCGACGAGGGCACCGTCAAGGTCGGGGCGGGCGTCGCCCCGCTGATCGAGATCACCGGCGGATTCGTCGACGACCTCACCGTGCGCGACAACGTCTTCCTCACCGCGGGCCTGCACGGTATGAAGCGGGCCGAGATCGAGGAGCGCTTCGACGAGATCATCGCCTTCGCCGAGATCGGCGACTTCCTCGACACCCCCTACAAGCACCTCTCGAGCGGGATGCGGGTGCGCATCGCCTTCGCCGTCATCAGCCGGCTCGAGGAGCCCGTCATCCTCGTCGACGAGGTGCTCGCCGTGGGCGACAAGGCGTTCCGAGAGAAGTGCTACCGCCGCATCGAGGAGCTGCTCGCCGGCGGCCGCACCCTGTTCTTCGTCTCGCACAACGAAAAGGACCTCAAGCGTTTCTGCACCAGGGGGCTGTACCTCGACAAGGGCGCGCTCGTCCTCGACGCGTCGATCGAGGAGGTCCTCGCCCGCTACAACAGTGAATACGGAGTGAAACCATGAATGCGATAGCAGATGGCCGCGCCCCCGCGCAGGTCGACAAGGGCATCGAGCGACTGCTCTCGGTGCAGCGCCCCCTGGTGCTCGCCCATGTCCGGAGCATCCGCAAGCATCACCCCGACGCCTC
>JACMNE010000082.1 GCA_014378715.1 Microbacteriaceae bacterium
AGAACACGGCACCGGAGCAGCCATCCGCTGAATGACGCTGACCAGGTAGCAGGCCCGCACGCACCGCACGCTCCCAGCCCAATCCCAGCCAATCGCCATGAGGTGACTGTGTAATGGAAGGGCCGGGAGCGTTGTGGTTTTCTCACAAGGCAATCCGATCACCGCTCCCGATCCGAATTATTCCCGCGGTCGCCTGCCGGGCCACCGCGGAGATCAGCCGCAGAGAGGTGTGACACCGTGGGAACACTCACCGCGCTCGACGGCGTACGCAATGCCACCACGATCCTCGAGGGTATGCGTGCCGCCGACGACCTGACCGCCGAGGCCAGCAGAGACGGAGGGACCCGCGCCGTGCGGCTCCTCGCGCAGGCCATCGCCGACGATTCCGACCAGCTGACCGCCATCGCGAGTGTGCACGCCCTCGCCCAGGTGTTCGACGAGGCCGCGGACGACACCCTCGTCGCCGTGCTCCTCGGCGCGTCCCCGTTCCTGCGCGAGCACGCCGCCTGGGCCCTCGGCGCCAAGCTTCCCCGCTACGCGGCGATCACCGGCCTCATGCGCATGGTCGTCGCCGGCGGGTTCAGCGGCATGATCGCCCAGCGCACCCTCCAGACCTGGGGGCACTCCGCACCCACCCACGTCTCCCTCTCCCTGGAGGGTGCTCTCCTCGGTGTCACTGAGCCAGGAGCCAGGGCCCGTCTCGTCGAGACGATCGGAGTGGTGCCCGGGTCGCTGCCCGCCCGCCTCCTGCAGACCGTCGCCGCCGACCCGGCCGAGGCAGCCGTGGTGCGGGCCAGCGCGATCGCCGCACTCGGCGACCTGCTGCCGATCCAGTCGATCATCAGCACCGTCACCGACATCGCCTACGGCAGCGGCGACCTCGCCGACGTCGCCCGCCTCGCCCTGGTCGACCTCACCGCCCAATCCACCCCACGCGCCCCGTGGAGCAGAGGCCTCTCTGTCGCCCAGTTGTTCCTCCACGCCGACATCGACGGCGAGCTCTCGCACGTCGGCGCCGGCGACAACGGCGGCATCGCCACGCTGCTCGTGCGCCTCGGTGACGCCCTCGTGGCCGGCCCCCCGGCCGTCACGGGCAAGGGCAGCATCGAACGGGTCATCACCTTGTCCCGCGGCACTGCCGAGCACGCCCTCAGCTGCCTCCCCGAGGTGGGGTCCTCCCTTTCCGGGCACGCCTTCGCGGCGATCCCCTTCTTCGGTTCCCCCTCGTCGCAGGCCGACTCCTGGCCCCGCCGCATCGCCACCGAGCGGGGCATCCGCCGGGTGCTGCGCGCGGCAGGCACGGTCGACGCCATCCACCTGAGGATGGCTGACGTCGGCACGCTCGCAGCCAACACCATTGCGCGGGAGCTCGACATCCCCGTCATCTTCACCGTCGCCCCCGACCCGCACGCCGGGATCCGCGCCCTCGACCTCGCGGGCAAGCTGCGCCGCGACAACTTCGGCACAGTCGACGAGACGGAGCACTTCTGGTTCCGCGCCCGCCTCGTGCAGCGCCTCGCCGCCGACGCCGCCCACACCGTGTTGTTCCCGCGCCCCGAGCTGGCCGCCACGATCCGCGAACTCGTCGGCATGGACATCACCGCCCATCCCGAGCGCCACTCGGTCGTCGCCGAGGGCATCGACCTTGGCGTGATCGAGTCGGCGAAAGCGGATGCCGCGGCGGCCGCCACCGCCGACGGCGCAGTCTCCGCGTCGATCGCCGAGCTCGACGCCCTCCTCGCGTCGCTGCCCGCCGCCCGCCGCCACCTGCCAGTCGTGATCACCGTCGGACGGATCCACCGCGTCAAGGGCATGGCGACCCTCGTCGAAGCCTGGGCCGGAAGCCCGGAACTGCGGGCCGCCAGCAACCTCATAGTCGTCGGGGGAGACCTCGATCGGCCGTCCGCCGACGAGCGCCGCGAGCTCGACCGCATCGACGCCGCCGTTCCGCGCGCGGACGGCCCGGACCTCGGGCTCCTGCTCGCCGGCCACCGTGCCAACGACACCGTCGCCGGCTGGCTCGCCGCCACCCGGCGCGGCCGCCGGGGACTCGCGGCGGCGGGGGGCGCCTATGTGTGCGCGAGCCTCAAGGAGGAGTTCGGCATCGCGATCCTCGAGGCAATGGCCAGCGGGCTGCCCGTCGTCGCCCCCGTCACCGGAGGACCGGCCACCTACGTCGAGCAGGGCGTCACCGGCTTCCTCGTCGACACCAGCGACACCGCCGCGCTCGCCTCGGCTGTGCTCGACGCTCTGCGGCTCGCCGCGAGCCCGTTCGGCCCCGACCATGCCGAGCGCGCCAGCGACATGGTCGCATCCACCTTCACGATCCAGGCGATGGCTCGCGCCCTGTCCCGCGTCTACGTCGATGCCGCAGCCGAGAACGCCGACCGGGAGGTGATCAGCCGGTGACCCTCCTCATCATCAGCCCCGACTACGCCTCCCACCTCTTCCCGCTCGCCACCCTCGGCACCGCCTGGCGCGAAGCCGGCCATCGGGTCGTCGTCGCGACGGGACCGGCGACCGCCGGAATCGTCGACGACTTCGGCTTCGAGCGCGTGAACCTGCAGCTCGGGCGCGGGTCGAACCCCGGCACCATCCGGGCCGAGCAACAGCCGGCCGGAGAGGACGACGCCCTGCGCGGCTTCTTCGACGCCACCCGCGTCGGCATGGTCGAGACCCTCGTCTTCCAGGCCGAGGCCCGCAGCAGCGACCTGCTCTGGAACCCCGTCGAGGTCGCCCGCGAGGTGCAGCGCATCGTCGCCGAGGTCGCCCCCGACCAGATCATCGTCGACCACCTCGCCTTCAGCGCGCGCCTCGCCCTCCTCTCGGCCGGCATCCCGCACGCCGACGTCGTGCTGGGGCACCCCACCGCCCTCCCCGTCGGCGCCGAGGTGTACGGATCACCCGCGACCTGGCCGGCCGCCTTCCACCCCGACCCCGCCGCCCTCGACAGCCTCGCCGCGCTCTGCGAGCGGGTGCGCGACGACTTCACCGCCCAGTGGAACGCCGCCCTCGCCGAACTCGACCCCTTGGCGGCCCCGAGCACCGACGCCTTCGCCGAGAGCGGGTCCCTGCTGCTGCTCAACTACCCTGCCGAGCTGCACGCCGCCGACCGCACCGCCCTCCTGCCGCCGCACGCCTTCCTGGGCGCCTCCGTGCGCGTCGAGGCAACGGATGTCGCGGTCGACGAGTGGCTCGCCCTCGACCCCGCCCCGATCGCGTACGTCAGCTTCGGCAGCTTCCTGTCCGTGCGGGGCGACGTCATAGCCCGCGTCATCGAGGCGCTGCGGCCCCTGGGTGTTCGCGTCGCGATCGCGACTGGGTCGACCCTGCCGAACGACCTGCCGGAGGTGCCGTCGACATGGCTCGTCCGCGAGTTCCTGCCTCAGGTGCGCCTGCTCGGCCGCTCGGCTGTCGCCGTCAGCCACGGGGGCAACAACTCCGTCACGGAGGCCATGATGCTGGGGGTCCCGCTTCTGGTGCTGCCGTTCTCCACCGACCAGTTCGCGGGGGCCGCCGCCCTCGAGGCGGCCGGGTTCGGCGAGTCGCTGGATCCGAACACGGGCACGGTCGAGGAGCTCGCGGCAGCCGTCATCCGCTTGCTCGATCTCGACCCGGCCGTGCGGGCCAGGCTGGACGCGCTCGGGGAGTCGCTCCGAGAGTTCCCCGGCAGCACCAGGGCCAGGGACGCCGTCGCGGCTGTGCCGTCGGCGCGGTGAGCGGCCGGACGTAGAATGAGGCTCCGTCCCCCATTCTCGCGGGGCGGGTGGATCTCCCCGTCGGGTCGAGAAGGCCCTGACGAAGGAGGCCAGACATGCGGATCGCTTCCGGCATCGCGCGCCTCGTCACCGCCGTGCTCGGCATCGCCGTGCTGTGGGCCCACCTCCTCTACTCTCTGGGTGCGCCGGGCGGGTCGGCGCTCGCGAACTTTTTCAGCTACTTCACGATGCAGAGCGCGATCGGGGCGGTCGTCTTCTGGCTCATCGGTGGGATCGCGACGCTGTGGATGCCGGTCGAACCCGGCTGGCTGATCACCGGCAGGATGCTCGTCACCGGCTACCAGATCGTCTCTGGCGTGGTCTACTCGATCATCGTGGCTCAGGGGCTGGCCATGGGTGTATCCATCCAGGTGCCCATGACCAGCCAGATCCTGCACTACTGGATGCCCGCGTACGCGCTGATCGACTGGCTGATCGGCCCGAACCACGTGCGGGTCAGGTGGCGGTCGCTGCCGCTCGCCCTCGTGTTCCCGCTCGTCTGGGGGGCGTTCACCATGATCCGCGGGGCGACGGTCGGCTGGTACCCGTACTTCTTCCTCGACCCCTACCAGGTGAGCGGGCCGCTGGAGTTCGTCGGCTACTCGGTGGCCGTGCTCGCATTCATCGTTCTGGTGGCCGCCGGTCTGATCCTGGCCAGCCGGTTCCTGCCCCGGCAGTGGCCGGTGAAGGTCTCGCGGCGTCGGGACTCACGCCGTCAGGAACGGCTCGAGACTGCGCCGCGCGCGGTCGACGACCTGGTCGTCGTCGAGCTCGGCGATGGCCGCCGCCCGCTCGCCCCCGACCAGGCCGATCAGCACGGGTGATCCGGTCGCCGGCTGCAGGTTCACCCACTCGGTGATGTCGAGGTCGCCGCCAGCCACCGACCAGCGAACGGCGTCGGTTGACCAGAAGGGTTCGTCGAACTCGACCCAGATCTTGTCGACGGTGCCCATCTCGAGGGTCGTCGTCGCGACGATGTGTGTCAGGGGGAGCTGGGGTTCGAAGAGGATGCTGCGGGCCTTGAGCACTCCGAGGGGCACGGTCACGATCACCCGGTCCACCTGTAACGACTCCCCGGTCGCGAACCGGAGGTTCACCCCGTTCTCGTCGTGGGCGATCCGGGAGACGACGTTCGACGTCCACACGTCGATGCCGTCGAGCGCCTCGGAGACGAGCTTCGCGAACCCGCCGAGCACGATGCGGTCGACGGTGCGGGTTCCGTCAGTGAGCGCGTATTTCGCAGAGAGCTCGTCGGCGCCCGCGCCGAACCGCAGCTGGAGATCGTTGCGCAGGTATTCATTCACCCAGTCGGCGGGGGAGACCCCGCCCTCACCCGGTGTCGGGTCGGGGGCGGGGAATCCGAGCAGCGCGGTGGCTATCGTGATGTCGCCCGGCAGGGGGAGCGCGGCGGCGATGGCGGCCTTCACCGTCTCGGCGCCGATCGTCGACGGGGTGACCTCGAGACCGTCGGGGGTGCGGGTGGAGGTCTCCGGGGCGAGAGCGACCGTGATGACCCCGAGTGCGGTCAGGGTCGCCTCCGTTGCGGCTGCCGAGACGGAGTCGAGGAACCCGGCGCCCAGCTCGACAGGCATGGGCCAGTCGGAGTCGGTCGTGGTGTCGATGCGTCCGCCCGTGCGCGTGCGCGCCTCCAGCACGGTCACGGTGGACCCGGCATCCGTGAGGTGCCTGGCCGCCGTCGCCCCGGCGACCCCGGCGCCGATGACTGCGATCCGCTCACCCGGGGTCGCCACCACCGCGACCTCGATGGCGGCGCGCACCCCGGTCTGCTGGGCACCGACGACGGTGCCCGGCAACGCGATGGACGTGGCCTCGCCCGCGAAGAACAGCCGGTCGGCCACGCTGGTCGCCAGGGTGTTGCGCTGATCGGGGGTCGACCCGATCCCGAGGTAGCTGAAGGCGCCGCCCGCGTAGGGATCGGCACCCCACGACGACCTGGCCATCCGCGCCGGGCGGGGGACCGCGAGTTCGGGGGTGGGGGTCGGCGTCACTGTCGGCGTGGGGGTCGGCTGAGGGCTCGTGCAGGCGCTCACCGCGACGAGGGTGAGGCCGGATGCGCCGATCAGAAAGCTGCGCCGGTGCACGATCGACTCCCTTCGGCCGTCCGCACGTCGCGTGTACGGTGTCCCCCCATTCTCGCGTACCGGACGGGCGGATTCCGCACCGCCCGCCGCATCGGCGCACGCCCGCGGATCGCCCATTACACTGATGCTCTCGCCCGAGCGAACCGAACCCGAAAATTGCTCCGCCGGGCGCCCCCGCGAATACCCCCCAGAGAATCCCCCGTACCGGCCAGCACCGCCCCCGCGCACATCCCCCGATGCCCGGGCCGAAAGAAAAGCGATCCCTATGCCGCTTCCGTGCCTCCGTCATTCCCACCTGGCAGCCTGATGGTGCAGACGATCACCCGCGAGGGCTCCGGCGGTATCTGGAGGCGCGTCGGCAGCACCGCGATCGCCAAGGTCGCCGTGATGGGCATCTCCGGTGTCATCGGCATCTTCACCAGCCGGCTGATCATCCAGCACTTCGGGGTCGACGCCTACGC
>JACMNE010000083.1 GCA_014378715.1 Microbacteriaceae bacterium
GAACCTCGCCACGTTGACCGGCCTGCCGAACCCCTGCATCTACACCTGGAACGCCGAGGAGAACCGGCACATGCTCGCCGTCAACGAGGCTCTGGGGTTCGTGGCGGTCGGCTACACGGGCAGCTGGCGGCGCGAGGTCTGGGCGCCAGCGCGGCCGGGTTCAGCGCGGCCGGGTTCAGCGCGGCCGGGTTCAGCGCGGCCGGGTTCAGCGCGGCCGGCGCGATACGTCCGGGCGAGGCCGCACGGAGACGCCGTTGCCGCGTGGGCCACCCCACATCGATGTCCCGTCCCAGGCGATCATCGCCCCGCACACCGCGAACATCACCAGGAACGTGGCATCGGAGCCGAAGGTCACCGCGACCCGGCGGACCACGAACGCCGCGGACCCGAGTGTGACGATGGATCCGATGCAGACAACCACGAGCAGCGCGCCACAGATCGTGATGAGCACCCCGAGGGTGATGGAGAGGGGACTGAGGTACCCCTCACGGGTGTCAGCGCAGGCGCTGGCAGTGCGGGCAGAAGTGCGAGTTGCGGTTCATGAAGCTCGCCCGCTCGAGGGGGCGCCCGCAGCGGGGGCACTCTTGGCCATGCCGGCCGTAGGCGTTGAGGGAGTGCGAGAAGTAACCGGACGCCCCGTTCACATTCACGTACTGCGCGTCGAAGCTTGTGCCGCCCTCGGCGAGCGCCCGCGCGAGCACCAGCCGCACCTCGGCGAGGAGCGTCCGCGCCCGCCGCGCCGACAGGGTGCCGGTGGGCTCGTCGAAGTGGATCCGCGCCGCCCACAGCGACTCGTCGGCGTAGATGTTGCCGATGCCGCTCACTAGCGTCTGGTCGAGGAGGGCCCGCTTGATGCCGGTGCGTCGCTTCGCGAGGGCGGCGAGGAACCGGGCGTCGTCGAAGGCGGGGTCGAGCGGGTCGCGGGCGATGTGCGCCACCTGGCCGGGGATCCAGGCGTCCGGCCAGGGGGCGAGGGCTCCGGAGTAGCCGCCGGGCCGTCCGTCGCCGGTGGCGACGAGCGGGTCGATGGCCATCGAGCCGAAGATGCGCTGGTCGACGAAGTTGAGGCGCAGCTCGGCGAGACGCGGATGTCGCAGCTCCAGCCGGATGCGCGTGAGGGCGTCATCGGTGGACCGGTCACGCAGTAGCACCTGGCCGGACATGCCGAGGTGGGCGACGAGGGCCTCGGGGCCAGCATCGCCGTCCGCGGACAGGGGCAGCCAGAGGAACTTGCCGCGGCGCACCACGCCGAGGATCGTGCGGCCCGCGAGGCGGTCGACAAAGTCCTCCGCCGGACCGTCATGGCGACGCAGCGACCGTGTGTCGAGCACGGTGACGGACTCCACCCGCGCACCGGTGACGGCCGGTTCGAGGCCGCTGCGGACGACCTCGACCTCGGGCAGCTCCGGCATGTCAGCGCCCCTGCGTGTCGGGGGTCAGGAGCGCGCGGGGCCGGGGGGTTGTCACTGCCCGTGGGCGGCGAGGAGGGCCCAGGCCGCGCGGGCGGCGGCCATCTCGGCATGCTTCTTGCTGGTGCCCTCGCCCTCGGCGATGGCCGGCTCGAGCCCGAGGGACACGGCGGCGCTGAACCGCTTGGAGTGGTCGGGGCCGGTGTCGGTCACGAAGTAGCGGGGCAGTCCGCGGCCGAGCCGGGCCGACAGCTCCTGAAGGCTCGTCTTGGGGTCCATCGAGGCCCCGAACCGATCCGGGTCCGCGAGGAGGGGTGCGAGCAGCCGCAGCACGAGAGCGGTGGCCGCTTCGCCGCCTGCCGACAGGAAGGTGGCGCCGATGACGGCCTCGACCGTGTCGGCGAGGATCGACGACTTGTCTCGGCCGCCGGTGAGCTCCTCACCGCGTCCGAGGCGGATGAAGCGACCGAGCCCGATGGATCTGGCCACCTCGGCGAGGGCGACGCTGGAGACGAGGCTGGCGCGCCGCTTGGCGAGCTCGCCCTCGCTCAGCGTGGGGTTCTCGGTGTACAGCATCACGGTCACGGCTTGGCCGAGGATCGAGTCACCGAGGAATTCGAGGCGCTCGTTGTGCGCGATCCCGCCGTTCTCGTACGCAAAAGAGCGGTGTGTCAGCGATAGCTCGAGGAGCTCCGCACTGACGTCCACCGCTAGTTTGGCGACGAGATCGCTCACACCCTTCTCGGGTGCCTGCCGTACCTGGCTCACAGTTGGTGCCTGTTGGGCAGGTTAGACGTCGGCGACCTTGCGTCCCTTGTACTCCATGTACAGGGGATCGCCGGCGGCGTCTTCGATCACACGGGCGCGGTGGGGAAGGCTGTACGTGATCTTGCCACCCTCGATGGTTTTGACGAGCGTGGGAGGGGTCGCCTTCCACTGCGCGCGTCGCATACGGGTGCTCGCGCGGGACATCTTGCGCTTCGGTACGGCCATGGTCTATCTCTTTTCTTCTGTGGAACCGTCATCGACGGTTCCCGCAACATCTTCGGTCGAGGCGCCGGTCAGGCCCTCGAGTGAACCCAGGGCAGCCCAGCGGGGATCGATGGGTGCCTCGTGCTCGTGGTCGGGATTGTCAAGAAGGCGAACCCCGCACTGGGGGCACAAGCCGAGGCAGTCTTCCTGGCAGACCGGTTGGAACGGCAGTGAGAGAACCACCGCATCCCTGACTACGGGCTCGAGGTCAATGGTGTCCTCGTCAACCTCGTATTCAAAAGCTTCGTCATGAGAATACGCGAAAAGCTCCTGGAATTCGACTTCGACCGGAAGGGTGACCCCAATGAGGCATCTTACGCACTCCCCGACGGCCTCGGTGTCAATGTCGGCGCGCACAAGGATGCCGTCGTGGAGGGACTCCATCCGGAGGTCGATGTGCAGCGTCGCACCGGCCGGAACGCCGATCACGGCGTTGCCGAACGCCTCGGGAACGGTCACCTCGAGGGTGCGCTCCCGCATCTCCCCCGGACGGTGCAGGAGATCAAACACCTGCACGGCGAACGGCGACTTGAGGTTATTTGACACTCCGGCAGTGTACTCGCGTCAGCGCGCCATCACGAATCAGCCCTGCTCGTCAGGCCTGCCCGACCGCCGTGAACGCCTCGTCGTAGATGGCGAGGGCGCGGGCCACCTCGTCCGGGGTCACCACACACGGCGGAACCACGTGGATGCGGTTGTCGGCCGCGAAGGGCAGCAGCCCGCGTCCGAGCAGCTCTGCCTTGAGCCGCCCGATCATCCCGGACGACACCGGGGTGCGCGTCTGCGGGTCGTCGACGAGGTCGAGCGCCCAGAACACCCCGAGGCCGCGCACCTCGCCGATCATGGGGTGCTTCGCGGCGAGAGAGGCGAGCCCGGGTGCGAGGTGGTCGGTGCCGATCGTCTTCGCGTTCCCGATGATCCCCTCGGCGTCCATCGCGTCGATCGACGCGACGATGGAGGCGGCTGCAAGCGGATGTCCGGAGTAGGTCAGTCCTCCGGGGAATACCTGGGTGTCGAACTCGCGCGCGATGGATTCGGAGATGACCACGCCGCCCACCGGCACATAGCCGGAGTTGACGCCCTTCGCGAAGGTGATGAGGTCGGGGACCACGTCGAAGCCGTGGAACGCGAACCATTCGCCGGTGCGGCCGAAGCCACTCATGACCTCGTCGAGGATGAGCAGGATGCCGTGGCGGTCGCACAGGCGGCGCACTCCGGCCAGGTAGCCGGGCGGGGGCACGATGACACCGGCGGTCCCCGGCACCGTCTCCAGCAGGATGGCAGCGATCGACGACGCCCCCTCGGAGACGATGACCCGTTCGAGGTGGTGGAGCGCGCGCTCCCCCTCTTCCTCCTCGGTGCTGGACCAGAACTCCGACCGGTAGGAGAAGGGGCCGAAGAAGTGCACGTGGCCGCGGGCGAACTCGTTCGGGATCCGGCGCCAGTCGCCGGTCGCGACCACCGCGGCGCCGGTGTTGCCGTGGTAGGAGCGGTAGGTCGAGAGCACCTTGTCGCGGCCGGTAACGATGCGGGCCATGCGGATAGCGTTCTCGTTCGCGTCGGCGCCGCCGTTGGTGAAGAACACACTGCCGAAGGTGGGGCCGGCCTTCGCGAGGATGCGCTGCGCGGCCTCGCCGCGGGCGAGGTTGGCGTGGGGCGGGGCGACCATGGTGAGTACGTCGGCCTGCGCCTTGATGGCGTCGATGACCTTCGGGTGCTGGTGCCCGATGTTCATGTTGACGAGCTGGCTCGAGAAGTCGAGGTAGTGGTTGCCGTCGAAGTCCCAGACGGTGGAGGCGAGGCCCCCGGCGATCACGAAGGGGGTGAGCGCGGCCTGCGCCGACCAGGAGTGGAAGACATGCGCCCGGTCGAGGTCGTAGGCGCGCTGTCCGTCGGCGCTCGTGCGGGGGTTGATGGCGGTGCTCATATCGTTCCTTCTTCGACAACGAACGTGCGGGCGGAGGCCGGTTTCGCGGCCTCCGCCCACCCTAATGGGAGGATCTAGTTGCCACCCTCGTTGAGGGTCACTTCGATCGGGGCGAAGCTCGTGCCCGTCACGTCGATCCCCTCGGCGATGAGCTCGTCAAGCGCCTTCTGCACCCAGTCGTTCGTGTAGGCGGTGTCCGGCGGGTCGGTCGTGATGACGGTCGAGCCCTCGAGGTTCTTCGCGGTCTTGGCGACGGCGACGGTCTGGTCCCAGGCACCCGTGTCGATGATGCCGATGCCGTCGGGCGACGGCCAGATCAACTTGTTGACCTCGTTCGTCTGCCACAGCTGATGGCTGGCACCGAGCTGGGATCCGGCGGCCACGACGATCGACGCGGCGTCCTGCGGGTTGTCGCGGGCGAAGACGAAGCCCTTGATGACGGCCTTCAAGAACTTGACTGCGGTGTCCTGGTACTCGGTGTCCGAGGCGAGGCGCTCCGTGTTGGCCCACACCGCGTCCTGCAGCATGGCCGTGCCCTCGTCGTTCCAGTTGATGACGGTGAAGTCCGACGGCTGGTACAGCTCGCCCGTGGCCGGGTTCACCGTCTCGAGCACCTGAGCGTACTCGTTGTAGGTCATCGCCTGCGCGGCGTCGATGTCGCCGGCCAGGAGCGCCGACATGTCGAACTGCTGCTGCACGAGGGTGACGTCGGTCGCGGGATCGAGTCCGGCCTTGGTCATGCCGGCGAACAGCTCGAACTCGTTTCCGAAGCCCCAGTTGCCCACGTTCTTGTCCGTGAGGTCGGCTGCGGTCGTGATGCCCTGGTCGGCGAAGGACACCTGCAGTGTGCCCGACCGCTGGTAGATCTGCCCGATGTCGGTGATGCCGGCGCCCTGCTCGATCGATGCGA
This sequence comes from Microbacteriaceae bacterium, assembly GCA_014378715.1. Taxonomy (GTDB): domain Bacteria; phylum Actinomycetota; class Actinomycetes; order Actinomycetales; family Microbacteriaceae; genus Marisediminicola. The sequence continues at coordinate 5,279 of JACMNE010000083.1, forward strand.
GCGCTTTCGGCACCCAGGCGACCGCGAAGTCGGCCTGCTGGTCGGCGAGCACGGTCTGCGGCACGATGTCGACGCCGCCTTCGACGATGGTCACGTCGAGTCCTTCGTCGGCGAAGTAGCCCTGGTCGAGGGCCGCGTAGTAGCCGGAGAACTGGGCCTGCGCGAACCACTGCAGCTGCAGGGTCACCGGGGTGAGTCCCCCGGCGCTGTCGGAAGCCTCGGGGGTCTGGGTGCCAGAGGGCGAACATGCGCTCAACGCGAAGACAGTCGTCGCGGCGAGCGCGATCATTCCCGTCCACATGCGCGTGCTGTGCTTCATAGAGTGCTCCTTCTGTGTGGGGGTGGGGTGGGGTGATGGAGGGTGGTGCGTCTGGGGGTGGGGCGGTCACCTCCCGGGGCGGCGGGAGACCGCCCGCTCGATCGCGAGGGTGGTCGCGTAGAACAGCACCCCGAGCAGGATCGCTCCGAAGACATACGCCCACGCCCGCGGGTAGGCGCTGTTGGCGGCGGCAGAGGTGATGCGCGAGCCGAGGCCGTTCTGCAGCCCGCCGAAGTACTCGGCCACGATCGCGGAGATCACCGCGAGCGAGGAGGCGATGTTGAGTCCGGTGAAGACGTAGGGGAGGGCCCCGGGGATCGTGACCGTGCGACTCAGCTGCCAGTTGCTCGCGTTGTAGGCGCGCATCAGGTCGCGGTGCACGGGTAGCACCTGGCGCAGCCCGCGCAGAGTGTTCACGAACACCGGCACGAACACGACGATGGCCACGATGACCCGGCGCGGTGTCTCGCTGGTGGCCCCGAACATGGTGGTGAGCACGGGGGCGAGGGCCACGATCGGAACGACGGCGATCGCCGCGACGACGGGGGTGACGAGCTCGTCGACGATCCACAACCGAGACGCGATGAGGGCACCGACGATCGCGATGACCGAGCCGGCGACGAGCCCGAGGAGGGCGTTGGTGCCCGTGGCGATCAAGGCGGGCACCAGCACCGGCATCACGAGCCCCAGCTGGGTGGCGATGGCGGTCGGCGCCGGCAGCAGGTAGGGCTGGATGTCGGCGAGCACCACGAGCGCCTGCCAGGCGGCGAGCGAGAGCAGCCCGAGGAGCACGGGCGGCAGCACGGCACGGAGGTTCGAGCGGATGGTGGCCCTCACCGCAGGTCCATCCCGCGCGCCGGGGCCGCCTGGTCGAGGTGCAGCGCCTCGCGCACCTCGGTGACCGCGGCGAAGAAGCCGGCCTCCTCGCGCAGCAGCTCCCCGCGTACCTCCCCCAGCGACACGTCGACGATCGCCCGGATGCGGCCGGGGCGCGGCGACATCACCACGACCCGGTCCGAGAGGAATACGGCCTCGGGAATCGAGTGGGTCACGAACACCACGGCGGCCCCGGTCTCCGCGCTGATGCGCACGAGCTCCGCCTGCATCCGCTCGCGGGTCATCTCGTCGAGGGCCCCGAACGGCTCGTCCATCAGCAGCAGCCCCGGGCTCTCGGCCAGCGACCTGGCGATCGCGACCCGCTGCTGCATGCCCCCCGACAGCTGGTCGGGGAAGCTCGCCGCGAAGTCGGCGAGGCCGACCAGCTCTATCAGCTCGCGCACCCGCTCCGCGCGGCGGGCCCTCGGCACGTTGTGCAGGTGCAGCGGCAGCTCGATGTTCGCCGCCACCGTGCGCCAGGGCAGCAGCCCCGCGCTCTGGAAGGCGATGCCGTAGGCCTGGTTGAGCCTGGCCTGCCTGGCGGTTTTGCCGAACACGTGGATCTCGCCGCCGGTGGGGGTGTCGAGGTCGGCGATCAGGCGCAGGAGTGTGCTCTTGCCGCAGCCCGAGGGACCGATCAGCGACACGAACTGCCCTGCGGCGACCGTGAGGCTCACGTCGTCGAGGGCGGTGACCGACTGACCCTTGCCCGTGCGGAAGACCCGCGAGACGCCGCGCACGTCGACGGCGCTGGCGGAGGAGGGGGCGGGGATGCTCATGCGCTGATCTCGTTCCGTCGGTAGCGGGGCAGGAGGAGCCCGAGGGCGGCCACGACGCCCGCGGCGATGAGGCCCATGACCACGGCGACGGCGATCGGGGCGTAGGCCTTCGCCGGGTCACTCGACCCGGACTGGGCGTACTCGATGATGAGGCGGCCGATGCCGCCCTTCGCCCCGGTCGAGACCTCGGCGACGACGGTGCCGATGATGGCGGATGCCGCGCCGAGACGCAGGGCCGGCAGGAGGAAGGGCACACTTGCCGGCAGCCTCAGGTAGAGGAGGGACTTCCACCAGCCGGCCGCGTAGGAGCGCATCAGCTCCGTGTGGATGGCGTCGGGCGACTGCAGGCCGCGGAGGGCACCTACCGCCATCGGGAAGAACGCGAGATAGGCGGCGATCACCGCGACCGACATCCACCGCTCCCACTCGAAGGCGCCGATCTGCACCCGCCCGCCCCAGCTCACGATGAGGGGGGCGAGCGCGATGAGGGGAACCGTCTGGCTCAGCACCAGCCAGGGCAGCACGGCCGACTCGGCGAGGCGGAACCGCTGCATGAGCAGCGCGAGCAGCACGCCGATGACCGAGCCGATCAGCAGTCCGACCGAGGCAGTGCCGAGGCTCGACACCCCCGCGAGCAGCACGGCGATCCACACCGGGGCGGACCCGGCCGAGGAGTTGACCGGCTCGAGCGCGCGGATGACCATGTCCGCGATGTGCGGCATGGCGAGGTCGGTCGTCCGCGGCAGCAGCTGGAGCCCCGCCATGTCGACTCCGCCGGCGGGCCCCACGGCCTTGTAGGCCTCCCACAGCAGCGCCAGGAGCACGATGGAGAGCGCCCCGAGTCCGAGCCGCCGCCAGAGGCGCATCATGGTCAGGCCTTAGCCACGATGTGGTCGGCGAGCGCGGGGATCACGGTCTCGCCGTAGACGCGCAGGGTCTCCTCCTTGTTGTCGTGCTGGAGGTAGCCGGCGAACTGGTCCACACCGATGGCCTTCAGTGCCTCGAGTTTCTCGATGTGGTCCTTGGCGGTGCCGAGCAGGCAGAACCGGTCGACGATCTCGTCGGGCACGAACGCGGTGTGGGCGTTGCCCGCCCGGCCGTGCTCGTTGTAGTCGTAGCCCTCGCGCGCCTTGATGTAGTCGGTCAGCGCCGTCGGCACGTCGGAGTCCTCGCCGTACTTCGCGACGATGTCGGCGACGTGGTTGCCGACCATCCCGCCGAACCAGCGACACTGGTCGCGCATGTGCTCCCAGTCGTCGCCGACGTACATCGGCGCGGCCACGCAGAACGTGATCGACGCGGGGTCGCGGCCCACGTTCTCGGCCGCGGTGCGCACCGAGCGGATCATCCACTCTGCCACGTCGAGGTCGGCCATCTGCAGGATGAAGCCGTCGCCGACCTCGCCGGCCAGCTTGAGTGCGAGCGGGCCGTACGCGGCGACCCACACCTCGAGGCTCGACCCGACGCTCCAGGGGAACTGCAGCTGGGCGCCGTTGTATTCGACGGCGCGGCTGTTCGCCAGCTCGCGGATGACGTGGATCGCCTCCCGCAGGGTCTTGAGGGTGGTCGGCGCCCCGTTCATGACCCGCACCGCGGAGTCGCCGCGGCCGATGCCGCAGATGGTGCGGTTGCCGTACATCTCGTTGAGGGTCGCGTAGTGCGATGCCGTGACGGTCCAGTCGCGGGTCGCCGGGTTGGTGACCATGGGACCCACGATGATGCGGTTCGTCTCGGCGAGGATGCGGCTGTAGATCACATAGGGCTCCTGCCAGAGCAGGTGCGAGTCGAAGGTCCAGACGTGGCTGAACCCGTGCTGTTCTGCGAGCTTGGCGAGGTGCACCGTGCGCGAGGCGGGCGGGTTGGTCTGCAGTACTGCTCCGAAATCCATGTTGTCCCTGTCAGGCGCTCAAATGAGGTACTGCGAAAGGCCGCGCTTGACATACCTGCCGTCACCGGCGGTGCCGAGGTACTCGTTGCCGTCGACCACGACCTTGCCCCGGGAGATCACGGTGTCGACGTGCCCGTCGATCTCGTATCCCTCCCAGGCGGAGTAGTCCATGTTCATGTGGTGGGTCTTCCCGACGCCGATGGAGGTGTGTCCGTTCGGGTCGTAGACGACGATGTCGCCGTCGGCGCCCGGCTGGATCACCCCCTTCGTTCCGTACATTCCGAACATGCGCGCAGGGGTGGTGGAGGTGACCTCCACCCAGCGCTCGAGCGACAGCTGACCGTCGACGACCCCTTGGTAGAGCAGGTCCATCCGGTGCTCGACGGACCCGATGCCGTTCGGGATCTTCGAGAAGTCGGCCAGGCCCATGTCTTTCTGGCCCTTCATGCAGAAGGGGCAGTGGTCGGTGGAGACCATCTGGATGTCGTTCGTGCGCAGCGACTGCCACATGTGGTGCTGGTGGCCCTCCGCCTTCGACCGCAGTGGCGTGGAGCACACCCACTTCGCGCCCTCGAACGTTCCCCACTCGGAGCTCTCGGCACCGAGCTGGTCCTCGAGCGAGAGATAGAGGTACTGCGGACAGGTCTCGCCGAACACGTTCTGCCCACGGTCGCGGGCGATCGCGATCTGCTCGACCGCCTGCTTCGCGCTCACGTGCACCACGAAGAGAGGTGCCCCGGTGAGGTTCGCGAGCATGATCGCGCGGTGCGTGGCCTCCTCCTCCGCCTGCCACGGCCGGGTGAGGCCGTGATAGTAGGGGGACGTGTTGCCCGCGGCGATCGCCTGCTGCACGAGCAGGTCGATGACACTGCCGTTCTCGGCGTGCATCATGATCATCGATCCGTTGCTCGCGGCCTTCTGCATGGCCTTCACGATCTGGCCGTCGTCGGAGAGGAACACCCCCTTGTAGGCCATGAAGAGCTTGAAGCTCGAGACACCCTCCGAGATGAGCTCGTCCATCGCGGTCAGCGACGAGTCCTGTACGTCGCTGAGGATCTGGTGGAACCCGTAGTCGATCGCGCAGTTGCCAGCGGCCTTCTCGTGCCAGAGCTGGAACTGGTCGTGCACGTGCTCTCCGGCGTACTGCACCACGAAGTCGACGATGCTCGTAGTGCCGCCGTGGGCGGCCGCGCGGGTGCCGGTCTCGAAGGTGTCGGAGGCGTTGGTGCCTCCGAAGGGCATCTCCATGTGGGTGTGGGCGTCGATGCCGCCGGGGATGACATACTTGCCTGCCGCGTCGATCACCCGGTCCACGTTCGCCTCGATGTCGAAGCCGAGGAGTGAGGAGCCAGGCGCGAGCACCGCGGCGATCGTCTCGCCGTCCAGCAGGACATCCGCTTGCCCACGCCCGGTCGAATTGACGACCGTTCCGTTCTTGATCAGGGTCTTCATTGTGCACTCCCTTCCTAGGGTGCAGTGATGGCGGCGTAGGAGTCCGGTCGGCGGTCGCGGTAGAACTGCCAGTTGTTGCGCACCTGGCGGATCATGTCGAGGTCGAGGTCGCGGATGACGATCTCCTCCTCCGTCTGGCTGCCGTACTCGCCGATGACGTTGCCCTGCGGGTCGACGAACTGGCTCGAGCCGTAGAACGAGACCGCGAGGTCGCCGTACTCGTTGTCCTCGCGTCCGACCCGGTTCGCGGCCGCGACGAAGTAGCCGTTCGCGGCGGCGGCAGCCGGCTGCTCGATCTCCCACAGGCGGTTGGAGAGTCCCGGCTTGGTGGCATTGGGGTTGAAGACGATCTCGGCGCCCCCCAGGCCCAGCTCGCGCCAGCCCTCGGGGAAGTGGCGGTCGTAGCAGATGTAGACGCCGATCCGTCCGACGGCGGTGTCGAAGACGGGGTAGCCGAGGTTGCCGGGGCGGAAGTAGAACTTCTCCCAGAACTTCTCGAGGTGGGGGATGTGGTGCTTGCGATACTTGCCGAGGATCGTGCCGTCGGAGTCGACAACCACGGCCGTGTTGTAGTAGACGCCCGGCTGGTCCTCCTCGTAGACGGGCAGCACCATCACGAGCTTCAGCTCCTTCGCCAGGGCGGCGAATCGCTGCACGACAGGGCCGTCTGCTGCCTGGGCGTAGTCGTAGTACTTGGCATCCTCGGTGATGCCGAAATACGGCCCGTAGAAGAGCTCCTGGAAGCAGATGACCTGGGCTCCCTCGGCCGCGGCATCGCGGGCGAACTGCTCGTGCTTGTCGAGCATGGACGCCGTGTCACCGGTCCATGTGGTCTGGGTGATTGCTGCGCGTACAACGGTCACGATGTGCCTCCTGATTGATGCTCGTGGGGTCAGTGTTCTGCCCTCACGTTTCGGGAGGGTTTCCAACAGTGACGTTGGCGTAAACCTACGGGGCGGATTGCCTGCCTGTACAGGGAATAACATTCGCCCCCCTGCGTTGAGGCACGCAGGGTCAGCGTCGTCCCCACATCCGCTTGATAACAAGGACACCTGACATGAGCATCATCACCGACAGCCTCAGCCGCCGCGCCGACACCACCTCGGAGCTGATCTCGCCCCTCGCGGAGCGCTGGAGCCCGCGCGGGTTCGACAAGGACGCGGTCATCAGCGACGAGGTTCTCACCACGCTGCTCGAGGCCGCGCGCTGGGCGCCGTCCGCCTCGAACATGCAGCCGGCGCGGTTCATCGTGGGCCGACGAGGCACCCCGACCTTTGACACGATCCACGCGGCGCTGATGGGATTCAACGCGGCGTGGGCCGACGCGGCATCCGCTCTCATCGTGAACATCGCCGAACTCACGCAGCCCGATGGCGCCGAGAACCCTTGGTCGCGCTACGACCTCGGCCAGGCGGTCGCGCATCTCAGCATCCAGGCGCAGCACGAGGGGCTGCACACCCACCAGATGGGCGGCATCGAGAAGGAGCAGCTCGCCGAGGCGTTCGCCCTGCCGGCGAGACAGGCAATCGTCTCGGTGACAGCGCTCGGGGAGCTCGCCGAGGTCGCGACTTTGCCGGCCGAGCTGCTCGAGCGCGAGTCGGCCCCGCGCACCCGCAAGAGCCTCGACGAGATCGTGCTCATCACCGACTGAGCGGTGGCACGGGAGAGGGCGGGGCGCCGTGCGCCCTGCCCTCTCTGGTTTCGCTAGTACGTGATGACCACGCGGCCGTCGATCTTGCCGTGCTTCATCTCGTCGAGCACCTCGTTGATCTCGTCCAGACCGCGGGTGGACACGGTCGGGTGGATGAGGCCGCGGGAGTAGAACTCGAGCGCCTCCTTCAGGTCCTGGCGCGTTCCCACGATCGAGCCGCGAACCGTGAGGCCCTTGAGCACGATGTCGAAGATCGGAGCGGGGAAGTCGCCGGGCGGAAGGCCGTTGAAGACGATCGTGCCGCCGCGGCGGGCCATGCCGATCGCCTGACCGAACGCTGACGGGTGCACCGCGGTGACGAGCACCCCGTGCACTCCCCCAGTCGCGCGCTGGATGGCCTCGATGGGGTTCTCCTCGAGCGCGTTGATGGTGATCTCGGCGCCGTGCTTGCTGGCGAGCGCGAGCTTGTCCCCGGCGATGTCGACGGCGGCGACGCGGAGGCCCATGGCGACGGCATACTGCACCGCGATGTGGCCGAGCCCGCCGATGCCTGAGATGACGACCCATTCGCCGGGGCGGGCCTCGGTCATCTTGAGGCCCTTGTAGACCGTGACGCCGGCGCAGAGCACCGGGGCGATCTCGACCGGGTCGGCGCCGGCCGGGATACGCGCGGCGAACCGCGAGTCGACCAGCATGTACTGGCCGAAGGAGCCGTCGACGCTGTAGCCGCCGTTCTGCTGGGCCTCGCAGAGGGTCTCCCAGCCGGTGTCGCAGAACTCGCACGCGCCGCAGGCGGACCACAGCCAGGCGTTGCCGACGAGGTCGCCGACGGCGAGGTCGGTGACGCCCTCCCCGATCGCGACCACGGTGCCGACACCCTCGTGGCCGGGGATGAACGGCGGGCTCGGCTTGACCGGCCAGTCGCCCTCGACGGCGTGGAGGTCGGTGTGGCAGACGCCGCTCGAGATGAGCTTCACGAGGGCCTGGCCGGCGGCGGGGGTGGGAAGGGCGACGTCGTCGATCACGAGGTCCTTGCCGAATTCGGTGACGACGGCGGCGCGCATGGTCGTGGGTCGGTCGTGCGAGGTCGCAGGGGCGAGGGTGGTGTCGGTCATGGGTGCACTCCTTTGTGATTGTGATGGTCGTGTTCGTGTGGTGGTCAAGGACGCTAGTCGCGCGAAGGTAGCGGCGCGGTTGCACCGATTTGTTCCGCACAGGTGGCGCTGCCATGATGCACACACGCGCACCGACGACGGACGAAGAGGCAGTTATGACGAGCTGGCGCATCAGGGACTTTCACTCGGCCGATCTCGACGGCATCCTGCACCTCTGGGAGCAGCTCCGGGCGACCGGGGTCGAGCCCGTCTACGCGCTCTCCGAGGTGCTCGCCTCCTGCGAGAAGGACCACGCGGTGGTGGCGGTCCTCGGCGACGAGGTGATTGCCGCGGCGGTCGGGCGCGCGGCGCACGACCAGGGCTGGATTGTGTTTCTCACCACCCGGCCCGACTGGCGCGGCAACGGCATCGGCACGGCCCTGCTCGCCGCCGTCGAGAAGCGGATGTCGCCGCACGGCCTCAATCGCCTCTCCGCGCTCATGCCGGAGAGCGAGACCCGGGTCGAGGCGTTCCTCGACAACGGCTTCGAGGTGAAGAAGAACCTGCGCTACTTCGAACGACGCATCCCCGTGCAGCGGCAGGAACTCGGCCCGCTGAGCGAGCTCGGCGGCCGGCTGATGCCGCGCGACCTCTGGGAGAACGTGGCGGGCATGAAGCGCGAGAAAGAGCTGCTCGAGAAGCGCCTAGTGCTGCCGCTCGCCCAGGCCGGGCTCGCCGAGGAGTTCGGGGTGGTTCCCCCGAGTGCCGTGGTGCTCTTCGGGCCTCCTGGAACTGGCAAGACGACCTTCGCCAAGGCCATCGCCTCCCGCCTCGAGTGGCCCTTCGTGGAGGTCTTTCCCTCGCGGCTGGCCGCCGACCCGCAGGGGCTCGCGGGGGCCCTGCGGGAGACCTTCCTCGACATCGCCGAGCTCGAGCACGCCGTCGTCTTCATCGACGAGGTCGAAGAGATCGCCTCCCAGCGTTCGGGCGGCTCCCCCTCTCCGCTGCAGGGCGTCACCAACGAGCTGCTCAAGATCATCCCGGCGTTCCGGGAGCAACCCGGCCGGCTGCTGGTCTGCGCGACGAACTTCATCCGGGCGCTCGACTCGGCGTTCCTGCGCCACGGGCGCTTCGACTATGTGATCCCGATCGGGCTCCCCGACGCCGACGCCCGCAGCGCCATGTGGCACCGCTTCATCCCGGCGTCGGTCCTGGGCGGCATCGATGTGGACCTGCTGGTGGACCGTACGAAGGGGTTCTCCCCCGCGGATATCGAGTTCGCGGCCCGCAAGGCCTCGCAGCAGGCTCTGGAGAACGCGGTCTACGCGGCGCCGGACGACACGGAGGACGACGCGTCCGACGCGGGGCCGCGTCGCGGGCCGACCACTGAGGACTACTGCCTGGCGGTCGGCGACACCCGCACGACCGTAGGAGCCGATGTCGCCCAGGAGTTCCTCGAGGACATCGACGCGATCGCGCGGGTCTAGCCGCTAGGAGTAGAGGGCCGGCGGCACCTCGAGACCGTAGATCGCACGGCCGGACCCCCACACCGCCGCGCACCCCGCGCGGAGCAGGTCGACGGGGCGCGGGCCGTGGGCCCGGATGGTGATGACGTTGCCGGTGAGGCTCACGACAGCGTCGCCGACGGTGAAGGTGCGGGCGCCCGCGGCATCCGCTTCTTCGATGGTCTGCGGGTAGGGCTCGTGGAGCTGCCGCAGGTCGTCGAGGATGTAGGTCGGACGGCTGTCGGGGTCGGCGGAGATTACCTGCTTGGCTCGGTCGATGCCAGTCAGGACGAGCACCGAGGGGATGCCTGCCCGATTCGCCCCGAGGATGTCGGTGTCGAGGCGGTCGCCGAGGAAGAGCGCCGAGGTGCCCCCGAAGCGGGTGGTGGCCTCGGTGAAGATCGCCACCTCCGGCTTGCCGGCGACGACGGGTAGGCGGCCGACGGCGGTGTGCACGGCGGAGACGAGGGTGCCGTTGCCCGGTGCGATGCCGCGACCGACCGGGATCGTCCAGTCGGTGTTCGTGGCGATCCAGGGGATGCCGGTGTGCAGGGCGAACGAGGCTTCGGCGAGATGGGTCCAGCCGACGCTCGGGTGGAAGCCCTGGATGACGGCGGCCGGCGACTGCTCGGCACTGTCGGTCGGCACGAAGCCCGCACGCACGACCTCAGAGGTCAGTCCCTCCCCGCCGATGACGAGTACGGTCGCACCGGCCGGCACAACATCGCCGAGCAGACGCACGGCGGCCTGCGGCGAGGTCACCACGTCGTTCGGCGCGACCTTGAGGCCGAGGCCCGTGAGGTGCTCGGCAACGGATGTCGCTGTGCGTGACGCATTGTTCGTGATGTAGCCGACCGTGCGGGTCGTCGCCGCAGCATTGATGCTCTCGATGGCGAAGGGGATCGCATTCTGGCCGGCGTAGACGACTCCGTCGAGGTCGGCGAGCAGCAGGTCGACCCCCTCGAGTGGGGTGCGGGCGGGAGTGCTCACTTGGTGGGCTCGGTGGTCGGGTCGGTGGGCTCGACGGAAGCGGAGGGCTCGACCGGATCCGTGGGCTCGGCGTCGGGCTCAGGCTCGGGCTCTGCCGCCACGCGCGCCTCCTTCGGCAGGCTCGCGCGGTAACGAGCGAGATCCGCCTCCGGAATGTCCTCCTCGACGATGTCGATGGTCTCGTCCTCGCTCGCGTCGACGTCGACGCTCAGTGCACCCTGGGCGCGGTTGGACCGCTGCCACCACAGCTCTGCCTCATCGTCACGCCCGAGGTCCTCGAGCACGGCGGCGTAAGCATCGAAGAGCGCCGGGCTCCACGAGTAAGCCACGTTGGGGTCGAGCTGAGAGATCTCGAGCTCGGCCAGGGCCTGCTCCGGCTGCTCGAGGTCGAGGCGGGCGCCGGACATGGCGATCGCAAGCTCCACCTGCACGTCAACGGGGAGGGTGTCGCGCGCGACGGAGCGGCCCAGCTCGAGCGCCTTGTCCGGGCGCAGCAGGCCGCGTTCGCTGTCGACCATCATGGGCAGCTGGTCGTTGCGACCGGAGATCCGTCGGTAGGTGCGCAGCTCCCGCAGCGCCAGGGCGTAGTCGCCGCTCGAGTACGCGGTGGTCGCGAGGGTCTCGCGCACCACGGCGATGCGACCGGCGCGGCGAGCGGCCGAGACCGCGTGCCGGTGGGCGAGGGCAGGATCGTCCTCGATCAGGCGGGCGGCCATCACCATGTGGC
>JACMNE010000084.1 GCA_014378715.1 Microbacteriaceae bacterium
GCCGCGATGGAGACCGCGTCGAACCTGATGCTCGACGAGTGGTTGACGAACCTGTCGAGCTGAGCGGCGCCCTTCTCAGCGGCGCTCGTCGAAGAAGTCGAGTAGCAACGCCGCGCAGGCCTGCGCCTCGACCCCGGCGACGACCTCGGCGCGGTGGTTGAGCCGGCGGTCGCGCAGCACGTCGTAGACACTCCCGGCCGCCCCGGCCTTCTCGTCCCAGGCCCCGAAGACCACGCGCGGGATGCGGGCGGAGAGGATCGCCCCCGCGCACATCACGCAGGGCTCGAGGGTGACGACGAGAGTCGCACCGGTGAGGTGCCAGTCGCCCGTGGTCTCCGCCGCCTGGCGGATCGCCACGACCTCGGCGTGGGCGGTCGGGTCCTGATGCAACTCGCGCTCGTTGCGACCCCGGCCGATCACGGTGCCGTCCGCAGCGATCACGAGGGCCGCCACCGGCACGTCCCCGGTCGTGAGGGCGATGCGCGCGTCGGCGATGGCCTCACGCATCCACTCCTCGTATCGGCCCATGCCGCCTCCTGCCTCGGATAGCCTCTGCCCTCGGATCACCTCGCCCTCGGATAGATTGAGACTATGCGAGTCCATGTTGCCGACCACCCGCTCATCACCCACAAGCTCACGGTTCTCCGCGACAGGACCACCTCCTCCCCCACCTTCCGGGCGCTGGCCGAGGAGCTCATGACGCTCCTCGCCTACGAGGCGACCCGCAACGTGCGCGTGGAGCCCGTCGAGGTGCAGACCCCCGTCGCCACCGCGCACGGGCTCGCGATCAGCCACCCCCGCCCGCTCGTGGTGCCGATCCTGCGCGCCGGGCTCGGCATGCTCGAGGGCATGGTCAAACTGATCCCCACCGCCGAGGTCGGGTTCCTCGGGATGGTGCGCAACGAGGAGACCCTGCAGCCGGACACCTACGCCGAGCGTCTGCCCGACGACCTCTCCAACCGCCAGTGCTTCGTGCTCGACCCGATGCTGGCGACGGGCGGCTCGCTCATCGCGGCCATCGACTTCCTGCTCGCGCGCGGCGCGGTCGACGTGACGGCCGTCTGCCTCATCGCGGCACCGGAGGGCCTCGCCGCCGTCGAGAAGGCCATGCACGGTCGCGACGTGACGATCGTGCTCGGGGCCGTCGACGAGAAGCTGAACGAACTCGGGTACATCGTGCCCGGGCTGGGGGATGCCGGCGACCGACTGTACGGCCTCGTCTAGCGCGTGGCTGCAACCACCGACATCCGCTTCACCGGCGAGGACTGGTATGGCCGCGACTTCGGGGCCGAGGCGTTCGAGCGCTGCGTCTTCGTCGACTGCGACTTCACCGAGGCGACGACCGCCGGCGCGGTCTTCGACCGGTGCGAGTTCCTGGGTGTCGCTCTCAACTCGTCCGTGCACACGACCAGCCGGTTCGACAACTGCGTCGTGCGCGACAGCTCGCTGTTCGGCGCGACGTTCCGGCAGTGCAAGCTCACCGGAACGCAGTTTCGCACCACCTCCCTGCGCCCGCTGACCGTTCAGGGCGGCCTGTGGTCGTGGGTCAACTTCTTCGGAGCCGACCTGCGCGGGGTCGACTTCGGCGAGGTCATCCTCGAGGAGTCCGACTTCGGCGACACCCGGCTCGAGAAGGTGTCGTTCCGCGGAGCGAACCTCGTGAACGCCACCCTGCGCGGTGCGACGATCACCGGCGTCGACTTCACCCGCGCCGATCTGTCCGGGGTACAGCTCGCCGGGCTCGACTGGCGCGGCACCCGCATCGACACCCAGCTGGCGCTTCAGATCGCCCAGGCGCAGGGCGCGACGATCGAGTTCTAGGCGCGACATCCGCTGGATGCGCGACTTGACACGGTGTGCTCGAGTGATCGACACTGGGGTCATGACCGTCATCGTGATCGCCCCCACCTCTGTCGAGGTTCGTGGGACCGTCGCGATGTGTTGTCGAATGTGTGCGTAACAAACTCCTTGTCGAGGAATCCGCTGGTCTCTGACCGCGTGTGACCTCCCGGGCACCCTCCTTCATCACGGAGCGCGGTCCGTCTGCATCACCTGTTCCACCCCGAAGGATCACAACCTCATCATCAGAGGCCCTTCACCCCACTCAAGGATTTTCAGCATATGTCTCTTGCTACCGTCGACCGTACCCACACCACCTCCCTGGCCCGCCCCGCAGTCTCTGCGGTGCCGGACCTTCGCACCGAAGCGGATGTCGCGCCGGCACCGTCGCGCCGTCTGCGCGCCGTTCCCGTCGGCACCGAGCCGCGCGGCTTCGTGCTCTACGTCGGCGTCGACGACGCGAAGGCCGCGGCAGCCGGAACCGACCTCGGCGCGATCGTCGAGCAGCTGAAGAAGCTCACCGCGCAGCTCGCGCCCGGATCGGAGACCTACGCGGCCGTCGCGCTCGCGCCGGCCGGAGCCGGCGGACGCGACGTGGACGTCGTGCGACTCGCCCTCCAGGAACCCGCAGCGCTCGCGAAGCACCGCGAGGTGGCCGAGCCCGTCGAGGAGAAGCGCGCCGGGGTCGTCATCGATCTCTCCCGCAAGCGCCTCGTGCTCGATGAGGACAGCGCCGGTGTCACCTACAAGGAGTTCGAGCTGCTGCAGTACCTCGTGCTGCGCGAGGGACGCACCATCGAGCGCGCCGAGCTCATCGCCGCGCTCTGGTCGGCGTCCGACGAGGACGCACCGAACGAGCGAACGATCGACGTGCACGTGCGCCGGCTGCGCTCCAAGCTCGGCGCCTACGAGGACATCGTGCGCACCGTGCGCGGCGTCGGCTACCGCTTCGACCGGCACCCCGACGTGTCGATCCGTTACGCGTCGACCCCCAGCCCCGACTTCTTCTAGACACCGGGCGGCTAGGCGCGCTTGCGGCCGAACGCCCAGTAGGCGCCGGAGCCGCCCATGTTGAGCACGCTCGCGATGCGCCACAGCGGCTTGCTGCCACGCACCTGTGCGTCGGTGCGCCGGTTCAGGTCGCGCCAAGTCAGCGCGATCACGATCGCATCGATGATCAGCACCGGCACGATGACGCGTTTGTCGGGCTTGCGGTCTTTAGCCAGTTCTCCCATGAGCCCAACCTAGGCGCGACCTTGACGCGCTGTCATCCCCCGGGGCGGACAGCGGGGTCCTCGGACTCCTCTCCGGGACTGACCAGCCACTCACCCCCCGAGCGCGACGTGCAGGATCTGCTCCGCCGCGTTGTAATTGGTGGTGGTGAGCCACAGGCCGCCGTCCGGCGCCGGCTCCACCGTGCGCAGACGGCCGTAGGTGCCGACGAAGTACTGCGTCAGATTGGTCAGCGACGTGCCACTGATCTGCGCCCGATACATCCGCTCGCCCCTCGCGCAGGCGATGTAAATCGCGCCCTTCACGATCGCGATACCGGAGCACGAGGCATCCGCTGTCGGGTAGGTCAGCTGGGGGGCGATGAAGCCGGCCGTGCCGCAGGCGCTGCCGCTGGTGCCCTCGCAGGCGGGCCAGCCGTAGTTGCCGCCCGTGACGATGAGATTGGTCTCGTCCATGACACTGTTGCCGAACTCCTGCTCCCAGAGGCGGCCCTGCGCGTCGAAGGCGAGCCCCTGCGGGTTGCGGTGCCCGTAACTCCAGACGGCGGTGCCGAACGGGTTGTCTCCGGGAATCGTGCCGTCGGTGTTGATCCGCAGGATCTTGCCGTTGAGCCCGGCCAGGTCCTGCGCGTAGTCGCCGTTCTGCGCGTCGCCGGTCGAGGCGTAGAGCTTGCCGTCCGGCCCGATGACCAGGCGACCGCCGTCGTGGAACTTGTTGCGCAGGATGCCGGAGAGCAGGATCTGCTCGCTGGCGATGTCGAGGGCGTTGTTCGCGTATTTCATCCGCACGATGCGGTTGTCGGTCGGCGAGGTGTGCATCAGGTACACCCAGGGGTTGGTGGCAAAGTCGGGGGCAATGGCCAGCCCGAGCAGCCCGCCCTCCCCTCCGGTGTTGTCGGCGTTCGGCACGGTGCCGACGTTGACCTTCACCCCGGTCTTAGGGTCGAGGTGAATGACGTCGTGCGCGGACCGGCGGGCGTAGAGGATCGTGCCATCGGGGAGCGTGACGAGCCCCCACGGCACGTCGGCCTCGACCGCCACCTGGGTCACGCCGCAGACCGGCGTGCTGCATCCGCTGCCCGTCGTCACCGTCGTGGTAGCGCTGCTCGGCGACGAGTTGCCGGCCGCGTCCTTCGCGACGACGCGGTAGCGATAGGTGGTCGACACGGACCGTCCGGCGTCGACGTAGCTCGCGCCGGCAACGGTGGCGATCCTCGCGTCATCGCGGTAGACCTCGTAGCCGCTCACCCCGATATTGTCAGCGGATGTCGCCCAGCTCAGGCTCACGGACGTGCCCGACGCCGTCGCCGTGGGCGTTCCCGGGGCCGTCGGCGGCGTCGTGTCGGACTGGCACTGCGGCACCGCGATGGGGACCGTGGTGCTCGCCTGCGAGACGTTGCCCGCCGCGTCCCTGGCATTCACGTAGAGACCCCACTTCGCGCCAGCCACCACGGTGAGGCTCGTCGAGAGGGTGCTGCCGCCGACCGTCTTCATCAGCTGGCCGTCGTGGAAGACGTCGTAGAACGCGACACCCACGTTGTCGCTCGAGGCGTTCCAGGCGAATGTGACCGCCGAGCAGGTGAGTCCACTCACCCGGGGACCGCCCGGCACGGTCGGCGGCTGGGTGTCGATCGAGCTGACGGGCCTCGTCCACTGCTGGTTGCCTCCGCCGTTGCAGGTCCAGATCGAGACGAGCGAATTGTTCGCTGTCGCGGAGTTCAGCACGTCGAGGCAGAGGCCGGACTCGAGGGCACGGATCGAGTTGCCCGCCCCGACCGCCCAGCGCTGGTTAGCGCCGCCATTGCAGCCGAAGATCTGCACGCGCGCCCCCGACGTCTTCGCGTGGGCTGCCACGTCGAGGCATCTGGTGCCGTCGTAGGTGCGCAGCTCGCCGGCCGGGGTGAGCGTCCACTTCTGGTTGGCCCCGGTGGAGCAGTCGTAGATCTGCACGCGGGTGCCCGGTGCGGTGGAGATGCCGACCACGTCGAGACAGCGGCCGGACGCGAGGCCGCGGATCGACGCGCCCGGCACGGCCGCGGTGGCTGCGAGCGGCGTCGCGGTGAGCACCAGGGCGAGGAGCACGCTGATGACGGCGGCGATCACCGACCTGCGCGGACGTGCCTCCTGGCGGCGGGACTGGGCGTGGACTGACACGGAATTCTCCCTTGAACTGTGGGAGCGGCATCCGCTTCGACGTCGTCGTGGGGGTCTCGACGCGTGCTGCCCCGGTGTCATCCGAAGGGCAGGTTCTCGGTCCGGTGCGGATGTCATCAATGAGACACCCGGGGGCGATCGTGCGCAAGGGAGAGTTTGGTCACCACGGCCTCAGCGGTGCGGGGCCAGGCTCGCCAGGACCTCCGCGACGGGCGCGACCCGGGCACTCGTCCACCCGGCTCCCGCCCAGAGGTTCACGGCCGAGGGGTCCCCGGCCGTGGTCGCGGCGGCACGGATCGGCCGGGTGAGGTGGTGCAGGGCGGGGTAGCCGACCGGCGCCACGGAGTCGACGTCGGTGATGAAGCGGTTGACCAGCGCGCGGGCCGGTCGTCCCGTGAACGCGCGGGTGACCGTGGTGGCAGTGAACCGAGGATCGCCCAGGGCGTCCTTGTGTACCGGCGACGCGCCGCTCTCGGGGGTGCGGAGCACGGCCGTGCCGACGGCCACCGCCTGCGCGCCCGCTTCGAGCGCGGCAGTCACCTGGGCTGCGGTCGCGATCCCCCCGGCGGCGATGATCGGAAGGGCGGTCACCGCGGCGACCAGCCGGATGAGGTCGGTCAGCTGGGTCTCCCCCGGAAGCGCGCCGGGGTCGAGGACCGCCGAGTGTCCGCCCGCCGCGGGCCCCTGGAGCACCAGCACGTCGATACCGAGCGCGTCGGCGGCGAGCGCGTCGGCCGCGGAGGTCACCGTCTGCAGGGTCACGGTCCCCACGGCACGGAACGCGTCGATGGTCTCCCGCGACGGCAGGCCGAACGTGAAGCTGACCACGGGGACCGGGTCGCGCAGGAGGAACGCGACCTTGGCGTCCCACCCGTCGTCGTCCTCGGTGATATCCGGCAGGATGGAAATCCCGAGGCGCTCCGCCGTCGGGGTGAGCGCTGCCGCATACATCCGGTACTCCGCCGGGTCGACCGGCGACGGATTCGGCACGAACAGGTTCACCCCGAATGCGCCCGACCCGGCTGCTGTCACCGCCCGGATCTCCGTCTGCAGCACTTCGGCGGATTTGTAGCCGCCCGCGAGCTGGGCGAAGTGTCCGGCGCGGGAGGCCGCGATCACCAGGGCGGGCGTCGACGCCCCACCCGCCATGGGGGCGACGGTCACCGGGGACAGGGTGCGGAGCGGTTCGGGCAGGTCGGTCATGGGGTTCCTCACTCGGGGCGCCGCGTCTTACCGAGCGCCGAGCTCGGCGGGATGGGTGAGGCGCCACCAGGCTGTCGGAGGGTCGATGTCGCCGTCGATCGCCACATCCGCTGTCACGACGGTGGGTCCGGCAGTGAAGGTGAGGGTGCCGACGATCTCGCCCGACCGGTACGCCGAGGGAGTCGTCGTCTGCAGGGTGGTGGTGACCGGGCTGTCGGACCAGGTGAGGATCGAGGCGTCGACCGCCACGATCACGCGGGCGGTGGAGCCCCAGGCGGTCGAGAACGTGCCCACCTCCTCGCCGCTGGTCGACACCGGCACCTCGTGGAAGCCGGCCTCGATGCTGTCCAACAGCGCGACGACGCTGGCACCGACCGTCCGGCCGGAGTGTCCGCCGAGTACGACGCCGGTGACGCTCAACGGCTGACCCACTCCCACGTCGAGGGTGGCGGTGTAGAGCAGGTTGTGAGTGCCCTGCCCCAGGTTGCCGGTCTTGAGTCCCGTGATCCGGCCGCCCAGCAGAGTGTTGGTGTTGGACATCGAACCCAGTCCGGGCAGCGAGAGCGAGCCGGTGGCGGCGATCTTCGCGATGGCCGGGTTGGCTGCGGCCAGCCTGCCGATCGCGATCAGGTCGGTCGGGGTGCTCGTGTTGCGGGCACTGATTCCCGAGGGCTCGACGATGGTGGTGCCGGTGAGACCGTTCGCGGCAAGCCACTGGCGCGTGGCGCCGAGGAACGCTCCCTGCGACCCGAACGCCCAGGTCGACACGGCCTCGGCGTAGTTGCTCGCCGACGGGATGAGCATCGTGGCGAGCGCGTCGTGCTGGGACAGGGAGGAGCCCGTGGGCATCGCGGCGACCGTGGCGCCCAGCACATAGTAGTCGTCGTAGAGGTCGTGATCGGCCTTGTCGAAGGTGATCGTGGGTCCGGGGTCGTCGGCGCCGGCGAGCGGCCGTTCCTCGAGGATGACGAGGGCGGTGATCAGCTTGGTGATGCTCGCGATGGACCGGGGGTCGTCCGTTCCGCCGGTCGCCCAGATGCCGCTCGCGCTCTCTCCGAGGTAGTCGTCGGCTCCCACGATGCTGATCGCCGAGGCGCCGTCGCCGGGGATGGCGGTGACAGCCGCGGCCGGCACCGCGACCTCGGTCGCCTCCCGCATCGTGAGGACGGGGGCACCCAGCGGGGCGGTGAGCGCCCAGCCGACGTAGCTGCCGCCCGCGGCGAGCGCCACCACGACCACGGTCGCGGCGATGATCAGGCCCCGGCGACGCCGGACGTGCCGCAGCTCGGAGTCGACCACGGAGCTCGGGTCGACGGGCGCGGTCCCCCGGCGCATCATGGCCGCGAGCTCAGCGAAGTCGTCCTGGGATTGGTCGTGCGTCGGCAAGGCGGAACCCCCGTTCGTGCCTCCCATCATGCCCCATGCCCGTGAGGGATCCTCCAGCATCCGCTCGAGACTTCGGGAGCGAGTGGAACCACGCCGCGCCAGGGCCTGTCTGGATCGTGGGGGGACGTGTTGACTGAAGGTGTCCGGCACGCCGCCGGGCAGGAAAGGAATCACCATGTCCACCTGGCTCATCACCGGCTGCTCGACCGGATTCGGCCGCGCCCTCGCCATCGCCGTGCTCGAACGCGGCGACAACGCGATCGTCACCGCGCGGGAAGTGTCGGCGGTCACCGACCTCGTGGGTGACCATGCGGACACGGCCCTGGCGCTCGCCCTCGACGTGACCGACCCCGTGCAGGTGCGCGCGGCGGTCGAGCGCGGTGTGGAACGCTTCGGCGGGATCGACGTGCTCATCAACAATGCCGGCTACGGGTACCGGGCCGCCGTGGAGGAGGGCGACGACGCCGATGTGCGAACCCTGTTCGACACCCATTTCTTCGGCACCGTCGACCTGATCAAGGCCGTACTGCCCCAGATGCGCGCCCGGCGCTCCGGCACCATCGTCAACTTCTCCTCCATCGGGGCCAAGGTTCACCCGGCGGGATCCGGGTACTACGCAGCCGTCAAGTCCGCCATCGAGGGGCTCACCGGGTCCCTCCGGAAGGAACTCGAGCCGCTCGGCATCACCGCCATGGTCATCGAGCCCGGCGGGTTCCGCACCGACTTCGCCGGCCGCTCGCTGACCCAGTCGGCCGAGGCCATCGACGATTACGCTGACACGGCGGGCAAGCGCCGCAAGGAATCCGACCCCACCCACGGTACCCAGCCCGGCGACCCGGCGAAGTTCGCGCAGGCGGTACTGACCGCGGTCGATGCCGAGGACACCCCCGAGATGCTCGTCGTCGGCGTCGACGCCGTGCCGGCCTACCGTGCGGTGCTCGAGGCCCAGCTCGCGTCGCTCGAGAAGTGGAGCGCCCTCGGGGAAGGGACGGGCTACGACTCGTGAGAGCCTGACGGCCGGAAGCACCCCTGCGCAGTTCTTCAATCTCCTGGCGATCTGACGGCACGGTCGCGGCCGACCTCCCGGTCTGAACGGTGGCAATTAGGGGTCGCGGTTTATTTAATTTATATAACTACCCCTGTTTTTATAAAAATTGAATAAAAAGCGCTAGTCTCGGCTCATGTCCAACAGTCCCTTTCGCCCCGGCTATTCGCGCATGCCGCTCGTCTTCGGCGGGCACGAAAGGACGGTTCGGGAATTCGAGAATGTCTTCCAGAACTTCGACATCGGAGAGAACCAGTCGGTTCTTGTCTCCGGCCTGCGCGGAGCCGGGAAGACCTCGATGCTCGGGACCCTGGGCGATCTCGCTGCGGCGCACGGTTGGACCGTCATCCGCGAAGACGCGGGTACCGGCCTACTGAGTCGTGTCATGGACAGCCGGATTCCGCAGATCCTCGGCACCTTCGATCGCGACACCAGGATGCGGCTCACCAGGTTGGGCATATGGGAGTTCACCGCCGACTTCGACTATGTCGAGCGCAAGCGTGAGGTCACGCCACTGCTCCGTGATGACCTGGCGGCGATCGCACAGGCCACGGACGACCGAGGGATCCTCGTGCTGGTAGACGAGGTCTCGTCCAGAAAGTCGGCGCTCGACGAACTGTCGAGGTTCGCCCTGGAGCTCTCTCACGCCATCGCGGAAGGTCTCAACATCGTCGTCGTCTTCGCCGGTGTGAAGATCGAACTCGACGAGCTTCTGGCGCAGCCGCACCTGACGTTCCTCCGTCGGTCTCGGCAGCTGATATTCCGGCGTCTCTCCGCGGAGGCGACCCGCCGCGTCATCCGGGAGACGACCGAGGCCGGCGGCCGGAAGCTCGCGCTCGATGCCGAAGAGCATCTCATCACCACGTCACAGGGCTACCCCTACCTCGTGCAGCTCGTCGGAGACTACGCATGGCGAAACAACCCCGACGCGGACGGGATCACCCTGGAGGACGCGGAGTCCGCACGTGAGAAGGCCATCAGCGAGGTGGAGGAGAGGGTGATCTCGCGCGTGTACCGGGATCTCTCCGAAAAGGACCGGGAGTTCCTCCAGGCGATGTCGCCCGATGACGGGGTGTCCAAGATGGGGAGCATCGCCGACAGGATGGGCGTCTCGCCGCAATATGCCAACATCTACAAGCAGCGTCTGATCGACAGCGGCTACGTACAGATGGCGGGCCGGGGCTTCGTGGACTTCTCCCTGCCCTACCTTCGCGAGTACGTGCGCACCGTGGTCTCCACCACCTCGGCCAGTCCCCGGGAGCCTGACAACGGCGGTTGGGACGAGTTCCCGCCGCCGAAGCGCTGATCGAGGTCGGCGCGATGGCGGTTCGGGTGCGGAAAGGACGGGGAGAACTGACATCACGTCGGCGGGGCAACGGCACCGCGGGACAACTCCCAGAAAAATAACATTTCGATAACTTGCCGTTGTTACCAGTCTGTTATACATTCGAAGAGCGGAAGTTGTTTGCTGTGGCAACCGAAGCGGAATGTGATTGCAGGACACTCTTGGTGCAAGGGAGAGGGCCGGTTTCTTCGGAAACCGGCCCTCAATCCGTTAACGGGCCGGTGCCCTAGCACTCAGGCGTCCGCGCGCTGACGATTCCCGCGATTCCGTAGAGTGGTCGCGTGCGAACGAGAACCCGATGAGCGACAAACGCGTTGCCGTCGCGGCGTGGGAATCCCTGTTCCGCGCCCAGGTCGCCGTGATGCGGCACCTGCAGGCGGAATTCCCCTCCGACGAGCTCTCGCTCAACGAGTACGACGTGCTCTTCAACCTCTCGCAGCAGGAGGGCCGTCGGCTCCGCATCCGCGACCTCAACAAGCTGCTCCTGCTCACCCAGCCGAGCGTGAGCCGACTCATCGACCGGCTCGTCGTCCGCGGGCTCGTCGCCAAATCGAGCGATCCCACCGACGCACGCGGCATCGTCGTGCAGCTCACCGACCCGGGCTTCGACCTCTTCCGCCGCATCGCCCTGCACCACATGCGCTCGATCGCCGACCGCGTCGGCGCGGTGCTCACCGACGCGGAGCTGCGCCAGCTCGCGGCCCTCACCGACAAGCTCCGCCTGGCCGACGAGGACTGAGCCGACCAGCACCGACTCGACCAACACCGAGCGGATGTCGAGCGACGACACCCCGGGCCGACGCGGTCAGAGAATCGGCCGCCCACCCACCATGGTGACCGCGCGCGCGGCGACGGCCACGGCCGCCTCGCTGGCGGCGTGGACATCCGCTTTCTGCACCCAGGAGGCGATGAATCCGGCACAGAACGAGTCGCCGGCGCCGGTCGGGTCGACGATGGCTGAGGGGTGCGCCGCGACCCGCACGGGAGGCCCGCCCCGCTGCTGCGCGATGACACCGTCGGCCCCGAGCGTGAGCGCGACGACCGGGAAGAGCTCGCCCAGGGCTGCCAGCACCTCATCCGGGTCGACCAGGCCGGTGAGCGCGCGGCCCTCGTCGAGGTTGGGGAAGACGATCGTCGCGAGCTTGATCTGCTCGAGGAAGGCCGCCGCCCCGAAGTCCTCGATGAAACCGGATGATGCGGGGTCCACCGAGACGTCGACCCCGACCTCGCGCGCCCGGCGCACCAGGTCGCCGATCCGGGTCGGATCGCGAGCGTCGAGGAAGCTGTAGCCGGTGAGGTGCAGGAGCGCGGCGCCGGCGAGCAGATCGTCGCTGACCCGGTCGGGGTCGATGGCCCCGTTGGCGCCGCGCTCGGTCAGCATGCTGCGGCTCTCGCCCCCCTCGAGGTCGACGATGACCACGATCGACCCGGTGGGCAGTGTCTCGTCGCCGGTGAGGTGGGGCGTGACCCCGGCAGCGGCGAGCGCGGCGCCGTGCCGGGAGAGGTCGGCCGCACCGACGGTGCCGACGAAGTCGACCGCGACACCGAGCGTGCCGAGCCACGCCGCCGCATTCGCCGCGGATCCGCCGGCGGTGTGCCGGATCGACGAGGGCGTGTCGGTGTCGCGGCGCACCGGTCCGTGCGGCACCACCACCACGTCGTCGAAGACATCACCGACGACGACGACCCGTCGCACAGTCGCCGCATCCCCGGTCGCGTCGGGCACGGTCAGGTCAGGCCAGGTCGGCGCTGAGCGACGCCCAGGCGGTGGCGATCTCACCGGCCAGGCGGACGTTGTTGCGGGCGAGGTCGAGGTTGACCTCGAGGCTGCGTCCCTCGGAGGCCTCGACGATGTAGCCGAGCAGGAAGGGCGTCACGGCCTTGCCGCTGATGCCCGCGACATCCGCTGCAGAAAGCGCCTCGAGCAGCACCCGGTCGTGCTCGACGGGGTCCCACTGCAGCTCCCGCGGGATCGGATTGGCGACGATGATGCCCTGGCCGTGCCCGAGCGCGTCCTGTGCACGCATGATCGCGGCGACCTCGGCCGGGGTGTCGACCGACCAGTCGATCGAGAAGGCCGACTCGGTGAGCCAGAAGCTGGGGAACACCGTGGTGCGGTAGCCGACGACCGGCACACTGAGCGACTCGAGGCGCTCAAGGGTCGCGGCGATGTCGAGAACCGACTTGACCCCGGCGCTGACGACCGTGACGGGAGTGCGGGCGAGGGTGCCCAGGTCGGCTGACTCGTCGAACGTGGTGGACGCCCCGCGGTGCACCCCGCCGAGTCCCCCGGTGGCGAAGACGCGGATGCTGGCGAGCGAGGCGAGATGGGCGGTGGCGGCGACCGTGGTGGCGCCGGACGCCCCGGACGCGGCAAGCAGCGGGAGGTCACGCACACTCGCCTTCGCGAGGTCGTCCTCGGCGATGCGGCGCACCCCCTCGTCGTCGAGGCCGATGTTCGGCACGCCGTCGAGCACGGCGATCGTCGCGGGCGTGACGCCGGCGTCGCGCAGCATCCGCTCGAATTCGAGGGCTGCCCCGTGGTTGCGCGGGCGGGGCAGACCATGGGAGATGATCGTCGACTCGAGGGCGACGACAGGACGACCGGCAGCGAGCGCCGCGGCGACCTCGGCGGAGACAATAAATGAGGAAATAGTCACGATTGAGCCTAGCCCGCGGGGGCGCTGTCAGGACTTTGCCACGTTCACACGACCGGGTGGCCCCTGCCCCGGCCGGACTGGGATGCGCGGGGGTCGGGATGGCGAGAGGCGACCGTTCGGGGGACGGCTTTCGATTTCTGACCAAACCGATTGTGGGGGAGGTCCGGATCACCTTATGCAGCCGGGGTACACCCCGACCTGAAGGATTCGCTCTCTGAGCGGGCCCAGTCACTACAACGCAAGGACTCGACCACTATGAACCTCTTCACGAAGAAGACCACATTCGGTGCCATCTCCGTCGCGGCCGCTGGCCTCATCGTCGCCGGAGCAGCAGCTCCGGCCATGGCCACCTCGAGCGACAGCTCGACGTCCACCTCCACGAAGACCAGCTCGAGCGAACGCGCCTCGACCTCCACCCTTCTCAACGACCTTCTCGGCGGCAACTCGTCGTCGAGCTTCGGCCTGACCGGTAGCGACACCTCGAACATGTCGCCGTTCATCCTCGCGCCGACCACCGACGCGACCACGAACCCCAGCACGAACGTGGGCGACATCCTCGGCGGCGACGTCATCGGCGGCGACGCGCTCAGCGGCGACGTGCTCTCGGGCAACGCCACCGCCTCGGGCAATGAGGTCAACGCCCCCGTGACGGCCCCGGTCGCCTCGGGCAATGACATCGCGGCCCCCGTCGCCTCCGGTAACGACATCGCGGCTCCGGTCGACGTTGCCGCCCCGGTCGCCTCGGGCAACGAGTCGAACGTCGGCAATGGAAACACCGGCAGCAACGACATCGTCGACACCGACACGATGGTCGACGACATCCTCGAGAGCGTCGACCTCGGCGGCATCCTCGGCCGCTAGTCGGCCGGCGGTCACTCGCCACCGCTGAAGCTCCGCACCGGAGCAGCTCCGTCGGAAGCCCCGCCGCACCGCCCGTCACCGGGCCGCGGCGGGGCTTTCGTGCGTTCCTCGGGCGATTTCCCGATTTCATCACCGACAATCAGGTATGGATTCTGCCCCCGGCATCGCGCCCACCCTCCTGGCATCTGGAGTCCTCGACCCGCAGGCGCTGATCGCGGGCGCCGGGGTGTGGGGGCTCGCCGTCGTGTGCGCCGCCGTCTTCGTCGAGACCGGACTGCTGGTGGGATTCTTCCTCCCCGGCGACTCACTGCTCTTCTTCACCGGGGTCCTGACCCTCTCGGGGGCGATCAGCCAGCCGCTGTGGCTCGTGATCCTGCTCATCGGCGTCGCCGCGGCCCTCGGCGACCAGGTCGGCTTCCTCATCGGACGCGCGTCGGGACCGGCCATCTTCGAACGGCGCGAGTCGGGGCTGTTCAGCCGGGCGAGCGTGGCCCGCACCCAGCACTTCTTCACCCGGTTCGGTCCGGCCGCCGTGACCCTCGCGCGTTTTGTCCCCGTGGTGCGCACCTTCGCCCCCGTCGCGGCGGGGGTCGGGAGGATGCCGCGGCGGGTCTTCACCGCCTTCAACTTCGCGGGGGCGGCGCTCTGGTCGACGGCTGTGATCCTCGTCGGCTACGGGCTCGCCCACATCCCCGGCGTCTCGGACTTCGTGTCGAACTACATCGACATCGTGCTGATCGGAATCGTGCTGCTCTCGGTGCTGCCGGTCATTGTGCGTGGCCTGGTGCTCCGCCGACGTGGCCGTCGCGCCGAGGGCCCCTCTTCTGCGGCCTGACGACAGAAGTCACCCAACGTCGTCGAAGTTTCGCGACCCGACCGCCGAACCCGTGGTTTACTTTCGGAATGGTGTCGATCGGAACTGTCACGGGACCGGGGGCCGGCGCGGGCGACCTGTTCCAGCTGTTCCGCGACCACCAGGCGTTCACCAAGGCCCAGCTGGCCGAGACGACCGGGCTCTCCCGATCCACCATCTCCGCCCGCATCGACCTGCTGATCAGCGGGGGGCTGCTCAAGTCCGCCGGTGAGGCCGTGTCCTCCGGCGGCCGCCCGCCCGCCCGGGTTGAGTTCAATCCGCTCGCGCGGGTCGTGGTTGGGGCCGACCTCGGTGCCACCCACGGGCTGGTCGCGTTGTGCGATCTGCAGGGCGCCGTGCTCGGCACCGTCAGCACCGAGATCAGCATCGCGCTGGGCCCGGAGACCGTGCTCGCCTGGGTCGTCGAGAGCATCACCGACCTCCTCGCCGCGGGTGGGTTCGACCCGGCCCGTCTCGCGGGGATCGGCATCGGGGTGCCCGGCCCGGTCGAGCACTCGACGGGGCGAGCCACCAATCCGCCGATCATGCCCGGCTGGGACGCCTTCGACATCCCCGGATTCGTGGGCCGGTCCTTCGCCGTGCCGATTCTCGTCGACAACGACGTGAACATCCTGGCCCTCGGCGAGCACGCCAGGGTCTGGCCGGCGATCGACGATCTCGTGTATGTGAAGGTGGCGACCGGTATCGGCGCCGGAATCATCAGCGGCGGCGAGCTGCAACGCGGGGCGCCCGGCACCGCGGGCGACATCGGCCACGTGCGGGTGCCGTACAACCGCCGGTCGCCCCGCGATCCCGACGACGACCGCGACCTCGAGGCCATCGCCAGTGGTACGGCGATCGCCAGGGACCTGCGCGACCTCGGCCTTCCCACGCAGTCGAGCGCCGACGCGATGGACCTCGTCCGGTCCGGGAACCCGACGGCGATCGAGGCCACCCGCCAGGCGGGCCGCGAGCTCGGCGAGGTGCTGGCGATCATGGTCAACGTACTCAACCCCTCGATCATCGTGATCGGCGGCAGCGTCGCCCGAGGCGGTGAGCACCTGCTCGCAGGGGTGCGCGAGGTCGTCTACATGAGGTCGATGCCGCTGGCCACCCAGCACCTGTCGATCGTTGCGGCCCGGTCCGGGGATCAGGCGGGCACGCTCGGGGCCGCGATCCTGGTGATCCAGCGGGTGCTGTCCGCGACAGCGGTCGACGCGATGCTCGCGGAGGCCTGAGCACGACAGCAGCACGGAGATCTACAGCAGCACGGAGATCTACAGCAGCACTGAGATCTACAGCTGGATGTCGGACAGCTGCGCAAGCTGGCGCCATATGGCGCGCATCCCACCCTGGCCATCGCTGACCGGCGACGGCTGGTAGCGGTCCGCGGCGACAAGGGCGTCCAGGGTGAGCCCGGTGAGCTGCTGGATGTCGGCGACCGGCACCTCGAAGGTGGTGAAGCCGCCGAGGGGCGGCGGGTCCGCGACATCCGCCCGGGTCGACTCGAGGTCGATGTCGGCCAGCTGCGCCGACTGGTCGAGCACGAAGCCGGCCGCGCTCAGCTCGGGGCCGGATGAGACGCCCGCGGTGATCCAGGCGGCGATCTTCCAGAACAGGCGGGGAATCCTGATGCCGCTGTAGGGCGGGTCGGCCGGATCGAACACCGGGCCGGTGAAGACGAAGGTGGCCTCGTTCGCGAGCCGCGCAGTGGCCGGGTCACCCCAGACGGGGTCGCGTCGTCGCACCAGGTGCCCGCGGTCGAGGTCGTTGCGCGCGGAGACCTCCTCCCCGGTCTGCTCTGCGGAAGGCATGCGCGGGTCGAGGTGCCAGTCGTCGGCGCGGTCGAGGTCGAGCAACCGCGCCCCGTCGACAATGACCGCGGTGGCGGCCGCGAGCCGGCGAACCGGGTCGAGGAGCACGGTGAAGTGCACATAGTCGAGCTCGCGCAGCGGCCGGCAACGTGCTCTAGCGCGAACTGCGGGCACAGGCCTGAAGCCGGGATGCCCTCCGATACGGTGAGGAGGAGACAGGATCCGAGGGCCCAGGTCGGCGCAGGAATCTTGGTCGGTCGCGCCACCCGGGAAACCGGCGGGCCCTGGTGGTCGCTGCGGCGGCCCGCCTCTTCGAGTCCTATATCGGGCCCGCGACCGGCGACCGCTACCTGATCCGGATGCTGCTCTCGGAGATGCCCCAGCTGCCGGAGGCCGACCGCCGTGCCACGCGGCTACCGCACGAACTGGTCGTCGCGCCACTCGGCGCAGGTCTCGAGGCCCTGCGCGATGCGCTCCTCCCGCTCGCGCAGCTCCACCCGGCGGATCTTTCCGGAGATGGTCTTCGGCAGCTCGAAGAACTCGATCCGGCGGATGCGCTGGAATGCCGCGAGGTGCTCCCTGGCGTGGGCGAGCACGGAGGCGGCTGTGCCCGCATCCGCTGCGAATCCGGGCGCGAGCGCCACGTAGGCCTTGGGCACGGCGAGCCGCAGCTCATCCGGTGCGGGGACCACGGCGGCCTCCATCACTGCGGGGTGTTCGATGAGCACACTCTCGAGTTCGAAGGGGCTGATCTTGTAGTCGGACGCCTTGAACACATCATCCGTTCGCCCGATGTAGGTAAGGAAACCGTCCCCGTCGCGCGAGGCGATGTCGCCGGTGTGGAAGTACCCGTCGGCGGTGGCCTCGGCGTTGCGCACCGGGTCGGCGACATAACCGGTCATGAGGTTGAGCGCCGGGCTGGCAAGGTTCAGGCAGATCTCGCCGTTGTCGGACTCGAGGCCGGTGAGCGGATCGACCAGCACGATGTCGCAGCCGGGAAGCGGCCGGCCCATCGAGCCGTCCTTGACGACGGTTCCCGGCGAGTTGGCCACGACCGCCGTCATCTCGGTCTGACCGAAGCCGTCGCGGATCGTCAGCCCCCAGTGCGCGCGCACCTGGCCGATGACCTCGGGGTTGAGCGGCTCGCCGGCCGAGATGGCCTCCCGCAGCGACCCTGCGCCGGCGGAGAGGTCGGACTTGATCAGCATCCGCCACACGGTGGGCGGGGCGCAGAACGAGGTGACCCCCTCCGCCCGGATGGTCGAGAGCATTTTCGTCGCGTCGAAGCGCTCGTAGTTGTAGACGAAGATCGTGGATTCCGCGATCCACGGGGCGAAGAAGCAGCTCCAGGCGTGTTTGGCCCAGCCGGGCGAGCTGATCGCGAGGTGCACGTCTCCGGGCCGGAGCCCCAGCCAGTACATGGTGGTGAGGTGGCCTACCGGGTAGGAGACGTGGGTATGCTCGACCAGCTTGGGCCGGCTCGTGGTGCCGGAGGTGAAGTAGTGCAGCAGGGCGTCACCGGCGAGTGTTTCCGGGTGGGGAAGCGGTCGCGCCTCCCGCAGGAACGCGTCCTCGTAGGGGGCCCACTCCTCCGTTCCCGCCCCGACCCTGATCCCGGTGAACTCCACCCCGAGGCCGGTGAACTTGGCGGCCTGGCTCCCGGCGGCGATCACGTGCTTCACGGAGCCGCGCCGCAACCGGTCGGCGAGGTCAACGCCGGCGATGGCCACCGTGGTCGGCAGGATCACGGCGCCCACCTTCATCAGCGCCAGCATCGACTCCCACAGCTCGACCTGGTTGCCCAGCATGAGCATCACCGCGTCGCCCCGCCGCACGCCGCGCTCGAGAAGCCACGCCCCGAGCTGGTCCGACCTGGTCGCCATCTCGTCGAAGCTGCGGCTGAGGCGCGAGCCGTCCTCCTCGACGATGACGAGGGCAGGCGCGTCGTTGCCCCGGGCGACCGCGTCGAACCAGTCGATCCCCCAGTTGAAGACTGGGCCCACGTCGGGCCAGGCGAAGGTCGAGACGGCCTCTGCGTAGTCCTCACGGAGGGCGACAAGCCGGTCGCGGGCCGTGCGGAGCGTGCTGGTGGCTGGGCTGGACTGTGTCGGGGCGTCGATCATGGGATCCTCATCGTCGAAGAGAGCTGCGGTGCGAGTGCGATGTCGTCGCCCCACCGTAACGCGAGGTTCCTCCGATCACCCCCCGCGGGGCCGGGCCGGGTACCGTCGTGGATGCTGTTCCACCGGGCGGGCGGGACCGTCCGAACAGGGGCGCCGCATAGGGGATGTCGCGGAACAGGTGCAGTCCGTCGGCCTCCAGGCCCTCGATCGCTCCGTACTCGGTGGTTCACTGAGAAAGCGGATGTCGCGTGGGCCAGTCATCCGGACCGGGCCCGAGGGTCACGCGCGATCATCCGCTCGGCCGACGGTCGTGCGTGACCGCCGCAGGCCCACCGCCAAGCCGGCACCGAACGCGATCGACGCCACGGCCACGATCAGCAGCGCGAGCCCGAACTGGTTGCGCGGGGTCAGCAGGAGGCCCGACGGAAAGTAGGTCGAGCCGCCGAGAGGCGTGTAGGCACACCAGCCGAGGCTCGCAGAGCCAGTGGGTGCCCCCAGACGCACAAGACCGATGCCGGTGGCGATGATTCCGCTGACGAGCAGGCAGGCGATGGCCCAGTGGCGGAGTCGGAGTATACGAGAATGTGCGGTGTCTGGTCCATCGTGGTCCGTCCCGGTCGGTGGGGTAAGTCAATCACGCCGGTCTTCACTCATTGACATTCGATAGAAATCTATCGATACTCGATAGATTATGACCTTCCTGACCCGGCCTCCGAAGGCAGCTACCGCCGCGACGTGGGTGGCGCTGGGCCTGCTCGCCGTCTTCGCGTTCGTTGGGGGGATCACACTCTTTCCCCTTGCGGACTCTCTCGCTGGTGAGTATCCCGAGTTCACCGACCTGAAGGCTCCGCTCCTCACGCTCGCCATCGGGATACTCGCGTGCGCAGAGATGGTGATCGTCACCACCGCCATTCTGGTGCTCTACATCCAGCATGACCGGATCTTCGACCGCGCTGCCGCGCGGCTGGTGGACCTGCTGATCGGGACGATCGCCGTAGCGACGGTCCTGACGGCATGTCTCCTCATCTACATCCCGGGCCCACCCCCGCTTGGCTTCCTCACCGTCGCAGCCGTCCTGGCGGGAATCACCCTGTGCCTGGTCCTCCGCAGTCTCCGGTCGCTGCTGCGGCGAACGGTCCTGATGCGGGCCGAACTCGACGTGGTCGTGTAGTGGCCGTACGCATTCTCATCGACCGACTCCTGGTCGAACGCGGGATGTCTGTCGGCGATTTCGCCGCGGAGATCGGCATCACCCCGGCCAACGTCGCCGTTCTGAAGAATGGGCGTGCCCGCGCCATCCGCTTCTCCACCCTCGACGCGATCTGCCGCGTGCTGGAGTGCCAGCCCGGGGACATCCTGGTCTGGGACGAGGCTCAGGATCAGTTGAGCGCCGGCAGGTCGACAGGGATGACGCCCGACCCGTAGAGGTCCTGGGCGAGGTCCTGCAGCGCGAGCAGGGTGACGCGCTGCACGAGCGGGCCGTAGGAGATGCGGGCGATGCCAAGCTCCTGGTACTCCGCCGCGGTCAGGGCCCCGGGGAGCCCGATGACGCTGACGGTGTTGCGCCCGAGCTCGGCCACGACATGCTCGACTGACTCCCGATCCATGAGCCCGGGAATGAAGACGAGCGACGCCCCCTCGGCCAGGAAGGCCCTGCCACGCTTGATCGCCTCGGGCAGGCGCTCGCTCAGCGGGCCCGTTCCCCGCGCGATGGCGTCGGTGCGGGCGTTCAGCTGGAACGGCACCCCCTCCGCCTCGGCCGCGGCGATGATCGCACGCACCCCGGCGACGGACTCGTCGAACGGCTTGAGGCGGTCCTCCACGTTCGCGCCGACGACACCGATCGCGATCGCGCGACGGATGGTCTCGCCGGGTTCGGCGTATCCGTCGTCGAGGTCGGCCGTCACCGGCAGCTCGGTGGCCTTCACGATGACCTCGATCGCATCCAGCGCGACCTGCAGCGGCATGCCGCCGTCGACATACCCGAGGCTCGCGGCAATGGAGTGTCCGGCCGTCGCGATGGCCCGTGTCCCGGGCAGGTCGGCGACGACCTTCGTCGAGATCGCATCCCACACATTGATGACACGGAGAATTTCGGGCGCCTGATGCAGGTCGCGGAGCGTTTCGGCCCTGGTGAGAGTGTTCATTCCCCCACGCTAGTTGAGGTCTTTGAGCGCTTCGATCAACTCATCGACCGTGTGGGCCGCATTCGACGGATGTCGCAGCGGACGGTCCCGGTGGAGCACATAGTGATTGCGTCGACCGCGGCGCTCGCGCTCGAGGTATCCGTTCGCCTCGAGATCGTTCAGGATCTTCACCGCCGACCTCGTGCTCACGCCCCCGGCCAGGGCGAGTTCCTCCAGGGTCGAGTCGGGATTCCGCGCGACTTCGAGGAGGAGGTGCGCATGGTGGGTGAGGAAGGTCCACTGGGTCACTCCCCCATTCTCGCGGGAGATCCCGTGGATCGTCGCCACCGCGTCACCCACGAACATTCGCCTGACTGTCAACAGGTGAAGCAAACTTCATGTATTGTGCTCAAAGCATGAAGCATGCTTCACCTATTCAGGAGGACGTCGTGGATCCCACATCAGCACTCACCAACCTGCTCAGCGCTCCGGTGCTCGCCTTCGTGCTGGGTCTCATCGCCGTCGCCGTACGCTCGGACCTCCGCGTGCCGGAAGCCATGACCCAGGGGCTCTCGATCTATCTCCTCCTCGCCATCGGTCTCAAGGGTGGGGTTGCCCTTCGAGCAACGGATGCCGCGACTCTCGTCATTCCCCTGACGCTGGCCCTTGTGCTCGGCCTCACGATCCCCGTCGCCGCGTTCCTCGCGCTGCGCGTGCTCACCCCCCTGGGCCCGGTCGACCGCGGGGCCATCGCCGCGCACTACGGCTCCACCTCACTCGTCACGTTCACCGCAGCGGTCGTCGCGCTCGAGACCGCCTCGATCGTCGTGCCGGGATATGCCGTAGCGGTCCTCACGGTGCTCGAGGTCCCCGGGATCGTCGTCGGGCTCCTCCTCGCCCGGCGGTACTCCGCACTTCCGGGCAGCTGGTCGGCCACCGTGCGCGAGATCGTCACCGGCAAGTCGATCCTGCTACTCGTGGGCGGACTGGCGATCGGCGCCGTCATCGGCGAGACCGGATACGCACCCGTGAGCCCCGTGTTCACCGACCTCTTCCGGGGCGTGCTCGCGCTCTTCCTCCTCGCCCTCGGGATCGAGGCCGGCACCCGCTTCTCCACCCTCCGTCGCGGAGCAGCCGGACTCGTCGCCTTCGCAATCCTCTTCCCCGCCGTCATCGGAACCCTCACGGTTCTCGCCGCCACCGCCATGGGACTCGGCGTCGCCGGCTCCGCGATCTTCGGAGTGCTGTGCGCCAGCGCCTCCTACATCGCCGCCCCCGCAGCGGTCAAGATGTCACTGCCGGAGGCGAACCTCGCCTACCCGCTCACCGCGAGCATGACGATCACCTTCCCCTTCAACCTGCTCATCGGCATCCCCGCCCTCATCTGGCTGGCCACGACACTCGCGCGCTGAGCCCAGGCGGCAGGATGTGGCAGAAACCACAGCGGGCCCGACCGTGTTCCACAGGAACTGCCGGTCGGGCCCGTCTCTTTGTGTGCGCCCGGAGGGATTTGAACCCCCGGCCTATTGATCCGTAGTCAATTGCTCTATCCGCTGAGCTACGGGCGCATCTTCGGCTTCTCAGCCGACTTAGAGACTATACCAGCGCGCGGGAGGGGTCCGATGCCACCGGCCCGCAACATCCGCTCGCCCGGTCAGGACCGCCGCTCAGTCGGACAGGCCCGGAACCAGCACGATCTTGCCGCGCACGGAGCCCTGCTCGCTCGCCCGGTGGGCGTCCGCGGCCTTCGCAAGCGGATACCGCGCCCCGATCTCGATCTGGAACCTGCCGTCGACGGCGAGCTCAGCAGCGACCCCCACTGCCTCACGGCGCAGCGCCAGCTCCTCGTCGGTGAGGGGAACGGGATTGCCGCCCGACCAGGCGCGGATGCCGAGCTCGGCGGCGCGCGCACCCATCACGATCGTGCCGATCTGCGAGCGGTCGGAGAGGAGTTCGAAGGAGACGGCGAAGGCCTCGTCGGTTCCCACGGCGTCGAGCACGCGGTCGATCCCGTCGGGCGCCACGGAGCGGATGCGGTCGACCAGACCGTCGCCGTAGGCCACGGGGATGGCGCCGAGCTCGGCCAGGCGGGCGTGGTTGCGCTCGCTGGCGGTCGCGATGACGGTGGCGCCCCAGAGCCGGGCGAACTGCACGGCGGCCTGGCCGACGGCCCCCGACCCACCGTGGATCAGCAGCACGGTCCCCTCGTGCACGTCGAGGGACTTCAGCACCTGGTAGGCCGTTCCGATGGGGATACCGAGGGCGGCGGCCTGGTCCCAGCCGAGAGCGTCGGGCTTGGCGGTGAGCTGGCCCGGCAGCGCGACGAGGTGCGAGGTGTAGGTGCCGGAGGCCCCGCTGATGATGACGGCGTCGCCGACGCTCCAACCATCGACCCCGTCACCGACCTCGACGATCTCGCCCGACGCGTCGAGGCCCGGGACGCGGGGCGTGGTGATCGGGCCGGTGGGACGCAGCCCCGCACGGATCTTGCAGTCGAGCGGGTTGACCCCGGCCGAGCGCACCGCCACCACCACGGCGCCGGCTGGCGCGGTCGGGGTGGGGATGCTGTGGAGCTCGAGCACGTCCGCGTCGCCGAAACTCGTGAATGAAACAACCTGCGCCATTGGGGGTCCTCGTCAGTCGGAGAGCAAAAGAAAAGATTCCTCTCACCCTAGCTCGCGTGCTTCTTGACTGAATATTCAGTCACTAGCTAGGGTGGCAGCATGACCGACGCGAAGACCACGATCCTCGCCGCGACGACCGCCTGCATCGCCCGCACCGGAGTGCGCGGGCTGCGGGTCGGCGATGTCGCCACCGAGGCGGGGGTCTCGCCCGGCCTCCTCTATTACCACTTCACCGATCGGGCGGGCCTGCTGGCCGCGACCCTCGACTACATCAACGCCAGGGCGGGCGATCACCGTGCGGCCGCCTCGACAGAGCGCCTCCTCCTCGCCGAGCTCGACGACTCCTCCGAGGTGCGCCGCGACTCGATCGCCTGGAACGAGCTGCGGGCGAGCGCGATCTTCGATCCCCAGCTCGCCGACGCGATCGGCGGAACCACCCGCAGCTGGAACGACGCGATCGCCGCGTCCCTGCCGTCGGGACCGTCCGGCTACGCTGCCGTCGACCGCGCCGAGATTCTCACCACGCTCGTCGAGGGGCTCGCGGCACGCTGGCTCAGCGGAGCGATGACGGCGGACCGCGCCCGCGGGCTGCTGTCTGCCGCGATGTCGGCCCTCGGCGCGACATCCGCCGCCTCTACGACACCCTCGAAAGGCACCCCGTGATGCGCCTGATCACCGCCACCGCTCCACCCTCCCCCGCCCGGGTGGCGCCGCCGACCCGCGCCCCGCTGCGGGTCGCGCTCGTGCAGCACCGCTGGCGCGAGGACCGCGCGGCCCTCATCACCGTGCTCGACGGCGCGATCGGGCAGGCGGCCGCGGATGGCGCGCGGGTCGTCTTCCTCCCCGAGCTGACTCTCAGTCGCTACCCAGCGGATGTTCGCGCGGGCGCCGCCCCCGGCCGCTCGGCGGAGCCCCTGACCGACGG
Source organism: Microbacteriaceae bacterium (assembly GCA_014378715.1). Taxonomy (GTDB): domain Bacteria; phylum Actinomycetota; class Actinomycetes; order Actinomycetales; family Microbacteriaceae; genus Marisediminicola. The sequence goes on from JACMNE010000084.1 coordinate 24,191, forward strand.
GCCCACATTCGCCTTCGCGGCCTCCGCCGCAGCCCGGCACAAGGTGCTGGTGCACACGTCCCTCTATGAGCGCGCCGAGGGCCAGGATGGCCTCGGCTACAACGCCGCGATCCTCGTCTCGCCAGCCGGCGAACTGCTCGCCCACACCCGCAAGATGCACATCCCGGTGACGGAGGGCTACTTCGAGGACACCTACTTCCGGGGCGGCCCTGACGCCGATGCCTATCCGGTTCACCGACCGGAAGCCCTCGACGGCGCCGCGCTCGGGCTCCCGACCTGCTGGGATCAATGGTTCCCCGAGGTGGCGCGGCTGTACTCGCTCGGAGGCGCCGAGATCCTCGCCTACCCGACCGCGATCGGGTCGGAACCCGGCTTCCCCGACTTCGACACCCGCCCGCTCTGGCAGAACGTGATCGTGGGACACGGCATCACGGGCGGCACATTCATGGTGGTGCCCAACCGCACCGGCCGCGAGGGTGCCATCGACTTCTACGGGTCGTCGTTCATCTCCGACCCCTACGGCCGGGTGCTCGCCCAGGCTCCGCGCGACGAGGAGGCGGTGCTCGTTGCCGATCTCGACCTCGACCAGCGCCGCGACTGGCTCGACCTGTTCCCGTTCCTGGCGACCCGCCGTCCCGGGTCCTACGGCGCCCTGACCGAGCCTGTCGGGCTCCCCCACGGGGCGACGGCATGACCTGGCGGATGCCGAGCGAGACCGCGCCGCAGGAGCGCGTCTGGATGGCGTTCCCGCCTCCGCGCACCGATGCCGACGACACCCCGGGTGAGGTCCATCTCGCCCACCTCGCCTGGTCCGCCGTCGCGAACGCGATCGTGCGCTTCGAGCCCGTGACGATGCTGATCGACCCCGCCTCGCTCGAGGTGGCCAGCGAGCTGCTGTCGCCCGCGGTCGACGTGGTCCCCTCTCCACTCGATGACGCGTGGATGCGCGACATCGGGCCGACCTTCGTTCTCGACGACGATGGTCGACTCGGGGCGGTCGACTGGGTCTTCAATGGCTGGGGGCAGCAGGACTGGGCGGCCTGGGGGCTGGACTGCGCCGTCGGCCGCACCGTCGGTGCCCTCGCGGGTGCCGACACCGTCAGCTCTCCGATCGTCAACGAGGGCGGTGGCATCCATGTGGACGGCCTCGGCACTGTGCTCGTTACCGAGACCGTGCAGCTCGACCCCCTGCGCAACCCCGGCCTCACCCGCGCCGACATCGACGCCGAACTCGCCCGCACGATCGGCGCGACCCACGTTCTCTGGTTGCCGCGCGGCCTCACCCGCGACGCGCAGAGGTTCGGCACCCGCGGCCATGTCGACATCGTCGCCACGATCCCCTCGCCAGGGGTGCTGCTCGTGCACTCCCAGCGCGACCCGGCCCACCCCGACTTCGAGATCTGCCTCGACATCATCGCGGGCCTTGCCACCACCACGGACGCTGCAGGCACCCCGTGGCGCATCATCGAGATGCCGGCCCCGCGCACCGTCCGCGACGCCGAGGGGTGGGTCGACTACAGCTACCTCAACCATCTCGTGATCAACGGCGCAGTGATCGCCTGCGCCTTCGATGACGAAGCGGATGTCGGCGCCAGCGCGATCCTGACCGAGGCCTACCCGGGCCGCGAGATCGTGATGATCGACGCGAGGCCGATCTTCGCCCGCGGTGGCGGGATCCACTGCATCACCCAGCAGCAGCCTCAGGCACTCCTGCTGAACTAAGTGACGTCGCGTTAGGGCCCACGAAAAAACCCCTGAGTCCCGGCGGGGATTCAGGGGTACCAACGGGTGATTCTCAGAGCGGAGACGGAGGGATTTGAACCCTCGGAGCCCTTACGGGCTCTCCACCTTAGCAGGGTGGTGCACTAGGCCGAACTATGCGACGTCTCCAGTTGTTCGTCTGTAATCATAGCTTGCCCGCGACGGGGCACCGTGTCGCCGGCCACGTCGGCTCAGTTGTTCGCCTTCGAGCAGGTGTACTCGGCTGCGGTCTGCCCCTTGACCCCAGTGAGCACCAGGCTCGCATCGGGCGTCGGCGACGCGGATGTCGCCGGCGACCCGCCGTCGGAGGGAACCGGAGCCGGGACGGGCTCCGCGGGGGCGGGCGTGTCCTCGACGACGGAGCCGAGACCGGTGCCCGCGGCCAGCGTGAAGGACTCGTCGTCCTTCAGTATGCGGAAGAGCGCGTCTGCCTGCGCCTTGATCGGGGCGACCTTGCCGCTGTAGACGCCGCCCTGGCCCAGTGCACCCGGGTATTGCACGAAGGTGATCTTCTCCAGGGGGATGTCCTTGAGTACGAGTGCCATGGCGACCATGGTGTTCAGGTTGCCCAACTTGCTCGACAGGGTCATGTTCGAGGTCGCCGCGGTGGCGATGCCGAAGAGCTTTCCCAGGTCGGTGAGGGTGCTGTCGCTCTTGATCGTGCGCACGAGCGAGGACAGGAAGACCTGCTGCGAGCTGATCCGGCCGAGGTCGCTGCCGTCGCCGACGCCGTGGCGGGTGCGGAGGAAGTTCAGCGCGTCCTGGCCCATCAGGGTGTACTCGCCTGCGGCCGGCAGGTTGAGGCCGGAGTAGGGGTCGCGGATCGGACCGTTGATGCAGACGGGCACTCCCCCGACGGCGTTGCTCATGCCGATGACCCCGTTGAAGGTGATCAGGCCGGCGTACGGGATGTCCATGCCGGTCAGCGCCTCAACAGTGAGCACGGTGCAGGCGAGACCGCCGTACGAGAGGGTGTTGTTGATGGGCTGGGCGGACATCGCGTTGTAGCTGCCGCTGCCGTCCTCCTTCGGGCAGGAGGGGATCGGCACCACGAGGTCGCGCGGGAAGCTCACCGCGACGGCACTCTGCTGGTCCGCCGCCACGTGCACGAGCATCGTGACGTCGTTCAGCTCGGCCTGGCGGTCCTTGCACCCGCCCTCCTTCTCGCACCGGTCGCTGCCGACGACGAGGATATTGAAGCCCCCCTCGTACTTCCCGAGCGCCGGGGGGAGCGCGACAGCCGGTTCGTTCTGGTCACCGGCGAGCACCACGGTGTGGATATTGCCGGAGAGCTGCGCGAGCGCGATGGCCGACACCGAGACGCTACTGACGAGCCCGATGGTGACGGCCGCCGCGATGACCCTGGCGACCGCGGCCGCCGGCGAGATGCGCCGGAGTCGTCCGTGGCGGGCGGTCGGCTCGCGGGCGGTGCGGCGTCTGTCGCTCAACGAGGGCCCTTTCGACGGCAGGCGGGAGCGGGGCACTCCGGCCGTGTGCTGACGAAATCTTACATGGCCGTGTCAAACGCGGGAATCGAACTCAGACGACGAGCGACCGCGCCACCGCGGTCAGGGCCGAGGCGAACCCGGGCCCCGATCGCAGGCGGCTGGTCTGCACGAGGTCGTTCACCACGGAGGTCACGGCGAGGATGCGGATCCTGCCCACGATCTCGCCGTCGCCCGTGACGGCGCGCTGCAGCTTCACCCAGCGTGCGACGAGGCGGCGCTGGCTCTCGACGGCGACCGCGCGCTCGTCCAGCGGCAGCTGGTCGAGCTCGGCGATCAGCGTGCGGATCGAGTACGGCCGCGCCACCGCGAATGCGGTGTAGGCCGCGACCTCCCGCTCCAGCATCGCCTTCGGGCCTCCGCCGGCGCGGTCGGAGAGGCGCACGGCCTCCCACAGGTCGTCCATCCCGCTCTGGATCGCGGCCGCGAGGATCTCGTGCTTACCGGAGAAATGATGGTAGATCGTGGGCCCGGTGATGCCGGCCGCCGCGCCGATGTCGTCGACGCTGGTCGCCGCGAACCCGCGCTTCGCGAACAGCTCGATCGCCCCGGCGAGCACCGCCTCGCGCCTGCCAGCCGCCGCGGGCTCCGCGGCGACCTGCATCGGCTCGCCGACCGGCGCCTCGAGCCAGAAGATCCTGGCCATCACTCCGCTGAGCAGGTCGATCAGCTCGTTCCGTGGAAGGGTCGAATGGTGGAAGCTCACACTCACCCCGGCACTGATCACCCCGGCGGCGATGAAGTCCACCTCGCGTGCGGACAGCCCCGGCCGCTCCGCCGACACGAGCGCGGCCAGCGTGCTCGTCAGCAGGCGGATGTCGGCGCGGATCCCCACCTGCTCCTCGGCCGGCAGATTGCGGGCCTCGCGCTGCCAGAGCACCCCGAGCCCCCGATGATCGAGCTCGCACGCGGCGAACCGGCGCAGCACCTCCGTCGGGGTGCCACCCTCGGCCACCACATCGATGAAGAACGCGAACTCCGAGCGGATGACGGCAACCAGCAGCGCCGGCTTGCCCGTGAAGTGCCGATAGAGGGAGGAGGGGACCACGTTGAGCTCGCGGGCGATGTCGTCCATGAACACCCGCGCGTAGCCGCGCTCCACGAAGAGGGACGTCGCGGCGGCCACGATCAGCGCACGGCGGTTGCGCGGGCGGGTTCCGCGCGCGGGGGCGGTCTCATTCACCACGCCTGTCCATCCGATCGGTTTCTCCGACCTTATCAAGCGGATGACGGGGTGCTACTGTAAGTGAATTCACGTTTGATTCTTGGAGGAATGCCGCCATGCCCACATCCGTCATCGTCGCCGGAGCACGCACCCCGGTCGGCCGGTTCCTGGGCGCGCTGTCGCCGCTCTCGGCCGCAGAGTTGGGCAGTGTCGCTATCCGAGCGGCGCTCGAGCGCGCCGGGGTCGCCGCCGACGCCGTGGAGCACGTGATCATGGGCCAGGTGCTCACGGCGGGCGTCGGCCAGCTGCCGGCCCGCCAGGCCGCTGCCGGTGCGGGGATCCCACTGACCACCCCCTCGGTCACCGTGAGCAAGGTGTGTCTCTCAGGCATCCAGGCGGTCATCCTCGCCGACCAGTTCATCCGCACCGGCGACCTCCGGGTTATCGTCGCCGGCGGACAGGAGTCGATGAGCCGGGCCCCGCACCTGGTCCCCTCCTCCCGTACCGGCAGCAAGTTCGGCGCCATCACCCTGCTCGACCACGCGGAGGTCGACGGGCTGCAGGACGCCTTCAGCCATGAGTCGATGGGCCTGCTCACCGAGGAGCGCAATGACGCTGACCCGCTCGGCCGGGAGGCGCAGGACGCGTTCTCGGTGCGATCACATGCACGCGCGACATCCGCTCGGGACACCGGGATCTTCGCGCAGGAGATCGTGGCCGTGACCGCGAGCTCGGGAAAGCGCACCGTGGAGGTGACGGCGGACGAGGGGATCCGGCCCGACACCACACCGGAGTCGCTCGCGCAGCTGCGGTCGGCGTTCCGGCCGGGCGGATCGGTCACCGCGGGCAACGCGTCGCCGATCAGCGACGGTGCCTGCGCCATGGTGATCATGGACCGCGACCTCGCCGAGAGCCTCGGCCTCGACTGGATCGCCGAGATCGGCGCCCACGGCATGGTCGCCGGCCCCGACACGAGCCTGCAGGAGCAGCCGGCGAACGCGATCGCCGCGGCCTGCGCCCGGGAGGGCATCTCGCCGTCCGACCTCGATCTCGTCGAGATCAACGAGGCCTTCGCCGCGGTCGGACTCGCCTCCACGGCAGCCCTCGGCATCGACCCGGAACGCGTGAACGTGAACGGCGGGGCGATCGCGATCGGCCACCCGATCGGGATGTCCGGCGCGCGCATCCTGCTGCACCTCGCGCTCGAACTGCAGCGCCGCGGAGGCGGGATCGGGGCGGCGGCGCTCTGCGGCGGCGGCGGCCAGGGTGATGCCGTGATCCTGCGCGTTCCCCGTACGGCCACCCGATGAGCACCGCGCTGCACCCGGACACCCTCGCCCTGCCCTACCCCGACGCCGACCTGCTCTTCCTCGACGACCTGCTGACACCGGAGGAGAGCGAGCGGCTGCACTTCCTCCGCGGCTTCTTCCAGGACACGATCCGCCCGATCGCGGTCGACTACTGGAACCGAGCCGAGTTCCCCTTCCACCTGCTGCCGCTGCTCGCCGAGCACAGCCTCGTCGGGCACGGGCTGCGGCACGGCTCGCACCTGCTGACCGGGCTCGTGCAGATGGAGCTGACTCGCGCCGACACCTCCGTCGGCACGTTCTTCGGGGTGCACAACGAGCTGTTCACCGCGGCCATCCAGGCCCTCGGCTCCGCTGCGCAGCGCGCGGAGCTGCTGCCCGATCTGCTCGCACTGCGCAAGCTCGGCGCCTTCGCCCTGACCGAGCCGGACAGCGGCTCCGACATCTCCCGCTCGATGTCCACGACGGCCACCCGGGACGGTGACGAGTGGATCATCGACGGCGCCAAGCGCTGGATCGGCAATGGCACGATCGCCGACTACGTGCTGGTCTGGGCGCGCGACACCGCCGACCAGCAGATCAAGGGCTTCATCGTCGAGACCGACCGGCCCGGCTTCTCGGCGACAACGATCGAGAACAAGATCGCCCTGCGCATCGTGCAGAACGCCGACATCACCCTCGACCGGGTGCGCATCCCCGCCACGAACTGGCTGCCGGGCACCACGACGTTCCGCGACACCAACATCCTGCTGCGCAACTCCCGCATCTGGGTCGCCTGGCAGGCCGTCGGCCAGCAGTTCGCCGCCTTCGACGTGGCCCGCGCCTATGTGGCCGAGCGCACCCAGTTCGGCAAGCCGCTCGCCTCCTTCCAGCTGGTGCAGGAACAGCTGGCCCGCATGATCGGCAACGCGACCCTCTCACTGAGCCTGATGGTGCAGATGGCCAGGCTGCAGGAGACCGACCGTCTCACCATGGACCAGGCGGCGCTGGCGAAGGCCAGCTGCAGCGTCCAGATGCGCGATACCGTCGGCATCGGCCGCAGCCTGCTCGGCGGCAACGGCATCAGCACCGACTACGAGATGGCGAAGATCTTCGCCGACGCCGAGGCCATCTACTCCTACGAGGGCACCTACGAGGTCAACTGCCTCATCGTGGGACGCGCCGTGACGGGCATCGCCGCCTTCAGCTGAGCGGCCAGGTCATCCCGCCGCGGCGTCGAGTGCGGCCCGCGCGCGCTTCCTGCCGGCCGTTGCGGCGGCGAGCGCCGACCCGTTCTCCGTCGCGATGCCGAGGGCACCGAGGAAACGCACGAACTGGAGAGCGGATGAGGGCTCAGAATCGGCGGTCTCATCGACGACCAGCTCCACGGCGGCCGCGAGCGCCAGGAGCACGGCGTCGGCATCGCGACTCACCCGGTCGACCTCGACGGTCTCGGTCTCCCGCCTCGGGGTGGTCCAGCGGAGGATCCAGGTCGAGGCTTGGGGGTACAGCGTCGCCCGCGCCGCCAGGGGGTCGCGCAGCGGGAGGTAGATGCTGGGGGTGCCGTCGGGCGCGTCGCCGGCCGTCCAGGTGAGTCCGACGGCGGTGCCCCGCGCGAAGAGGGCGTTGTGGAGCCGTACATCCGCTTGATGGGTCATGGGGTGCGCACCGGCACGGGCTGCACCTGCACACGGCGCCCGATGACCAGGACGAGGATCGCGGCGCCGAGCATGACCGCGCCGACGACCCAGAGCCCGGCCCGGGAGTCGCCGGTCGCGTCGTTGAGGAAGCCGGTGATGTAGGGCGCACCGAATCCAGAGAGGTTGCCGATCGAGTTGATCATGGCGATTCCGGCTGCGGCACCGGTGCCGGCCAGGAACGTCGTGGGCAGCGCCCAGAACACCGGCAGGGCGCTGAGCACGCCGACGGCGGTGATCGAGATCGCGATGATCACGGTGAACGGGGAGTCGAGGTAGAGCGCGATCGGGATGGAGACGGCCCCGAGCAGTGTCGGCAGCGCCACATGCCAGATGCGCTCGCTCGTCTTGTCGGAGTGGCGACTCCAGAGCACCATGGCGATGCCGCCGATGGCGAAGGGCACGGCGACGATGAGCCCGGTCTGGATGAGGCTGAACTGGGTGTCGAAGGTGAGCGCGAAGCCGGCGACGATCGACGGGAGGAAGAAGCTGAGGGCGTAGAGCCCGTAGGTGATGCCGAAGTAGATCAGGCCGAGGCCCAGGACCCGGGGGTCGATCAGGGCCTTGAGCGCCTTCGTGCGCGCCTCCTTGGTCATCGACCTCTGCTCAGTGTCCATGGTCTCGATGAGCCAGGCTCGCTCCTCATCGTCGAGCCACTTCGCCTGCGAGGGCTTGTCGGTGAGGTAGAACCAGGTGACGAAGGCGAGGGCGACGGCCGGCAGCCCCTCGACGAGGAACATCACGCGCCAGCCGGAGATGCCGAAGAGCGGCTCACCGAACTGGATGAGGGCGGCCGACAGCGGCGCCCCGATGATCGAGGAGAGCGGGAGGGTGAGCAGGAACAGTCCGATGAGACGCACCCGGTACTTGCGCGGGAACCAGAAGGTGAGGAACAGCATCACCCCGGGGAAGAAGCCCGCTTCAGCGATCCCGAGCAGCACCCGGAGCACGTAGAGGCCCTCGGCGTTCTGCACGAACGCCATCGCGGCGGAGAGGATGCCCCAGGTGAACATGATGCGGGCGATCCAGCGCCGGGCACCGAACCTGTGCAGCGCGAGGTTGCTCGGCACCTCGAACACCAGGTAGCCGATGAAGAACAGTCCGGAGGCGAGCCCGAACATCGTCTCGGTGAGCTGCAGATCCTCGCTCATGGTCAGCTTCGCGAAGCCGATGTTGGTGCGGTCGAGGTAGTTGATGAAGTACAGCACCATGAGGAATGGGATGAGGCGCCTGGCGACCTTCCTGACGACCCGCTTCTCGATCTCGCTGGGCGTGGCCTCGGTGTCGGCAGTGGTCAAGGGGATCGTCCTTCCGGAGGCGACAGTGCATCGAGAGCACCTGTGGCGCTCGGAGTGACGTTGTCAGCCTAGGGGGTTGCCGGGGCGATCGGGGTACACGGTGCGGTGGAGAACAGTGCGGAGGGCTAGGGATTCGAACCCTAGAGACATTTCTGCCCACCAGTTTTCAAGACTGGCTCCATCGGCCGCTCGGACAGCCCTCCTGATTGCGTTCTCGAGTCTATTCGATCCGGGAAAGTGTGCGGCTACAGCCCGCGGAACAGCACCGCGACGCCGTCCTCGAGATCGCTGAGGGTCGCCTCGTTGGCCGCCTCGGTCACGACATCCGGTGCCTGCCCCATGGACACGCCCCTGCCCTGCTCCGACGCCCACTCGAGCATGTCGATGTCGTTGCGGCCGTCGCCGACGGCCATCACCCGGGAGCGCGGGATGTCGAGGGACGCGCGCACCCGCTCCATCGCCGTCGCCTTGTTGACGCCGTCGGGGGCGATGTCGAGCCACGCGGTCCAGCCCACGTTGTAGCTGACCTTGTGCAGCCCCATCCGCTCGACGATCGAGAGGAAGTCCTCGATGTCGTGCTCTGGCGAGATGACGACGACGCGGGTCGCGTCGAGGTCGAGGAGATCCTCGAAAGTCACCCGCTCACTGGAGGCGCCGAGCGTCGCGTCGGGGAACTCGCCCATGTACCGGTACAGGCCCGCGTCATCCTCGACCGCGTAGCTGGCCTTCTCGAGGCTCGCGCGGATCGTGGTGAGCACCTGCGCGGGGTTGAAGGTCTCCACGTGGTGGGTCGAATAGCCCATCGGGGCGTCGGGGTCACGCTTGAGGGTGATCGCCCCGTTCGAGCAGACGACGTAGTCGGGCGTCAGGTCGAGGCGATCGAGCACAGGCAGCGTCATCGACACCGACCGTCCGGTCGCGAGCACCACCTCGTGGCCGAGGTCGCGCACCCGCCGCACCTCGGAGTGCACCGCGTCGCTGATCACGCCATCCTCGGTGAGCACCGTGCCGTCGATGTCGAGGGCGATCAACATCCGCTCGAAGGTCGTGCTGGCGCCAGCAGCGTTGGTGTCAGTCACGCGGACACCGGCTCGATGATCTCGAGGCCGCCCAGGTAGGGGCGCAGGGCCTCCGGCACCAGGATCGAGCCGTCCTCGCGCTGGTGGGTCTCGAGGATCGCGACGATCCACCTGGTTGTCGCGAGCGTGCCGTTGAGGGTCGCGACCGGGGTCGTCCTACCCGATTCCTGCCGGTAGCGGATGTCGAGGCGACGCGCCTGGTAGGTGGTGCAGTTGCTGGTGCTGGTGAGCTCGCGGTAGGTGCCCTGAGTGGGGACCCACGCCTCCACGTCGTACTTGCGGGCGGCGCTGGAGCCCAGGTCGCCGGCCGCGGTGTCGATCACGCGGTAGCTGAGGCCGAGCGAGACAAGCATGTCCTCCTGGAAGGACAGCAGCCTGGCGTGCTCCGCCTCGGCATCCTCTGGCAGTACGTAGCTGAACATCTCGAGCTTGTTGAACTGGTGCACGCGGATGATGCCGCGGGTGTCCCTGCCACCCGAACCGGCCTCGCGGCGGTAGCAGGTGGACCAGCCGGCGTAGCGCAGCGGCCCGTCAGCGAGGTCGAGGATCTCGTCCGCGTGGTACCCGGCGAGCGCGACCTCGCTGGTTCCGGTGAGGTAGAGGTCGTCGGCGGGGAGGTAGTAGACCTCGTCCGAGTGCTCGCCGAGGAAGCCGGTGCCTCGCATGATCTCGGGGCGCACGAGGGTCGGGGTGATGAGCGGGATGAACCCGCCCGCGATCGCCCGGTCGAGCCCCATGTTCATGATCGCGAGCTCGAGGCGCGCGCCGATGCCGCGCAGGAACGAGAAGCGGGTGCCGGAGACCTTGGCGCCGCGGCCCATGTCGATCGCGCCGATGAGCTCGCCGAGCTCGAGGTGGTCCCGCGGGGTGAAGTCGAACGACGGGATCTCCCCGACGGTCTTGATGAGCACGAAGTCGTCCTCACCGCCGGACGGCACCCCGTCGAGGATCGGGTTGGCGATGCTGCCGACGATGCGCGCGAACTGCGCCTCCGCCAGGGCGACGGCGGCCTGGGCGGCCTTCACCTCGGCGGCCAGACCCTGGGCCTGCGCGACGAGGGCCTTCTTCTCGTCCTTCGGGGCAGCGGCGACCGTCTTGCCGAAGAGGTTCTGGCTTGCGCGCAGTGCCTCGAAGGCGTTGATCGCGGTGCGGCGGGCGGAATCCGCCTCGACCGCCTCGTCCACGAGCCCCACGGAATCGCCGCGAGCCGACTGCGACGTGCGAAGAGCGTCGGGATTATCGCGGAGCAGCTGCGGGTCAATCACGCATCGATTCTAGTTGGAGCATGCGTTACCGTTTACGCGTGCCCCCCCTCGAGAACGCCTCCCCCGCCCTCGAAAGCCCCGAACTCGACACCCCAGCACTCGACACCCCAGCACTCGACACCCCGGGCGAGGTCCCCGAGAAGACGGCGGATGTCGCGGCCGAGACGGCCACGGCTCCGCCGGCGCCCCCGAAGGTCGCCGCCGTCGTCTACAACCCGGTCAAGGTGAACCTCGACAACCTCAGGGCCGCCGTCGGTGCCGCCGAGTCGGTCGCCGGCTGGTCGAGAACGCTCTGGTTCGAGACGTCGGTCGACGACCCCGGCGAGAAGATCACCCGCGAGGCCCTCGACCACGGCGTCGATGTGGTGCTCGCCGCGGGCGGCGACGGCACGGTGCGCGCGGTCGCCGAGGCGCTGCGCGGCAGCGGCGTGCCGGTTGGGCTCGTGCCGTCCGGCACCGGCAACCTCCTCGCCCGCAACCTCGGCCTCACCCTCGATCGGCTCGAGCAGTCGGTGTCGACCGCGTTCACCGGCACCGACCGCAAGATCGACCTCGGGGTCGTCGAGGTCGAGCGCGCGGGCGGCGAGAAGGAGAAGTTCATCTTCCTGGTGATGGCGGGCCTCGGCCTCGACGCCAAGATGATCGCCAACACCGACCCGGCTCTGAAGAAGCGGGTCGGCTGGATCGCGTATGTCGACGCGATCGCCAGGTCGCTCCGCGATCGCGACCGGATCAACATCCGTTACAACCTGGACGGACAGGGCAATCGCACGGTGCGGGTGCACACCATCATGATCGGCAACTGCGGGTCGCTGCCGGGGAACATCCTGCTGCTGCCCGACGCAGCTCTCGACGACGGGGTCTTCGACATCGTCGCGCTGCGCCCGGAGGGATTCATCGGCTGGGTGCAGATCTGGGTCAAGATCGTCTGGGAGAACGGGGTGCTGCGGCGCAGTCAGGTCGGTCGCAAGATCATCGGCCTCACCCGCGAGGTGCGCACGCTGCGCTACCTGCAGGGGCGCGACATGGTCATGCGTCTCGACCGGCCGGAGGAGTTCGAGCTCGACGGCGACGGGTTCGGCAAGATCGTGGCCGCGCGGGCGTTCGTCGACCACCTCGCCCTCACCGTGAAGGTGCCGGCCGCGCGCTGAGCGGCAACCGCACGGGCTGCGCGAAGAGTCGCCGGCTCAGTCGCCGGCGATGAGGCTGCGCAGCCAGTCGCGGGCGTCGAGGAAGGTGTCGTCGCTGTAGCGGCCGGTCACCACGGTGGAGGCGCGGTCGGCGCGCGGGTAGGAGCCGAGGAAGATCACGTTCGGGCTGAACCGCTTGAGGCCGAGCAGGGCGTCGGCGACCCGCTCGTCGAGAATGTGCCCGTCGAGGTCGATGACGAAGCGGTAGCGGCCGAGGGCGTCGCCGATCGGCCGGGACTCGAGCAGGCTCATGTTGACCCCGCGGGTCGCGAACTGCTCGAGCATCTCGAGAAGGGCGCCGGCGCGGTCGTCGGGGAGCTCGGCGATGATGCTCGTCTTGTCCGCGCCGGTGGCCGGGGGCGTCGGCACCGTGCGGCTGACGAGCACGAACCGGGTGACCGCGGCCGGGTTGTCGCCGATGTTCTCGGCGAGCACCACGAGGTCGTGGTGCCTGGTGATGTTCGGTGGGGCGATCGCCGCATCCGCCTGGTCGTTCTCGAACAGGGAGGCGGCCGAGGCGACGTTCGAGGTCGCGGGGATGTGGCCGTGGCTGGGCAGGGCCTGGTCGAGCCAGAGGTGGCACTGCGCGTAGGCGACCGGGTGGGCGTTGATGACCCTGACCTGGTCGAGGGTGGTGCCGGGGCGGGCGACGAGTACGAAGTTGACCGGCACGAGGTACTCGCCGACGATGCGGAGGTTGGGCACGTGGGAGAGGGCGTCCTGGGTGGCGGAGACGCCACCCTCGACGGAGTTCTCGATCGCAATCATCGCGGCGACGCTGCGGCCCGAGACGACGTCGTCGAGGGCCTCGCCCACGTTGTTCACGGACTTCCAGGTCTGGCCGACCGCGCGGGGGGCCTGCGCGAGCGCGGCCTCGGTGAAGGTGCCGGCCGGACCGAGATAGCTGTAGGTCTCGGGGGCGGGCGCGGAGCTGGCAGGCATGCCCCGAGCCTAGGGCAACGGTCACCCCTTCTATTGAGACCTGAGCTGATGCCACACTGGGCTCATGAACGCTCGCGCCGGCCTGAGGGCCCAGGAATCCGACCTGATCGATGTGCAGGACCTCGTCGCCGCCTACTACTCGGGGGTGCCCGACGTCACCGACCCCGACCAGAAGGTGACCTTCGGCACCTCCGGGCACCGTGGCTCCTCCCTCGACAACGCCTTCAACGAGACCCACATCCTGGCGATCACCCAGGCCATCGTCGAGTACCGCTCGGCGCAGGGGATCACCGGCCCGCTGTTCATCGGCAAGGACACCCACGGGCTCTCCCGGCCGGCCGAGACGACGGCGCTCGAGGTGCTCGAGGCGCACGGGGTGCGCGCACTAGTCGACGAGTTCGACGACTACGTGCCGACGCCGGCGCTGAGCCACGCGATCATCGCCTACAACGCGGCGGGACATTCCGACCAGGCCGACGGCATCGTCATCACCCCCAGCCACAACCCGCCTCGCGACGGCGGGTTCAAGTACAACCCGCCGCACGGCGGGCCGGCCGACAGCGACGCGACGGGCTGGATCGCGAACCGCGCGAACGAGCTCATCGCGAACGGCAACCGCGACGTGAAGCGGGCCGAGCCGAGCGCGGTCGAGACCTACGACTACCGCGGCAGCTACGTGGCCGACCTCGCGTCGATCATCGACTTCGACGCCATCCGTGCCGCGAAGCTGCACATCGGCGCCGACCCGCTCGGCGGGGCGAGCGTGCACTACTGGCAGCTCATCGCCGACACCTACGACCTCGACCTCACCGTGGTGAACCCGCAGGTCGACCCGGCCTGGGGGTTCATGACCCTGGACTGGGACGGCAAGATCCGCATGGATCCGTCATCACCCTCGGCCATGGCCTCTGTCGTGGCTCGCAAGGCCGACTACGACATCCTCACCGGCAACGACGCCGACGCCGACCGGCACGGCATCGTCACGCCCGACGGCGGCCTGATGAACCCGAACCACTTCCTCGCGGTGGCGATCGAGTACCTCTACACCCACCGTCCGCTGTGGAAAGCGGATGCCGCGATCGGCAAGACCCTCGTCTCCAGCACCATGATCGACCGGGTCGCCACCTCGCTCGGCCGCCGCCTCTGGGAGGTGCCGGTCGGCTTCAAGTGGTTCGTGCCCGGGCTGATCGACGGATCGGTCGCCTTCGGCGGCGAGGAGTCGGCCGGGGCGAGCTTTCTCAAGCTCGACGGAACCGCGTGGACCACCGACAAGGACGGCATCATCCTGGCCCTGCTCGCCAGCGAGATCCGCGCGGTCACCGGCAAGTCGCCATCGCAGCTCTACACCGAGCTCACCGAGCGGTTCGGCGCCCCCGTTTACGAGCGCGTCGACGCCGTCGCCACCAAGACGCAGAAGGCAGCGCTCGGCAAGATCGACGGCGACGCGATCACCGCGACGGAGCTCGCCGGCGAAGAGATCACCGCGCGGCTCAGTGTGGCACCGGGCAACGGGGCCGCCGTCGGCGGGGTGAAGGTCGTCACCGCGAACGCGTGGTTCGCCGCCCGCCCCAGCGGCACGGAGGACGTCTACAAGATCTACGCCGAGTCGTTCCTCGGCGCGGAGCACCTGAAGCTCGTGCAGGCCGAGGCGAAGGTCATCGTCGACGCGGCGCTCGGCGGGTAGTCGTTCTCAGCCGGCGTAGTCGGGAGCCGCGGGGAGGCTGAAGAACTCCTCGAGGGTGGTGACGCTCGTGGTGTGGAGCTCGGTAGCGAGCTCCACACCGACGAAGCGGAAGTGCCACGGCTCGTACATGAACCCGGTGACCGCGACCTTGTCGGCCGGGTAACGCAGGAGGAAGCCGAAGCGCCAGGAGTTCGCCGCGAGCCACGTGCCCTGGGCGGTGTCGCCGAAGCAGGCCTGGAGGATGCACGACGAGCCGGCGCTGATGTCGGCGGCGAGGCCGGTCTGGTGCTCGCTGAACCCGGGCCTGGCGCTCTGGGCGTCCGCCCCGGCTTGGCCGGCACTGGCGACATAGCGGTTGTAGACCGACACCTGGGTGCCGTAGGAGCGGTAGGCGCTCTGCAGGCGCATCGACCCGGCCCCCTCGGCGGCGACCGCCGCGAACATGGCGACCAGGGCGTCAGCGGCCTGCGCCCGCAGCGGCTGTCCGTTCGCGTTCTCGACCGGCGGGGAGACGAGGTCCCCCGGTGCGTAGTCGACCGGGTTCAGGGGGCGCAGCTTGTCGGCCACGACCCAGACGCTCGCCGCGTCGTCGATCGAGTTGAGAGTGCGGTCGAAC
>JACMNE010000085.1 GCA_014378715.1 Microbacteriaceae bacterium
TGGCTGTCCGGTGCGTGTTTCCTGGTGCGGCGGAGCGCGTTCGACTCACTCGGCGGATTCGACCCCGGCTTCTTTATGTACTTCGAGGACGTGGACCTCGGCCACCGACTCGGCAAGGCCGGATTCCGCAACGTGTACGAACCATCCGCGACGGTCACACACTCCGGCGCGCACTCCACGACCAGCGATTCCGGCCGCATGATCGAAGCCCACCACGCCAGCGCACGGCGCTTCCTGGACAAGAAGTACCCGGGCCCCGCCCTCTTCCCCGTTCGCCTCGCCCTGAATATCGGGCTGCGGCTCCGGGCGCAGATCGTACGACGCAGACTCGACCACTAACTAGAATGGCGGCGCACCGCCCGCCTGACGAAAAGGACCAGCACACCCATGAAGATTCTCGTCACCGGCGGAGCCGGTTTCATCGGCTCGAACTTCGTCAGGCGCACCCTCGAGGACGCCTACCCGGGCCTCGAAGGTGCCGACGTCGTAGTGCTTGACGCCCTCACCTATTCCGGCAACCTCGAGAACCTCGTCTCGGTGGCCGACTCCCCCCGCTACACCTTCGTGCACGGCGACATCCGTGACGGCGCCCTGCTCGACACCCTCTTCGGTGACATCGACGCGATCGTGCACTTCGCCGCCGAGTCCCACGTGGACCGCTCCGTGCGCGACGCCTCGATCTTCGTCGAGACCAACGTTCTCGGCACGCAGCAGCTGCTCGACGCTGCTCTGCGCAACGGCGTCGACCGCTTTGTGCACGTGTCGACCGACGAGGTCTACGGCTCGATCGCCGAGGGCTCGTGGGATGAGAACCGCCCGCTCGAGCCGAACTCCCCCTACTCCGCGTCGAAGGCCGGCAGCGACCTGCTCGCCCGCAGCTACCACCGCACCCACGGCCTCAACGTGTCGATCACCCGCTGCTCGAACAACTACGGCCCGTACCACTTCCCCGAGAAGGTCATCCCGCTGTTCGTCAGCAACCTGATCGACGGCAAGCATGTTCCCCTATATGGCGAGGGCAACAACATCCGCGACTGGCTGCACGTCGACGACCATACCCGCGGCATCGCGATGGTACTCGTGGGCGGGCGCCCGGGCGAGATCTACAACATCGGCGGGGGCACCGAGCTCACCAACAAGGAGCTCACCCAGCTGCTGCTCGACGCGACCGGCACCGACTGGAGCTACGTCGACCGCGTGCAGGACCGGCTCGGCCACGACCTGCGCTACTCGGTCGACATCTCGAAGATCCGCGCCGAGCTCGGCTACGAGCCACTCGTGCCGTTCGCGCAGGGCCTGACCGACGTGGTGCAGTGGTACCGCGACAACCGCCAGTGGTGGGAACCGCTCAAGGAGCGCGCCGCGCTGAGCGCACTGTGACCCGCTACGTCGTCACCGGCGCGGGCGGGATGCTCGGCTACGACCTCGAGACCGCGCTCTCGGGGCGCGAGGTGCTGCCGCTCACCCGGGCCGAGCTCGACATCACCGACCTCGCCGCCGTGCGCTCCGCCGTCGACGGCTACGACGTGATCATCAACGCCGCCGCCTACACGAAGGTCGACGACGCCGAGAGCGACGAGGAGTCCGCCCTCGCCGTGAACGGCACGGGGGCCGGCAACCTCGCCATCGCCGCGGCCGAGGTCGGCGCGATCCTCGTGCAGATCTCGACCGACTACGTCTTCGACGGCACCGCAACAGAGCCCTACGCAGAGGGAACCGCCCGCAACCCGGTGAGTGCTTACGGCCGCACCAAGGCCGAGGGCGAGCGCCTGGTGCTCGCGGCGAACGGCGCCCGCTCCTACATCGTGCGCACCGCCTGGCTCTACGGGGCCCACGGCCCCAACTTCGCGAAGACCATGCTGCGCCTCGCCGCGACGAAGGAGACCGTCGGGGTCGTCGTAGACCAGGTCGGACAGCCCACCTGGACCCTCGATCTGGCCCGCCGCATCGTCGAGATGCTCGACGAGAGCGTGCCGTTCGGCATCTACCACGGCACCAACTCCGGCGAGGCGACCTGGTTCGACCTCGCCCGCCAGGTCTTCAGCAACGCCGATCTCGATCCTGATAGGGTCACCCCGACCGACAGCACCGCGTTCGTACGGCCAGCACCCCGGCCTGCCTACTCGGTGCTCGGGCACGAGGCCTGGCACTACGCCGGACTCGAACCGATGCGGGACTGGCGCGAGGCACTCGCCGAGGCGATGGACGACGAGTTTCTGGAGCAATAGTGACGACGACCCTGCGAGTGATCGTCGACGACATCGTCTCCCCCGCCGGCGGCGGCATGGGTCGCTACGCCGAAGAACTCACCCGTGAGCTCATCCGCACCGCCCCGGCCGGCTGCCAGGTCAGCGGTGTCGTCTCCTCCTCGCTCGAGAGCGACTACGAGCGGGTGCACACCCTGCTGCCCGGCCTCGCCGACCTGTTCAAGAGCGCCCTCGCCCGCCGCGAGCTGCAGTTCGCCTGGCAGCACGGGGTCACCCGGCTCCCCGGCAGCGGAATGGTGCACGCCACCAGCCTGATGGCGCCGCTCTCGAAGCACGACCGGGTCAACAACACGGGCGACCAGACGGTCGTCACCGTGCACGACGTGGTCGCCTGGACCCACCCGCACACCATGTCTCCGCGGCAGGCCTCCTGGGCGAAGGGCATGGCCAGGCGCGCGTTCAAATACGCCGACGCCGTGGTCGTGCCGACCCACACGGTCGCCGCCCAGCTCGGCGAGATCCTCGACTTCGGCGAGCGCATCCGGGTCATCCCCGGCGCCGTCAGCTCCAAGCTCAGCGTTCCGATCGACGCGGACGACCGCGCCGCCGCGATCGGCCTGCCGGCGCGCTACATCCTCAGCGCAGGCACCCTCGATCCGAGAAAGGGCATCGAGCCCCTCATCCGCTCTCTTGCCAGTGAAGCGGATGCCGGGCTGCCGCTGCTCATCGCGGGACCTGCCGGCTACAACGCCCCCGACGCCGCGGCCATCGCCGAGGCCGCAGGGGTCGATGCGGACCGCGTGGTGCTGCTCGGGCGCCTGCCCGACGCCGACCTCTCCGTGGCCCTCGACCGCGCCACCGTCTTCGCATTCCCGAGCATCGCCGAGGGCTTCGGCCTTCCGATGGTCGAGGCGTTCCACTTCGGTACCCCGGTGGTGCACTCCGACGACCCGGCCGTTGTCGAGGTTGCGGCGGGCGCAGGTCTCTGCGTGCCGCTCGACGACACGGAGGGCTATCCCGACCGCCTTGCCGCGGCGATTGCCACGATCGCCGACGACGACGCGCTGGCGCAGCGCCTCAGTTTCGCCGGCCTCGACCGGGCCGCGAACTTCAGCTGGCGCAATGCGGCGCAGCAGGTCTGGCAGCTGCACGCCGACCTCTGACCGCGCCAGGATCGAGTGGGCGCCAGCCCGGAGCTAGCCTGCGGCCGTCGCGGATGACGCGATGCTGTCCGTCACGAGGCCGTGGATGAGGTCGTAGTCGGGATTGTTCTGGTCGATCGTCGGTGGCACGAGCTCGAGCTTGGTCACCGGAATCGAGCGTCCCTTGCTCGCCATGTCAACGAAGCCGCCGAGCATCACCTGGGGGATGTCGGTGTGCACCACCTGGGTGCCGGCCTTGGCGATGTCCTGGAACTTGGCGAGCACGGTGGCCGGGTCGACCTGTGAGATCACGGCCTCCTGCACCTGCCGCTGCCGCTCCATCCTGGCGAAGTCGGTGGTCTCGTAGCGCGACCTCGCATACCAGAGCGCTGTCCCCCCGTCGAAGCGCTGGGTGCCGGCCTCGATGTAGAAGTATGGCTCTGTCGCCGTGATCGGGCCGATCGGGATGCGCGCCGGCACGTCGATGCTGATTCCGCCGAGGGAGTCGATGAGGTCGGCGAAGCCCTGCATGTCGACGATGACGTAGTACTGCACCGTGAGCCCGGTGACCCCGGAGACCGCATCCCGCGTCGCCTCGATGCCGGGTGTGCTCCCGTTCGCCACCGCGTCCGGATACAGCTCCGGGTGTTCCTCTGCGTACGTGTACAGGTAGTTGATGAGGCATTGGTCGCCGCAGTCGTAGCCGTTCGGGAACGGCCCGAACAGCGGGGAGCCGGCCGAGAAGGTGGCGCGCTCGAAGTTGCGGGGCACCCCCACGATCGTCGCAGCCCCGGTGTCGGCATTCACGCTGACAACCGAGATGCTGTCCGGCCGGATGCCCTCGCGGTCGGGCCCGGCGTCGCCACCGAGAAGCATGATGTTGTACTGGCCGTCGATCGGGTCCTGGTAGGCCCCGTCGGAGAAGAGCTGGTCGAGGGTGGTGCGGGCGGTTCCGGCGATGACCGATCCGTAGCTGAAGGCGCCGGCGCTGAGCGCGAGCGCCGCGACGGCGAGGCCCGCGACGAGGGGACGTGCCTTCGGCCAGGCGCGGATGAGGCGCACGAGGCGGAGGGTGTCGAGGGTGAGCACGATCCAGAGGATCGCGTAGCCGGCCAGGATCACCTGGGCGACCCCGAGGGCGATCGGGCTCGAGGCGAGCGTGTACACCACCCGCGGCAGCAGGAAGTAGACCAGCGCGGCCAGGACCACCGCCCCCCAGAGCACGAAGGTCGCGGAGACGGCGAAGCGCCCGAGGCGGCGGCTGCCGGCGAGCAGCTGCGCGGAGCCCGGGATCAGGATGTTGAGCCCGATGAGCCACCAGGCTCGTTTGGTCATGGTGCCGGGCGACCGGAGGTCGGGAAACCGGACGGGGCTGTTCACGGTGCTCATAGTGTGGACTTGAGCGCCCGGTTCTTGGTCTCAACGAGCGCCTCGAGGGCGCTGGCGTGCTCGGTCAGCCGCGCAGCGAGGGCGGCGTCCGTGCTGGCGAGGATGCGGATGGCCAACAGCCCCGCGTTTCGGGCCCCGCCGATCGACACGGTCGCCACGGGCACGCCCGACGGCATCTGCACGATCGAGAGGAGCGAGTCGAGCCCATCGAGGGTGGCGAGCGGCACGGGCACCCCGATGACGGGGAGCGTGGTGACCGACGCGAGCATACCGGGCAGGTGGGCGGCTCCCCCCGCCCCGGCGATGATCGAGCGGATGCCGCGGCCAGCAGCATCCGCTCCGAAGGCGATCATCTTGTGGGGGGTGCGGTGCGCGGAGACGACCTCCACCTCGTGGGGCACCCCGAATTCGGCGAGCACCTCGGAGGCCGCCCGCATCACGTTCCAGTCGGAGTCCGACCCCATGACGACGGCAACGAGGGGCTCAGGCATGAGTGTCATCGTAACCGTGCCCCGCACTGTGGGCCTGCGCGGGCACCGGTGTGTCTGCGTGGACCCTGCGGCGCGCGCCCAGAGCGCCGCCTCGCTGCCGAGGATCGCGGCGGCCGACCTGGCCTGCCAGACGACGTCGTCGAGCTCGGCGCCACCGGCGGTCACATGCCCGATCTTGCGTCCGGGGCGCGGCTCCTTGCCGTAGTTGTGGAACTTCACGGTGGGCTGGTCGGCGAGCGCCGCCGGCATCCGCTCCTCGAGTCCGCCGAGGGCGGGGCCGCCGAGCACGTTGACCATGACCGACCAGGCGTCGCGGCAGCCCGTCGCCCCGAGCGGCAGGTCGAGCACGGCACGCAGGTGCTGCTCGAACTGGCTCGTCGTCGACCCGTCGATGCTCCAGTGGCCGGTGTTGTGCGGGCGCATGGCGAGCTCGTTGATGAGCAGGCGCTCGTCGGTCGTCTCGAACAGCTCGACCGCGAGCACCCCCGTCACATCGAGCCGCTCGGCGATCGTGTGCGCGATGTCGCTGGCGACGTCGGCGAGCTTCCCGGCGGATGATGGCGCCGGCGCGATGACCTCGGCGCAGACCCCACCGCGCTGAACGCTCTCCACGACCGGCCAGGCGGCGATCTCCCCGGACGGGCGGCGGGCGACGAGCTGCGCGAGCTCGCGCCGGAACTCGACGACCTCCTCGACGAGGAGCGGGATGTCGCCGGCGAGCCAGTCGTCCGCGTCGGTGGCGTCGGTGACAACACGCACCCCCTTGCCGTCGTAGCCCCCACGGGAAGTCTTGAGCACGGCGCGGCCGCCGTGGTCGGCAAGGAAGGCGGCGAGGTCGTCGCGGCTGTCGACCCTCGCCCAGTCGGGGATGGGGAGGTACAGCTCGGCGAGCCTCTCGCGCATCAGGATCTTGTCCTGCGCGAACTGGAGCGCGTGCGGGCCGGGCCGCACCCGCACTCCGGCCTCGACGAGGGCCGCGAGCACCGGCTGGGGCACGTGCTCGTGGTCGAAGGTCACCACGTCGACCCCCCTGGCGAAGGCGAGCACGGTGTCCACGTCGAGGTAGTCGCCGACCGCCGTCGCGGCGATGGATGCCGGGCTGTCGACGGTCTCCGCGAGCACCCGCAATTCGATTCCGAGGTTGACGGCCGCCGGAACCATCATCCGGGCGAGTTGTCCACCCCCGATGACTCCTACTAGGTAAGTCATAGTCTTCTTTCAGGAACGTGGATAATGCTGCGATGAGGCAATGAGTTCCCCCGCACCCCCCATCTTCGCCTATCGACCCCGAGGACGTATGCGCCGCTTCATCCACCAGCTGGGCCGATTCGGCCTCGTCGGGCTCGTCGGAGTCGTCATCGACTTCTCGGTTTTCAACCTGCTGCGATCCACCGTTCTCGCCCCGGAGCTCGTGTCACACGGCCCGCTCGCCGCCAAGGCGATCTCCGTCTCCGTAGCGATCGTCGCCAACTGGCTCGGCAACCGCTACTGGACATTCCGCGCGGAGCGCCGCCCGCACCTGCTGCGCGAGGCGTTCGAGTTCGCCGTGGTCAGCGTCGGCGGGATGGCCATCGCCCTCGGCTGCCTCTGGGTCAGCCATTACGCCCTGGGCTTCACCAGCACCTTCGCCGACAACATCTCGGCCAACGTGGTGGGCCTTGCCCTCGGCACGGCCTTCCGCTTCTGGCTCTACCGCACCTGGGTGTTCCCGGACTCCGCGTCGAACGCCGGCGCCGCGACATCCGCTGCCCAGGTGGATGCGGATGAGAGGGCGCAGGTCACCGAGCCCGCCCGGCCACGGACGGCCAGCATCCCCCTGGTGCGAGTGGCGACGGGGAGCATCGCGATCGTCAGCGCACGCCCCACGCGGTTGTCTCGTCCGGAGCACCTGACTGCTCGGCCTGGCGGCGCGCGGCGATCGGATTGAGGCTGCGCTCCATCAGGTCGTGGAGCGAACCCTGCACGAGATCGGCGCTGGGGATGTCCCGAAGTACCACTGGCCGTTCCAGCCCGGTGTTGATGAGCACGTCACCGCTGCCGAACACACTCTGCACCGCGTTCTTGCGCACGGTGATGTCGTAGCCGCGGCTGTGCAGTAACTCCTGCCTCGTGCGCACGAACAGGCCGTGGCGCAGCACGATGCGGCGGGTGGTGATCACGTACCGCTTCGCCAGCCAGAAGAGCATCGGCAGCAGCCAGAGCAGCACCACTACGGCGAGCCCGCCGGCGAGCACGGCGATGTTCTGCCACTGCTCGTCGAAGCGGCCGGTGAAGTAGCCGAGCGCCCCCACCGTGATGATGAGCACCAGCGATGGCCAGAACAGCGCCCGGCCGTGGGGCCGGAGGCTCGCGATGATGCGTTCGGCTTCAGGGCCCGACCGCGTGGGCTCTGTCGTCATTCCTCATTCATACCGCAGATGTGTCACGTCGCCCGCGGCGACAGCCTGAATCCGCCCATCCGTCTCGCTCTGCACGCAGATGCGGCCGGCCCGGTCGATGTCGATCGCGATGCCGACGAGCTCGCCACCGCCGGGCAGGCTCACCCGCACCTCCTGCCCGATGGTGCTGCAGGCCTCCAGCGCCACCGCGCGCACCCCACTGCCCTCCTCGTCGCCGCCCAGGCGCAGGAACTCGGTGTAGAGGCCGCGGAACCCGTCGAGCCAGCCGGACAGCACCGCGTCGACGAGCTCGTCTCCCTCGAGGGTCGCCCCCTCGAGCGCCAGAGAGGTCGAGGTGGGGGTGGGCAGGCCGTCGGCCGGGGTCGTGAGGTTCACGCCGGCGCCGAGCACGAGCCCATCACCGGCCGGCAGCAACTCGCCGAGGATGCCGCAGACCTTGCGCCCGCGCACGAGCACGTCATTGGGCCACTTGAGCGACGCCGCACGCGCCGGCAGGACCGCGGCGACGGCACGGGACATCGCAACACCGGCGATCAGCGGAATCCAGCCCCAGTGGTCGAAGCCGAGCGTCTCCCCGGCCGGCATCCGCGGGCGCAGCAGCACCGACGCCGCCAGGCACTGCCCGGGCGGGGCCACCCACTCCCGGCCCAGGCGCCCCCGGCCCGCCGTCTGGTCCGTCGTCACCACCACCGTGAATTCAGCGGATGTCGCGGCACGAGCGAGCAGCTCGTCGTTGGTCGACGGGGCGGAGGCGAGCCGATGGATGGACGCGAGGGCGGAGCTGAGGGGCAGGTGCATGGGTCAAGGCTAGGCCGCGGCTCGGTAAGGTGAGGTCGTGACTGCTGACATCAACGCCGAGCCGGACCTCCACACGACCGCGGGCAAGCTCGCCGACCTGAAGGTCAGGTACCACGAGGCGGTGACCGCCAGCGGCGAGGCCGCGATTACCAAGCAGCACGCCAAGGGAAAGAAGACCGCCCGCGAGCGCGTCGAACAGCTGCTCGACCACGGCTCCTTCGTCGAGCTCGACGAGTTCGTTCGGCACCGCACCCACGCGTTCGGCATGGAGAAGTCCCGGCCCTACGGCGACGCGGTCGTCACCGGCACCGGCACCATCCACGGCCGCCAGGTGGCCGTCTACAGCCAGGACTTCACGATCTTCGGCGGCTCGCTCGGCGAGGTGGCCGGAGAGAAGATCATCAAGGTCATGGACCTCGCCCTGAAGACGGGGGTGCCGATCATCGGCATGCTCGACTCCGGCGGCGCCCGCATCCAGGAGGGGGTGGTGGCCCTCGGCAAGTACGGGGAGATCTTCCGCCGCAACACCGCGGCCTCCGGCGTCATCCCCCAGATCTCCATCATCATGGGACCGGCGGCCGGCGGGGCGGTGTACTCCCCCGCGCTCACCGACTTCGTGATCATGGTCGACAAGACCAGCCAGATGTTCGTCACCGGCCCCGACGTGATCAAGACCGTCACCGGAGAGGACGTGGGGATGGAGGAGCTCGGCGGGGCCCTCAC
The DNA here is from genome assembly GCA_014378715.1 of Microbacteriaceae bacterium. Taxonomy (GTDB): domain Bacteria; phylum Actinomycetota; class Actinomycetes; order Actinomycetales; family Microbacteriaceae; genus Marisediminicola. The sequence goes on from JACMNE010000085.1 coordinate 9,150, forward strand.
CCACAACAAGGTCTCCGGGGTCGCCCACTACCTCGCGAGCGACGAGGACGACGCCCTCGACTACGCCCGCACGCTGCTCAGCTACTTCCCCGACAACAACCTGGCCGAGCACCCCGTCTACGCCAGCGATGTCGAGCTGGAGATCACCGACCACGACCGGGCGCTCAACACGATCATCCCGGACAGCGCTAACCAGCCCTACGACGTCAAGAGCGTCATCGAGCACATCGTCGACAACGGCGATTTCCTCGAGACGCAGCCGCTGTTCGCCCCGAACATCGTGGTCGGCTTCGGCCGCATCGAGGGGCGCGCGGTCGGCATCGTCGCCAACCAGCCCAGTGCCATGGCGGGAACGCTGAATATCGAGGCCGGCGAGAAGGCGGCCAGGTTCGTGCGGTTCTGCGACGCGTTCTCGATCCCGATCCTCACCCTCGTTGATGTGCCGGGCTACCTGCCAGGCACCGACCAGGAGTGGACGGGCGTCATCCGCCGCGGGGCCAAGCTGCTCTACGCCTACGCGGAGGCGACCGTTCCGCTGGTGACCGTCATCACCCGCAAGGCCTATGGCGGCGCGTACATCGTGATGGGCTCCAAGCAGCTCGGCGCCGACATCAACTACGCGTGGCCGACCGCCGAGATCGCCGTTATGGGGGGCCAGGGGGCCGTCAACATCCTCTACCGCACCGAGACCCGCCGTGCGGAGGCCGCCGGCGAGGACGTCGCCGCCGTGCGCACCCGCCTCGCGAACGAGTACACCTACAACGTGGCGAGCCCCTTCCTCGCAGCGGAGCGCGGCGAGCTCGACGGCGTCATCGAACCGGCTGCCACCCGTGTCGCGGTCGTGAAGGCCATGCGTGCGCTGCGCACCAAGCGCGCGACGCTGCCCCCCAAGAAGCACGGGAACATTCCCCTGTGAGTGAAGCGGATGTCGCGCAGCCCGGCCTCACCGTCTTGGGTGGCAATCCGACGGCAACGGAGCTCGCGGCCGTGTTGGCCGTCATCGCCGCTGTCGCGGAGGAACTCGGCGACGACGCGTCCGTGTCGACCGCGGTCGCGCAGAGCGCGTGGCAGCGCAGCCAGAGGCCGATCAGGGGCCCCCTGCGCCCCGGCGCCGGGGCATGGCGGGGATTCTCAGGCTAACGTCGTGGACATCCGGGTTTTGTACCCCGAAATTGACTTTTTGGGGTCCAATAATAGGCGGCGTATCCCCCGTTCACGGTACAAAGTGCCGTAAATTGTCCCCCCAATGTCCTCCGAAGTGACGACTACGCTTCCGGCCGCACGGCCGCATGATTGATCTTGCTAGGTGTTACCTCAGGGCAACACCCGCCAATTATTAGCCGACTAGGGTAAGCGGGCTAATGATTTGGGGGCGAGTCAGGGCGATATTCGGGTTATCACCCTGACTCGGGGATTGGGATGGGGCTGGCCACTGGCCGGCCCCATTTCCGCGTTAAGGCAGGATGTCCAGCTGGACATCCTCGCGCCGCGGGATCTCCAACCACAGGGCCATCTCGTCCGGATCATCGTCCGAGGCGGACTCGGCCTCGGCGCCGAGCGCCGCCTGGGTGCCGTCGTTCATCGACTTCAGCCCGACGACCGTGACCGCCGTCGGCGAGCCGTGCTGCACGGTTCGCGCGATGATGCGGTCGGCTCCGGTCTGGCCGATGGCGTCGGCGAGCCGGTTCAGCACCCGCTCGACCTCGGCTGGCGGCAGGTCATCGATCCCGCCCTCGTCGAGCAGTGTCACCACCGTTCCTCGTCGACGCGCCTCCATCACCTCGGTGCGGACCCGGTCGTTGAGCAGCTTGCGCCCGCGGATCTCATCGCGGATCGCCCCTTCCACGTTGAGGCACTCCGCCCGCTCGGCCTCGGTGAGCTCGCCGCCGTCCGCGACGATGCGGCGCAGCATCGGCAACGCCATCCGGCTGGTCTGGCCCAGTCGGAACTGCCGTTCGAAGAAGTGCGCCTCCTGCGCGGCGCGCCAGTTCGCGGCCTCCTGCTCGGCGATCGCGTACTGGCGTGCGTCACGCCCGGCCGAGGCGAGCGACGAGGCGAGCGCGTGTGACACCCCGACCCACATCAGCGATCCAGCCGTGCCGAGCGAGAAGAGGCCACCGAAGCCCTGCCAGGCGATCGTCTGCAGGGCCAGCGCACCCACCCCGAGCCAGGCGAAGGCCTGGCGGTGACGCGTCGAGGTGATGACCATGAGCGTGCCGATCGCCGCCGTGTACCAAGCTGCGTAGCTGTTGCCCGGTCCGTTCGGGAGCTGACTCGAGACGAGGAGAGCGATCGCGACGACGGCGCCGAGGTTCGTGGCGGCGAGCCACACGGGCATCCGCGTCTGCTGCGTCGGCCAGAGGCTGGCCACGGTCGCGACGGCGTAGAGCACCATGGCGGCGATGTACGGCAGTTTGCCCTCCGGAACGCCGATCGAGACGCCCGCGAGCACAAGATGGTAGGCGGAGAAGACCGCGGCGAGCGCGATGATCAGGGATCGGGGGACGCCGATGTTGATGCCGGAATAGATGCGCGCGTTCATAGGGTTCGCCCCGCATCACCGGCGGCATCGAGCTCGAGGACGTCCGCGACATCCGCTGCCGGCCACCTGATGGTCACCACGGTGCCGGAGCCGGGCGCGGACGCGACATGCACCTGGCCCCCGGCCTTCGCCACGCGCTCCAGGATCGAGATGCGCACCCCGAGCCGGTCGGGCGGAACCCGGTTGATGTCGAAGCCGACGCCCGTGTCACCGATGGTCACCACCACGCGCCTCGGCTCCACCCCGACGATCTCGAACCAACGCTGCGCCTCCCCGGCGTGCTGGGCACTGTTGACCATCGCCTGCACGGTGGCCGAGTAGATCGCCTCCGCCGCGTGGGCGGTGACCTCCGCATCGCCCGAATGATCGCTGCGGCACTCGAAGTGGGCCGGCAGGCTCACGGTCGCCGCGCGGATGCGTGCGGCGAGTTCCTCGACCCGCATCAGGAGTCCGTCGTCGTCGGGGGAGACGACGGACGCCTCGCGGAGGAACCCCATCGCGTTCTGTGCCATCGTGGCGGCGAGCGCCATCGCCTCGGGGGTGCGGGCGCGGGCCGCGGAGAAGAGCGTTGTCAACACACTGTCGTGCACGATCGCGTCGACCTGCACCCGCTCGACCTCGGTGGCGTGCTGCTGCACCGCGTGGGCGTATCGCTCGAGCGCCATGGTCTGCGCGGAGTCGACGGCGGCGGCCGCCTGCCTGAGCATGGTGATGATCACCAGCACCGCGCCACCGAGGAGCACCGCGTAGAGCACGTCATAGGCGGCGAGGTCGAGGGAGGCGCTCCCACCGGCCGGGGTGGCGCGCACGATTCCATAGGCAAGCGGGGCCACCGCGAGGGTCGTCCCGGCCGCCCAGAGGGGCCAGGCGAGAGCCGCGGCCGAGGTCGCGACCGTGCAGACGAACCAGGGCCATGGGCGTGTGTCGAAGCCAAAGCCGTCCGGGCCCAGCCCGAGCGGCCAGGTGGACATGGCGACCAGCCAGACGACCACCACAACGCCGTTGACGATGCGCACCCCGCGCTTGACGATCGAGGCCACCACAGCGGCGATCATCGCCCCGAACATGCCGGACACGACCGGGACCCACCACCCCGGGTTCATCCGGCTGCTCTGGTCGATGACCACGATGACGGACTGCGCCCCGAAGACGAGCGCGAAGACCGCCGTCGCACGGGAGAGCATCGTCTCGACCTGGCGGCCGCTGATCGGTGTCCTGGGGCCTCGCGGCGTCGTGGTCCGGGAGGCAGCGCTAGCGGGCATCACCGGATTCGGTGTCGAGTCCAGGCAGGATGCCGTCCTCGACGGCGCGCCGCAGGAGGTCCACCTTGGTCGGGGCCGGGCGGCCCACCTCGACGTACTTCATCCGGATGCGGTCGAGGTACTCGCGGGCGGTCGAGTACCCGATGCCGAGCTGCTGCGCGGCGAGTTTGAGCGGGAAACCCGAGGCGTAGAGGTGCAGGATCTCGCGCTCGCGGCGGCCGAGCTGCGCCTTGGCGAAGTCGCTGTCAGCGTCGATGGCCGTGGCCCACTCGAGGTTGTTGAGCACCTCGCCGTGCGCGACAGTCTCGACGGCCGACATCACGGTCTTCATGGCCGAGGACTTGGGAATGACCCCGGCCGCACCGGCGGCGAGCGCCTCGCGCACGGAGGCGACCCGGTCGGCGATGCTGTGGATCAGCACGGCGGCGCCGATCGCCTGCACGCGCTTCACGTTGTCGGTGACCGACGACCCATCGCCCAGGGAGAGGTCGAGTACCACCACATCGCACTCGCGGCCGGCGAGCGTCTCCACGAACTCCCCGACTGACGCCGCAGCCACCACGAACTCGAAGCCGGCGTCGATGCACGCGGCCTTCAGTCCGAGGCGCACCGCCTCATGGTCGTCGACCACGGCGACCCGCACGGACTGAGCGGATGTCGCCTCCTGGAGGTCCCGAGTGGTGGTCTGCGTCATAGCGAAAATCCTGTTCTGCGGCACTGCTGGGAGAAGGCCTTCTCCACCTATCTTAACCGTCCGCACGTCTCAGCCGCCGGTTCGCGGTTTACGGCGATCCCTACATCCGCGTTCAGGGTCACGGAAGGGGTCAGGCGCGCACGAGAGTAGCGACCGCCTCGACGTGGTGGGTGTGCGGGAAGAGGTCGAAAGCGCGCAGCCGCGAGAGCACGTAGCCTCGCTCGGCGAACAGCGCGATGTCGCGGGCGAGCGCGACCGGGTCGCAGGCCACGTAGACGATCTGCCTGGGCGCGAAGGCAGCGAGTTCGCCGACGACGGCCTTCCCAGCACCCGACCTGGGCGGGTCGAGCACGATCGTCGCCCGCTCGAGTCGCGCGCGCTCTACCGTGCCCGCACCCGTGCGCAGCCGCTGGAGGTAGCGCTCGACGCGGCCGGTCTCGGCGACGGCGCCGGGCAGGTCGGCGAGGTTCGCGGTGGCGTAGGCCGTCGCGAGCGGGTCGCTCTCGACGGTCGTGATGCGCACACCGGAGCCGAAGCGGTCGCCGACCGCGGCGGCGAGGAGGCCCACCCCTCCGTAGAGGTCGAGGTTCGCGGCATCCGCTTCGAAGTGATGCTCGTCGATCGCCTGCTGCACGGCGGTGGTGAGGGTCTGCGCGGCATGACGGTGAACCTGCCAGAATCCGTGCAAGTCGAGGGAGAACTCGCGGTCGCCGACGCGCTCGACGATGCTCGTGTTGCTCCCCCGGGTGGGTGCGGGCCTCGCGGCGGGCTTGCCAGCGGTCTTGCCCACCTTCGCAACACCGCTCGACGCCACCACGATCGGCTCGCCGATGGACGGCACGATGATGTCGAGGAAGTCCGCGCCCCGGTACCTGCCGTCGAGCGGGGTGAGCGCGTCGGACTCGCGCACGGCGAGCGGGAGGTCGCGCACGGGGATGACCCGGTGCGAGCGGGCGGCGAATGGGCCTGCGACACCGTCGGCATCGACGTGCAGGCGCACCCGGGTGCGCCAGCCGGTGCCGGTGTTGTCCAGGCCCCCCGTCGCATCCCCGGCTGGCAGCGCCTCGACCTCGACGGGCAGCTCGATGCGGGCCATGCGGGAGAGCGACTCGGCGATCACCCGGCGCTTGAGTTCTCGCTGGTGGGCGAGGTCGATGTGGCCGAACTCGGCGCCTCCGGCGCGGTCGGCCGGCGCATTCTCAAGCGACGCGGCCTCCCAGACGTGGCCCTGCCGGTGCGGTGACGCCTCGACGACCTCGACGGTATCCGCACGCCAGAAGGCCGACTTCGAGTCGTCGGTTATCTCGGCGATCACCGTCTCACCGGGGATGGCGTCGCCGACGAAGACCACCCGTCCCTCATGCCGCGCCACGAAGATCCCCCCGTGCGCGACGCCGGTAATCTCGACCTGTACCCTCGTGCCCTGCATGTCGCCCATCCTTCGAGCATAGGAGCAACCGTGCACCCCCACCCCCTGCGGCTCTATCTGGCCTCCACCTCCCCCGCACGGCTCGCGACCCTGCGCGCGGCCGGGATCGAGCCCGTCGTGATCGCCCCGAACGTGGACGAGGACGCCGCCGTGGAGGCGTGGGTCGCAGCGAACGGGCCGATCGGGGCTGTGACGATGGTCGAGGTACTCGCCCGGGCGAAGGCCGAGGCCGTGGTCGGCCGCACGGTGGACGGCGAGCCGATCGACGGGTTCATCCTCGGCGGCGACTCGGCGTTCGAACTCGACGGGGTCATCTACGGCAAGCCGCACCTGCCGGAGGTCGCCAGGGAGCGCTGGCACCTGCAGCGCGGGCGCACCGGCCACCTGCACTCCGGCCACTGGCTGGTGGACCACCGGGGAGGGGCCGCACGTGCGGCAGGCGGATCCGTCACGACATCCGCTGTCACCTTCGCCTCGGACATCTCCGACGAGGAGATCGACGCGTACATCGCCACCGGGGAGCCGCTGAAGGTCGCCGGGGCGTTCACGATCGACAGCCTCGGCGCCCCATTCATCACCGCGGTCGACGGCGATCCGCACGCCGTCGTCGGGCTGTCGCTCGCGGCGCTGAGGTCGCTCGTGCTGGGCTTCGGGGTGAGCTGGCCCACACTGTGGAACCGCTGATTTGTGGAGCTCCTCACAGTGACACGCCTGATCTTTGTGGCTCGTGTCCAATTCGATGGGCACGGTCGGCCATATAGTTGAGCACTATGCCCCGGATAACGAAGGTCCTCATCGCCAACCGAGGAGAGATCGCCGTCCGGGTCATCCGCGCAGCCCGCGACAGCGGTATCGCGTCCGTGGCCGTCTACGCCGACCAGGACCGCGACGCCCGCCACGTGAAGCTCGCCGACGAGGCCTATGCGCTCGACGGCACCACCTCGGCCGAGACCTATCTCGTCATCGACAAGATCCTCTCCATCGCCCGGCGCTCGGGGGCCGATGCCGTTCACCCCGGCTACGGCTTCCTGGCCGAGAACGCCGACTTCGCGACATCCGTTATCGACGCCGGCCTGATCTGGATCGGCCCGTCGCCCGAAGCGATCCGCCTGCTCGGCGACAAGGTGTCGGCCAGGCACATCGCGGAGCGGGTCGGCGCGCCGCTCGCACCAGGAACGCTGAACCCCGTCTCCGGTGCCGCGGAGGTGCTCGACTTCGTCGACCTGCACGGACTGCCCGTCGCGATCAAGGCGGCCTTCGGCGGGGGCGGGCGCGGCCTCAAGGTCGCTCGCACGCGCGAGGAGATCCCCGAGCTGTTCGAGTCGGCGACCCGCGAAGCCGTCGCCGCGTTCGGCCGGGGCGAGTGCTTCGTCGAGAAGTACCTCGACCAGCCGCGGCACGTCGAGACGCAGTGCCTCGCCGACGCGTTCGGCACCGTGGTGGTCATCTCGACCCGCGACTGCTCGCTGCAGCGCCGCCACCAGAAGCTCGTCGAGGAGGCACCGGCTCCGTTCCTCACGGACGCGCAGAACGCGCTGCTCTACTCGGCGTCGAAGGCGATCCTGGCGGAGGTCGGTTACCTCGGCGCCGGCACCTGCGAGTTCCTCGTCGCGAAGGACGGCTCGATCTCCTTCCTCGAGGTGAACACCCGCCTGCAGGTGGAGCACCCCGTCTCGGAGCAGGTCACCGGCATCGACCTCGTGCGGGAGCAGTTCCGCATCGCGGAGGGCCAGGCGATCGGCTACGGTGACCCCGTCGCGCAGGGCCATTCCATCGAGTTCCGCATCAATGGCGAGGACCCGGGACTGAACTTCATGCCCTCCCCCGGCCCCGTTCACGTGCTGCGCTTCCCCGGCGGCCCCGGGGTGCGCGTCGACAGCGGCGTGACCACCGGCGATGTCATCAGCGGTGCGTTCGACTCGCTGCTGGCCAAGCTCATCGTGACCGGATCGACCCGCGCCGACGCCATCGAACGCTCCCGCCGGGCCCTTGACGAGTTCGAGATTGCCGGGCTCCCCACCGTGCTGCCGTTCCACCGAGCGATCGTGCGCGATCCGGCGTTCGTCTCCGAGCCGTTCAGCATCTACACGCGGTGGATCGAGACCGAGTTCGTCAACGAGATCGAGCCATGGAGCGGGTCGCTCGAGGAGCCGCTCCCCGCCGCAGTGCGCACGAACGTGGTGATCGAGGTCGACGGCAAACGCATCGAGGTCGGCCTGCCCGCCCGGTTCGGTGCTCCTGGCGCAGCACCCGCTCCCCCAGCTCCGAAGCGTCGTGGCGGAGGGTCGGTCGTGACCGCGACCGGCGACTCGGTCAAGGCGCCGATGCAGGCGACGATCGTGAAGCTCGCGGTCGAGGCTGGCACGAAGGTCGTCAAGGGCGACCTCGTTCTCGTGCTCGAGGCCATGAAGATGGAGCAGCCGATCACCGCACACAAGGACGGCGTGATCGCCAACCTGAACGCCTCGGTCGGCCTCACGGTCTCCTCAGGCCACGTGCTGCTCGACATCCACGGCTGAGGTTCGTCCGCTCGTCCGCTCGGTCATCATTCAGGAGTTTCGGCGCCCGCGTGCGCCCGCGTGCGTTCATCATTCAGGAGTTTGCGCCGGTTTCCCCCGGTTTCCCCCGGTTTTACAGCGGATGCAGGGTCGCTGGGACTATTTCGTGCCGAAGCTCCTGAATTGTGAAATGCCGCACGGGGCGACATCCGCTCGATCTCCTGAATGATGACCGAGCCGGCCCTGCAGGCGGGCGGACTGGACTACGCGGCGTCGTGAAAGCGGGCGACCGCGGCGAGGACCATCCGCTCGCACCATGCCCAGTCCGTCGTGATCTGGCGATAGGTGAGCCGTACGACGACGTATCCGCGCGCGGCGAGTTCGGCATCGCGGATACGGTCGGACTCGAATGACCGGTCGTTGTCGTGGTAGCTGCTGTCGATCTCGAGCACCACCTTAGTGCCGGCGATCCTGCCGTCGAGGCGACCGATGCCCGGAACCGGCACCTGCTGGATCAACTCGAGGCCTATCGCGGCGAGACGCTGGCGCACGAGGGACTCCGGACCCGATTCGCTGCCCGGGCGGCTCGCCCGCAACATCCGCTTCGAGGACTCCGGTTCGGACTCGAAGATGCACGCCATCGTCGAGGCCGGCAGCTTGAGGCGGGCCGTATCGAGACACGCGATCGCGGTCTCCGCGTCGGCCCAGCGGACGGTCTGGCGCAGTGTCTCCGCAATGCTCACACGCCAGCACTCCGGACCGAGCTCCGGGACCTCGGCCCCCTGCAGCCAGTGCAGGGCGATCGGGCGGCGAGTCATGTCTGACGACAGCTGTACCCGCATGCTTGGCGGTGCGTTGGTGCGCAGGCGGGACGAGGTCGCCCCCACCACGATGTGCAGCCGCTCGTCGAAGCCCGGCCACAGCCCGTAGCTCTTCGCCGCCGATGCGCCGGCAAGCCGCCCACCGACCCGCGCGGCGACGACCCCGTCGACCATTGCCGTCGCACTGGCGTACCTCGCCTGACGGATGCGGTGCACCTCCCCTCCGCGCACCGCGATCGTCAGGTCGAGACCCGTGCGCCCCGCGGCAATCAGCTGTTGGCGCGTGGCGATGCCACCGAGACGATCCACGATCTGACGTACCGATTCCATGGACCCATCGTCAGCGGATGTCGCGGCGCCCGCGGCACAACATCCGCTTCCGTGCACAACGGATGCCGCCGCCGCGCGGGGAAGGGCAGGTCGGCCACGCGAGGCGGGTTGAGGTCATCATTCAGGAGATCCGGGCCCAGGCCCTCGGCATCATCCAGGACTTTCGGCGTTCCGGGAGACTCGCGCCGGGAGACTTCCCCGAAAACACTGGCATTACCGACCGCCGTCCACCCCGAACTCCTGAATGATGAAGTCGCAGGGCACCCCCGGACTCCTGAATTATGACCTGACGATGCTCAGCGCTCGAGGTCAGGCGACGATGTGCATTGCGCGGGCGGCGTCGGTGATGCTGCCCGAGAGGGAGGGGTAGACCGCGAAGGCCTGGGCGATCTGATCGACCGTGAGGCGGTGCTCCACGGCGATCGCGATCGGCAGGATCAGTTCGGAGGCGTGCGGCGCGACGATCACCCCGCCGATGACGGTGCCGGAGCCGGTGCGGGCGAACAGCTTCACGAAGCCGTCCTTGATGCCCTGCATCTTCGCCCGCGGGTTCGACGCCAGCGGCAGCTTGTAGATGTCGCCCTGGGCGAGGCCGTCCTCGATCTGCTTCTGCGTCCAGCCGACGGTCGCGATCTCCGGCTGGGTGAAGATGTTCGAGGTGACGTTGCGCAGCTCGGTCGGGTTCACCGCGTCGCCCATGGCATGGAACACCGCCGTGCGGCCCTGCATCGACGCGACCGAGGCGAGCGGGAAGAAGTCGGAGCAGTCGCCGGCGGCGTAGATGCTGGGAACGGAGGTGCGCGCCACGCGGTTCACCCGGATGTGCCCCGAATCGGTGAGCTGCACCCCGGCCGTGTCCAGCCCGATGCCCCGCGTGTTCGGCACGGACCCGACCGCGACGAGGCAGTGGGTGCCCTCGACGGTGCGCCCGTCGGAGAGCGTCGCGATGACCCCGTCGGCGGTGCGCACGACCGAGTCGGCGCGGGACTTCGACAACACGGTCATGCCGTTGCGCTTGAAGACGTCCTCGATCACGCGTGCGGCGTCGGCGTCCTCGCCTGGCAGCACCTGGTCACGGCTGGAGATGAGCGTGACCTTGGACCCGAGCGCGGTGTAGGCGGACGCGAACTCGGCGCCGGTGACACCCGACCCGACGACGATGAGGTGCTCGGGCACGGACTCGAGCGTGTAGAGCTGCGTCCAGGTGAAGATCCGTTCGCCGTCCGGAACGGCGGTCGGCAGGATGCGCGGGGTCGCCCCGACCGAGACGATGACGGTGTCAGCCTCGATCTCGTCGAAGTCCTTGGCTCCCTTGCCGCGCCCGGTTGACACGATGAGCTTCGAGGTTCCCTCGAGGCGCCCGTCGCCCTGCACGATGCGCACGCCGGCCTTGATGAGCCCCGACTTCATGTCCTCCGACTGCTGGCGCGCGGGGCGCAGCAGTCGGGCGTTGACGGCGGAGAGGTTCACGGCGACCTCCGGGCGCACGGCCCGGCCAGACTCCCCGCGCGTGTAGAACTGCACGCCGAGGTCGGCGGCCTCCCCGATCGAGTTCGACGCCTCGGCGGTGGCGATCAGCGTCTTCGACGGTACAACGTCGGTGAGCACGGCAGACCCGCCGACACCGAGGCGCTCGACGAGCGTGACCTCCGCCCCGAGCTGGGCGCCCGCGAGGGCCGCCTCGTACCCGCCGGGTCCCCCACCGAGAATGGCAATGCGCTGCTTGCGCTCGAACTCATACGACATATCCCTATTCTCGTCTACCTCCGCTACGCCAACGCACGGGGGTAGCCGCCGCGAGTGAATAAGGTGGGACACATGTCGACTCTTCACACACACCCCCTCGATGACCCGCAGGCAGACCCGTTCGCGATTGCCGAGGCCGCCGCAGCCGACATCGCCCGCATCACCGGAGTCGCGCGCCACGACATCGCCCTCACCCTAGGCTCGGGCTGGGCCCGCGCCGCCGACCTCCTCGGCGAGACCGTCGCGACGATCGATGCAACGGATGTCACAGGCTTCAGCAAGCCCGCCCTCGAGGGCCACGTCGGGTCGCTGCGCTCGATCCTTCTGCCGAACGGCACCCGCGCGCTTGTCATCGGCGCGCGCACCCACTACTACGAGGGGCACGGTGTGCGCCGGGTGGTGCACAGCGTGCGCACCGCCGCCGCCACCGGCGCACGCATCATGATCCTCACCAACGGCGCCGGCGGTATCCGCGAGACCTGGACGCCCGGCACCCCCGTGCTGATCTCCGACCACATCAACCTCACTGCCGACTCCCCGCTCGAGGGCGCGACCTTCATCGACCTCACCGACCTGTACTCGACGCGGCTGCGCGACATCGCCCGCGGCGTCGACCCGACCCTCGACGAGGGCGTCTACACCCAGTTCCGCGGCCCCCACTACGAGACACCGGCCGAGGTGCAGATGGCGAAGGCCATCGGCGGCCACATCGTGGGCATGTCGACCGCGCTCGAGGCGATCGCCGCCCGCCAGTCGGGCATGGAGGTGCTGGGAATGTCCCTCATCACCAACCTCGCCGCCGGGATCCAGAAAACCCCGCTCAGCCACGCCGAGGTGCTCGAGGCCGGCCGCGACGCCGAGCCGGTCATCAGCGCCCTCCTCGCGAAGATCGTGGCCGCACTGTGACCGACCCGGTCGCCGCGGCCGCCGCCTGGGCCGCGCAGGACCCCGACAACACCACCCGCGCCGAGCTCGAGAAGCTGATAGCGGATGCTGCGGCCGGCACCCCCGCGGCCCTCACCGCGCTCCACGACCGCTTCGACACCCGCCTCGAGTTCGGCACTGCGGGGCTCCGCGGCGCGATCGGTGCCGGACCCAACCGCATGAACCGGGTGCTCGTCGGCCAGGCCGCCGCCGGCTTCGCAGCCTGGCTGCTCGAGCAGGGCGACGCACCGAGCGTCGTCATCGGCTACGACGGGCGCACCAACTCCCGCGTCTTCGCCACCGACACCGCCGAGATCATGGCCGGGGCCGGGGTGCGGGCCATCCTGCTTCCGCGCCTGCTCCCCACCCCTGTGCTGGCCTTCGCCGTGCGCCACCTCGACGTGAGCGCCGGCGTGATGGTGACCGCGAGCCACAATCCGCCGGCCGACAACGGCTACAAGGTCTACCTCGGTGACGAGAACGCGGGCGCGCAGATCGTCGCCCCCACCGACGCGCAGATCTCCGCCCACATCCACCGCATCGCCGACGGCTCACCGGTCACCGGTCTGCCGAGGTCGACCGAGTACGAGATCGCCGAAGAGAATGTCATCGACGCGTACGTGCGCGCAACGGCCGGCCTTGCTCCGCAGCCGGCGACCGCCGTGCCTTTCGTCTACACGGCCATGCACGGCGTCGGCTGGGAGACCGCGAAGCGCGTCTTCGCGGCGGCCGGCTTCGGCGAGCCCCACTCGGTCGCCGACCAGCAGGAACCGGATGCCGCGTTCCCCACCGTCGCGTTCCCCAACCCCGAGGAGCCGGGCGCCCTCGACCTCGCGTTCGCCGCCGCCACCGAGTCCGGCGCCGCATTGATCATCGCGAACGACCCCGACGCCGACCGCCTCGGCGTTGCGATCCCCACCGACAGCGGATGGCGGCGCCTCAGCGGCAACGAGGTCGGGTCGCTGCTGGGCTGGCGGGCCGCCGTGCGCCTGCGCGCCGCCGATGCGGACGGCACCCTCGCCTGCTCCCTGGTGAGCTCACCCGCGCTGCGCGAGATCGCCCGCGTCTACGACCTGGACTTCGTCGAGACCCTCACCGGCTTCAAATGGATCGCCCGCGCCGGCGGCCTCGCCTTCGGCTACGAGGAGGCCCTCGGCTACCTCGTCGACCCGTGGATCATCCGCGACAAGGACGGCATCTCCGCCGCCGTCGACTTCCTCGCCCTGGCCGGCGAGCTCGCCTCGACCGGGCGCACCGTCGCCGACCACCTGGTGGAGTTCGCCGACCGCTTCGGCGGTTACGCCTCAGCGCAGTTCTCCGTGCGCGTGACCGACCTCGCCGAGGTGCCCCGGATCATGGCCCGGCTACGCGCCGCCCCGCCACGCGCCATCGGCGCCGAGGTCGTCGACCGCATCGAGGACTTCTCCGGTGGCTTCGCCCAGTACCCGCCCAGCGACATCCTGCGCATCCGCACCCGGGGAGGCGCCCGCGTGATCGTGCGCCCGAGCGGCACCGAGCCGAAGGTCAAAATCTACATCGACGCGTCGAGCACCGAGGGGGCAGGCCTCGACCGCACCCGGGCCGCGCAGGTCGTCGTCGACGATCTCGAGTCAGGCATGCGGGCGCTGCTGTCCTGAGCGGATGTCGGCCCGAGCGGATGTCGCCTGGCCGCCGATGCCGCCGGGGTCAGCCCAGCGCCTTCTCCAGTTTCTCGGCGAGCTCCTGCTGGTCGAAGTAGTTGTCGATCACGATGACGTCCGCAAAAGTCTTCCCGATCGCGTCGACGAACGCGGCAGACGTGAGGATCACCTGGGCGTCGGCCGCGGCCACGCGCACGGAGGCGATGTCGGCTGCCGTGACATCCGCTTCGATGCCGAGCTTCGTGAGCACACGCTCGGCGTTGATCTTGAGGATGCCGGAGCTGCCGATGCCGGCACCGCAGATGGCGACGATCTTCACGAGCGGCGCCCCATGATGTCGATGACCGTCTGCGGGTCCGTGGCTGCGGCAATCGCGGGGATCGCGCTGGCCCGGTTGAACACGTTGGCCAGCTCGGCGACGGACTCGAGGTGGCGGTCGATCGAGCTGATCGCGAGCCCGAGCACAACGCTCACCGGGTCGTTGTGCGGATGCCCGAAGGCGACGGGGGTGGCGAGGGTGACCACGGCGAGGCCGTCGGCCAGCACGTCCGGGCCCGGGCGCGCGTGCGCCAGCGCGAGGCCCGGCGCGATGACGACGTAGGGGCCGTGCTCCTCGATCATGCGGATCATCTCGTCGGAGTAGCCCGGCTTCGTGGCGCCGGATGCGGTCAGCGCCGCCCCGGCCAGGCGCACGGCGTCGCGCCAGGTGGCGGCCTCCGCGCCGAGAACGATGGCCGACTCCGGCAGCGGGGGAAGGGGCATCCTAGGCCCGTTCGAAACCGGCGCTGATGAGGTCAGCGAGCTCTTCGCGGTCCTCGACGGGCAGGAAGGTCGCGGCGGCCGCGTTGAGCTGGAACACCTCGAGGTCGGCCAGGTCGTAGCCGAACGCCGTGCTGAGCAGGGTGAGCTCCTTGCTGAGCGTGGTGTTGCTCATCAGGCGGTTGTCGGTGTTGACCGTCACCTGGAAGCCGAGCTGATAGAGCAGGTCGAATGGATGGTCGATCAGGTCGTCACCCCACGCGGCGATCGCCCCGGTCTGCAGGTTCGACGACGGGCTGAGCTCGAGGGCGATCTGGCGGTCCTTGACCCACTGGGCGACCGCACCGAGGGTGACGAAGCTGCTCTCGGCGTCCTCGCGGTCGACCTCGATGTCCTCTGCGATTCGCACCCCGTGGCCGAGGCGCAACGCGCGGCCGTCGAACAGGGCGCCACGGATGCTCTCGATCCCGTCGGCCTCCCCGGCGTGCACGGTGGTCGGGAACAGGTGCAGCGCGAGGTAGTCGAAGGCATCGCGCAGGCCGCTGGCCGGGAATCCGGCCTCGGGCCCGGCGATGTCGAAGCCGACGACGCCACGGGCGCGGTGGCGCACGGCGAGCTCGGCGACCTCGAGGCCGCGGCCGGTGTGGCGCATGGCCGAGACCAGCTGGCCGGCGCGGATGCGGGAGCCGGCGGCCGCCGCGTCCTCAATGCCGGCGTCGATACCCTCCTGCACGGCCTCGACGGCGGCGTCGAGGGTGAGGCCGCGGACGAGGTGCTGCTCTGGCGCCCAGCGGATCTCCCCGTAGATCACACCGTCGGCGGCGAGGTCCTGCACGAACTCGCGCGCGACCCGGGTGAGGCCCTCCCGCGTCTGCATCACGCCGGTGGTGACGTCGAAGGTCTTCAGGTAGTCGACGAGCGACCCGGAGTCGGCCTGCGTCGCGAACCAGGAGCCGAGCTCCGCAGCATCCGCTGTGGGAAGGTCGAGGTCGACCGCGTCGGCGAGCTCGATGATCGTCTGCGGGCGGAGGCCGCCGTCGAGGTGGTCGTGGAGCGAGATCTTGGGGAGGGCGCTGATGTTCGCGCCGCCTCGGAGGCGGTAGTCCTCGGGGGGAGTGTTCATGCCTCAAATCTACTAGAGGGCTCCTGACTAGGCTGGCGCCATGCCCACCAAGATCATCCTCGACTGCGATCCGGGGCACGACGACGCGATCGCGCTGCTGCTCGCCCACGGCAGCCCCGAGATCGACCTCGTCGCGGTGACGACCGTGCACGGCAACCAGACCATCGAGAAGGTCACGCGCAACGCCCTCTCCGTGGCGCGCATCGCGGGCATCACCGGCGTGCCCTTCGCCGCCGGGGCGCACCGGCCTCTCGTCCGCGCCGCGGAGATCGCCGCGTCGATCCACGGCGAGTCCGGACTCGACGGCCCGACCCTCCCCGAGCCCCTGATCGACGCGGATGTCCGGCACGCCGTCGATCTGATCATCGGCACGGTCATGGCCGCCCCACCCCACACCATCACGCTCGTGCCCACTGGGGCGCTCACGAACATCGCCATCGCGGTGCGCAAGGAACCGCGCATCGCCGGGCGGGTCAAGGAGGTGGTGCTGATGGGCGGCGGCTACCACGGCGGCAACTGGAGTGCCGCGGCGGAGTTCAACATCGTGGTGGACCCCGAGGCGGCGCACATCGTGTTCAACGAGCCGTGGAAGCTGACAATGGTCGGCCTCGACCTGACGCACCAGGCGCTCGCGACCCCGGACGTCGTTGCCGCCATCGCCGCGGTCGGAACCTCTCCGGCCCGCTTCGTGGTCGAGCTGCTCGAGTTCTTCGGCGAAACGTATCGGCGGGAGCAGGGATTCGCGTTCCCGCCCGTGCACGACCCCTGCGCGGTGGCGCTGGTCATCGACCCAGGCGTGATGACGGTCGTGCGGGTGCCGATCGACGTGGAATTGGCCGGAACGCTGACCGTGGGCATGACCGTCGCGGACTTCCGCTCCCCCGCACCGGAGACCTGCACCACGCACGCGGCCACGGGCCTCGACGTGGACCGCTTCTGGGCGCTCATCGTGGACGCGCTGCAGCGGATCGGGGAGCCGTAGCGGGCTCCCGGACCGGTCCCGGGCGCATCGCGGCGCCCTCCCCAGGCGCGCCAAGTGACAGGTGTCCGTGCACGGGCCCATGAAATCCCGCGCGTGCACGGACATCTGTCATCCCGGATGCCCTCCGCGACGCAGATCTCCGTACACCAGTCGCGCGATGCTCGCGCGTGTACGGACACCTGTCATCTCGAGCTCACGCCGACCGCGCCTGTGGGTAAATCGCTCGGAGCGGAGCGACATGGTGCACCCTCGTTCGAGTGACCGCTCGCCGTCCCCTTCCTGATCCATTGCGCGCGGCACCGTTCCGCACCCGGGAGAGCGGCCTCAGCCCGTCACGGCTGCGCGGCGCCGACCTGGCGGCGCCGTTCTACGGCACGCGGGTCGCGACGCCTGCTGCGCCGACGGGCCTGGAAGTCGCGCAAGCCTTCGCTCTCCGGCTCCCCTCCAGAGCGTTCTACTGCGGCCCGACCGCCGCCGGCCTGCACGGAATCCGATTGCCGGTCGGTTTTCCCATCATTCCGCTCCACGTGGGGGTTCGCGCGGGTGATCGACGGGTCGACGCCGCACGCATCAGGCCACACCAGCTGAAGCTGACCGACGGCCTCAGGCTGGTGCACGGGCTGCGCGTGACGTCGCCGGAGCGCACCTGGGTCGACCTCGCCACCCACCTCACGCTCGGCCAGCTCGTGGCGGCAGGAGACACATTGCTGTGGTGGCGACATCCGCTCACGACTCGGTCACGACTGGAGGAATTCGTCAGCGGATGTCCGGCCAGGCACGGCGCCGCACGGCTTCGCATCGCACTCCCGCTGCTGCATGCACGCGCGGACTCAGCACCAGAGAGCGAGCTGCGGGTCGCGATCCTGGCCGCGGGGCTCCCGGCACCCGAGGTGAACGTGCCGATCACCGACTCGCGTGGGCGATCGATCGCCAGCACCGACCTGTCGTGGCCGAAGTACCGGGTCGCCCTGGAGTACGA
Organism: Microbacteriaceae bacterium; assembly: GCA_014378715.1. GTDB lineage: Bacteria > Actinomycetota > Actinomycetes > Actinomycetales > Microbacteriaceae > Marisediminicola. The sequence goes on from JACMNE010000085.1 coordinate 26,879, forward strand.
GGGCGACCACCATCGCACCGAGAAAGGCCAGTGGACCGAGGACATCCGACGCATCAATGAGCTGCATCGGGCCGCCTGGACCACGATCCGCGCCAGCGCGCCGGACTATCGCGACCCTCGGCGCCTCATCACCATGCTGCGACGGATGCTCACTGACGCTGGCTGGGACGGTGTGCCGATCACGCACTGGTGACGCACCGAAACGCGCGACCGCGCACGCGTGGGCGGCCCGCACCTACCCCGCGATCGCCGCGATCACCCCTCCGACGACGACCGCCAGCACCACCGCACCGAGCATCCGCCTGGCCGGGTTCACCCCGAGGCACAGCTCGGCAACCGCCCACCAAGCGATCGCGCCGGTCGCAACGAGCCCCGCCACGAGCCCGGCCACGAGCCCGGCGCCGGAATGCGGCAGTGCCCACGCGAGCACCGACGCCACGATGAACACCCACAGCGACCAGTTCGGGAACTGCGCGACCGTGTAGCGCCCGGTCGTGCGGTCGACGAGCAGCCAGTCCATCGCACGGCGCACCTGGCCGTGAGGAGGACCATCCCGCCAGTCGCGGGTCACGACCCGATGCGCTCCGCGATCAGCGGTCCGCCCGTGTGCACCTCGTCGCCGGCGTCGCCGATGCGGTAAGCGCCCTCGAGCGCCTCGAGCGCCCGCGCGAACCTGGCCGGCTCGTCCGCACTCAGGGTGAACAACGGTTGCCCGGCGTGCACCTCGTCCCCCGGCTTGGCGTGCAGGTCGATGCCCGCCGCGTGCTGTACGGGGTCCTGCTTACGCGCGCGCCCAGCGCCGAGCCGCCACGCCGCGATGCCGAATGGCAGCCCTGCCTGCTCGACGAGCACGCCCGACCGTGAGGCGACGACGACGTGCGTCTCGCGCGCGACCGGCATGGTCGCGTCCGGGTCGCCGCCCTGCGCGCGGATCATCGCCCGCCAGGTGTCCATCGCGCGTCCGTCGGCCAGCGCTCCGGCGACATCCGCGTCCGGCAGACCGGCGAGGGCCAGCATCTCCCTCGCGAGGGCGAGGGTGAGCTCGACGACGTCGCTCGGACCGCCCCCGGCGAGCACCTCCACCGACTCGCGCACCTCGTTCGCATTGCCGATCGCGAAGCCGAGCGGAACGTTCATGTTCGTCAGCAGAGCGGATGTCGCGACCCCCGCGTCCTCGCCCAGCGCGACCATCGTCCGCGCCAGCTCCCGGCTCTGCTCGATGTCCTTGAGGAACGCGCCGGAGCCGAACTTGACGTCGAGGACGAGCGCCGAAGTGCCCTCCGCGATCTTCTTGCTCATGATGGAGGAGGCGATGAGGGGGATGGCCTCGACCGTTCCGGTGATGTCGCGGAGCGAGTAGAGCTTGCCGTCGGCGGGAGCGAGGCCGGAGCCGGCCGCGCAGATGACGGCACCGACGTCGGCGAGGATCTGCGACATCCGCTCGTTGGAGATGTTCGCCTGCCACCCGGGGATGGACTCCAGCTTGTCGAGGGTGCCTCCTGTGTGGCCGAGGCCCCGGCCGGACAGCTGGGGCACGGCGACGCCGAACGAGGCGACGAGCGGTGCGAGCGGCAGGGTGATCTTGTCGCCGACGCCTCCCGTGGAGTGCTTGTCGGTGGTGCGCTTGGAGAGGGAGGCGAAACTCATCCGCTCCCCGCTGTTGATCATCGCCAGGGTGAGGTCGCGGATCTCCGTGCGCTCCATGCCATTGAGGAAGATGGCCATGGCCATGGCGGCCATCTGCTCGTCGGCGATGTAGCCGCGGGTGTAGGCGTCGATCATCCAGTCAATCTCCGCGGTGCCGAGCGGCCCCCGGTCGCGCTTGGTGCGAATGAGGTCGACGACGTCGAAGGGTTCGATGGGGCTCATTGCCTGTATTCCTCGAGGGTGCGCGGGCCGAAGGCGTCGGGCAGCACCTCGTCGATCGTGCGGATGCCGGACACCGTCTCGAGAAGCATGCCCGGAGCGGAATGTTCGAAGAGCAGCTGGCGGCAACGTCCGCACGGCATCAGTGCACCGCCGTTGCCGTCGACGCAGGTGAACGCGACGAGACGTCCGCCGCCGGTCATGTGCAGGCTCGAGACGAGCGCGCACTCGGCGCAGAGGGTGAGCCCGTAGGAGGCGTTCTCCACGTTGCAGCCGGCGATGACGCGGCCGTCGTCGACGATCGCGGCGACACCGACCGGGAAGTGCGAGTAGGGGACGTAGGCGTGGGTCATAGCCTGGAGCGCGACGGCGCGCAGGGCGTCCCAGTCGACGCCGGCGGCGGGGCCGGCGGGGGTGCCGGAAGCGTTGCCGCTCATGATTTCACGTAGGGTTTGCCCGCAGCTGCTGGGCCCCGCACCTGGCCGACCAGCCCGGCGACCGCGACGATCGTGATGACGTAGGGCAGCATCAGCATGAACTCACTCGGCACGGGAGAGCCGATGATCCCGAGCACGTTCTGCAGGTTCGACGCGAACCCGAACAGCAGCGCGGCCAGGGTCGCCCGGATCGGATCCCAGCGGCCGAAGATCACCGCCGCGAGGGCGATGAACCCGGCTCCGGCGGTCATGTCCTTGTTGAACGCCCCGACCGATCCGAGCGTGAGGAACGCACCGCCGAGTCCGGCGATGGCACCGGCGAGCGACACCGTCCAGAACCGGGTGCGGTTCACGTTGATGCCCACGGTGTCCGCGGCCTGCGGGTGCTCGCCGACCGCGCGCAGGCGCAGGCCCCACTTGGTGTGGAACAGCGCGAAGTACACGGCGGCGACCGCGAAGTACATGATGTAGACGATGATCGTCTGGCGGAAGAGCACGGGGCCGATGAGCGGGATATCGCCCAGCACCGGGATGTTGATGCGGTCGAACCGCGTCGGGGTGTTCAGGGCCTCCGCGTTGGGGTTCAGCACCTTCGTGTAGAGGAAGTTGGTGAGTCCGAGGACGAGCACGTTGAGCACAACGCCGACGATGACCTGGTCGACGAGGTACCTGATCGAGAACGCGGCGAGCACGAAGGAGACGAGCATCCCGGCGACCATGGCGCCGGCGAGCCCGAGGATCGGCTGGCCGGTGACGGAGGCGATGAACGCCGACACGAACGCCCCGGCGAGCAGCTGGCCCTCGATGGCCACGTTGACCACCCCGACGCGCTCGGAGAGCACCCCGCCGAGCGCCCCGAAGATGAGCGGGACACTCAGGGTGATCGTTCCGACGAGGAGTCCGGCGACCGGGAGCGTGGCGCCGGCCGATGCCCAGGTCAGGAAGCCGAACAGGAACAGGACGGCGAAGGCGGTGATGAGCCACAGCGGCACGGAGCGGCGGGTGCGGACGAGCCAGGTGGCCCAGCCCGCGATGGCGACAAGGATGACGGTGACGACGAGACCTGCTCCGGTTGTGGGCACCGGTACGTCGGGCAGCTGGAAGAAGTCGGCCGCGGTAGCGAGCCGGAAGGTGCTGGTGCCCTCCCTGGCCAGGGCGACGAACAAGCCCAGCGCGATGAGGGCGAAGAGGCCGAGCGCGATGGGCGCCTTCCAGCTGCGCGGCGCGAAGGGCTGGGTGGAAGCGGTCACCGCGGGTGCGGTCGTCGAGGTCACTGGGACACCTTCGCCTTCTGGATGCTGAGCTTCGGTGCCCGGCGCGCGCCCGGCTTGGGGAGCCGGAAGATGGCGCGCACGAGCGGGGGTGCCGCGATGAACAGCACGATGAGCGACTGCACGACGAGGATGATGTCGATGGGGATCCCCTCGCCCGCCTGCATGGCGAATCCGCCGGCCTTGAGGGCGCCGAAGAGGATCCCGGCGAAGAACACACCCCAGGGCCGGGTGCGCCCGAGCAGCGCGTCCGTGATCGCGTCGAA
>JACMNE010000086.1 GCA_014378715.1 Microbacteriaceae bacterium
GGCGACAAGCTCATTCTGGACGACGTCACGATGTCGTTCCTCCCCGGTGCGAAGATCGGCATCGTCGGTCCTAACGGGGCGGGCAAGTCGACGATTCTCAAGATCATGGCGGGCCTCGACACCCCCAGCAACGGTGAGGCGCGGCTCAGCCCCGGCTACACCGTCGGAATCCTGATGCAGGAGCCGGAGCTCGACGAGACCAAGACCGTGCTCGAGAACGTGCAGGAGGGCGTCGGTCCGATCATGGGAAAGCTCGCCCGGTTCAACGAGGTCTCCGCCGCGATGGCCGACCCCGACGCCGACTTCGACAAGCTCCTCGCCGAGATGGGCTCCCTGCAGGAGGAGATCGACGCAGCGGATGCCTGGGACCTCGACTCCCAGCTCGAGCAGGCCATGGACGCGCTGCGCACCCCGCCAGGCGACGCCTCCGTCTCGAACCTCTCCGGTGGGGAGAAGCGCCGCGTGGCGCTGACCAAGCTCCTGCTGCAGAAGCCCGACCTGCTGCTCCTCGACGAGCCCACCAACCACCTCGACGCGGAGAGTGTGCTCTGGCTCGAGCAGTTCCTCTCGAAGTACCCGGGTGCCGTCCTCGCCGTCACCCACGACCGGTACTTCCTCGACAACGTCGCCGAGTGGATCGCCGAGATCGACCGCGGCCACCTCTACCCGTACGAGGGCAACTACTCCACCTATCTCGAGAAGAAGCAGGCCCGCCTGCAGGTGCAGGGCAAGAAGGACCAGAAGCTCTCCAAGCGCCTCGCCGAGGAGCTCGACTGGGTGCGCAGCAACTCCAAGGGCCGCCAGGCGAAGTCGAAGGCCCGCCTCGCCCGATATGAGGAGATGGCCACCGAGGCGGAGAAGACGAGGAAGCTCGACTTCGAGGAGATCGTCATCCCCGTCGGTCCGCGCCTCGGCGCCCAGGTGATCGACGCGAAGAAGATCCACAAGGCGTTCGGTGAGCGTGTGCTCATCAACGACCTCAGCTTCACCCTGCCGCGCAACGGCATCGTCGGCGTCATCGGCCCGAACGGTGTGGGCAAGACCACCCTGTTCAAGTCGATCGTCGGCTTCGAGCCGATCGACAGCGGAGACCTGAAGATCGGCGAGACCGTCGACATCTCCTACGTCGACCAGGACCGCGGCGGCATCGACCCGATGAAGAACCTCTGGGAGGTCGTGTCCGACGGCCAGGACTACATCACGGTCGGCAAGACCGAGATCCCCTCGCGCGCCTACGTCTCCCAGTTCGGATTCAAGGGCCCGGACCAGCAGAAGAAGGCCGGGGTGCTCTCCGGAGGGGAGCGCAACCGGCTGAACCTCGCGCTCACCCTCAAGCAGGGCGGCAACCTCCTGCTCCTCGACGAACCGACCAACGACCTGGACGTCGAGACCCTCGGCAGCCTCGAGAACGCGCTGCTCGAATTCCCCGGCTGCGCCGTCGTGATCACTCACGACCGGTGGTTCCTCGACCGCATCGCGACCCACATCCTGAGCTGGGAGGGCACCGACGAAGACCCCGCCGCCTGGTACTGGTACGAGGGCAACTTCGAGGCCTATGAGCAGAACAAGATCGAGCGCCTCGGAGCGGATGCCGCGAAGCCGCACCGGTCCACCTACCGCAAGCTCACCCGCGACTAGGCCGGATGTGACCCGCCTCAACATCGCGATCCCGCTGCGCTGGTCGGACTTCGACGCCTACGCGCACGTCAACAACGCAGAGATGCTGCGCCTGCTCGAGGAGGCGCGCATCCAGGCGTTCTGGCGCCCGGACGACGGCGCGCCGGCGTCGGTCACGGCCGTGCTCGATGCTCGCCCGGGCGCCGCCACGATCGGGCTCATCGCGAGGCAGGAGATCGAGTACCTCGCGCCGATCCCCTACATGCGCGCTCCGATCGACATCGAGATGTGGATCGGCCGCATCGGTGGCGCGAGCATCGAGATCTGCTACGAGCTGTTCTCCCCTGTCGGGGTGGCGCCGCGGGTGCTGTTCACCCGCGCGGCGACAACGCTCGTGATGGTCACGACCGAGACAGGCCGCCCCGAGCGCATCCCCGAGGAGCTGCGCGCGCTGTGGCAGCCCTTCGTCGAGGAGCCGGTGGCGTCCACCAAGCGCTGACGGGCGCGCCACCGACTGCGGGCCCGTCTCCGCGCTGCTGCCGATGCCGACATCCGCTCTCACAGCTGTGCCCGTGCCGGGTGACAGCGGGTGGGCGTCTATCGCGGAGAGCGCTCTCGGATTCGTGATGCGCTGCACATCGCAACGGTCAGCGCTCGCGGGGGAGACGCACCATGCCCTCCTGCGCGACGCTGGCGAGCAGGTGTCCGGCGCGGTCGTAGATGCGGCCGAGCGACAGGCCGCGTCCCCCGATGGCGTTGGGCGACTCCTGCACGTAGAGCATCCACTCGTCGACCCGCCCGTACCGGTGCCACCACATGGCGTGGTCGAGGCTGGCGGCCTTGAGTCCTGGCGTCGACCAGGCCAGGCCGTGCCGGCGGAACACCGGCTCGAGGATCGAGTAGTCGCTCGCGTAGGCGAGCGCGGCGCGGTGCAGGTTCGGGTCGTCCGGCAAGGTGTCGACCGCCTTGAACCAGACGGCCTGATGGGCGACGTGGGCGCCGGCGACGCGCAGGAAGATCGGCGACTCCACGTGCCGCATGTCGAACGGACGGTCGTAGGACCAGTACTTCGCGACCGGGTGGTCGACCGAAGCGAGGGTGTCGGCGACGGTCGGCAGCGACTCGGGGTCTGGCAGGTCGGTCGGCATGTCGATCTGGTGGTCGAGCCCCTCGTCCTCATCCTGGAACGAGGCGATCATCGACAGGATCGGCACGCCGCCCTGGTAGGCCTGGGTGCGGCGGGTGGAGAAGGAGCGGCCGTCGTGGATGCGCTCGACCGAGAAGGTGATCGGCGCCTCGATGTCGCCCGGGCGCAGGAAGTACCCGTGCATCGAGTGCACGAAGCGGTCCTCCGGGGTCGTGCGCATGGCCGCGACGAGCGACTGGGCGAGCACCTGCCCGCCGAAGACCCGCCCGTGGGGCATCCACTGGCTCGGCCCGGTGAAGATGTCCTCACTCGTCCGCGCCCCGGTGTCGGTCAGGTCCAGCGCGGCAAGCATGCCGTCGAGGGGGGTCGTCATGCGCTGCTCCCGGCGTCGAGGTGGCCGGCCGGTAAAGCACCCGCCGCCGTACTGGGTATTTTAGTTGTGAGATGAGTGACGAATTTGTACTGGCCGATGCCCTCTCCCTCGCGGACCTCCAGGTCTTCCTCGCCAGGGCCGGGCGCGTCGACGACGGCTCGGTGCGCCTGGTCGCGGCCCGGGGCGTGCTCGCCGCCTACGTCGCGGTGCTTCACCCCTCTGGGCTCCTCGACCGGTCGCCGACGGTGCTCGGGCTGCGCACCTTCGCTCTCGCGGAGGCCGCGGCCCTCGACGCTGTGGTGCCCGTCGCCGCCCTCGCCCAGCGCGTCGCCCGCCTACAGTCGGAGTCGGTCGATGCCACCGCCCCCGTTCGGGTCAGCGTGCCGCCCGCCGTGTTCACGGCGGCGTGGGCCGCGATCTCGCCTCCGCGCGGGGGCTGGCAGCGCGTCGCCACCACCACCTGCGACGTCCTCGAGGTGGTGGCGAGGGCAGGCATCGACGAGGTCGCCGCCGCGATCCCGGCCGGCACCGGCGAGCAGATCGTCGGGCGTGTGCGCGCAGAGGTCTGGGGCCGCCTCATTGCCGGCCTCGAGTCTGTTCCGGCCGGTGGTGCCTTCGCCGCGCTCTCCCTCGGCTTTCTGAAAGCGGATGACGCGGTCGACGTCGTTGCGACGGGACCCTGGACACGGCTCACGACCCCGCGCGGCCACGTGCTGATCAAGCGCGCAGGCGGCACCCTCGTCGGGTGACGACCCTCGTCACTGCGACGGGACGGTGTTGCTGCGCCCGGCGAGGAACAGCACGAGGGCTTCGGCCGGCGCGGCGATCTCGGGACCGCGACCGACCGACCAGCCCGCGTCGGTCGCCCGGAGGGTGCGGTGGCGCACCACGGCGCGCAGCCGGGCGGGCGCGAGCAGCGTGCGGGCGAGCGCGACAGCGCCGGTCGCGCGGGCGGGGAACTCCAGTGGGATGCCGAGGGCCGTCGCCATGTCATAGCCGTGGATGACGACCTCTGCGAGCTCGCCGATGTTGCGCCGCCCGCGGCGCACCGCGCGGTCGCCGGCGATCGCGCGCAGTTCGGCGACGAGTGCCGCCTGCCCGTTGGCCGCCCGGCGCTCCGCCATCGCCGTGGTCAGGGCGCGGGGGGAGACACGCTCGCGCACGACGGCGCGCACACTCGACGTGAGCAGCTCCCCGGCCGGTGTTCCGACGCGCCAGGCCAAATGCCCCGCGACATCCGCCACCCGCCACCCTTCGCAGAGGCTCGCCGACTCCCACTGTTCGGCGGTGAGCGGCTCGAGGAGATCCGCGACATGGGCGAGGCACTCCGCGATCAGCGGCCGCCAGTCGCCCGTGACGCCGGACTCGTCCTCCGCGCTGCGCTGGCTGAGGGGCAGGTGCTGGGCGAAGTCGCTCATGGTCGGCTCGATTCGTCGTTGTCAGGCGTCGGTAGAATCAGGATAGTGCCCGACAATTCCCCGATTCCGCTGTGGACCGGGCGCACCATGGCACTTCTGGGCATCCTGCTCGTCGCGCTCAACCTCCGCACGGCCGTCGCCGTGATCTCGCCGATCGCGACCCAGATCGGCGCCGACATCCCCCTCGACGAGGTCGGTCTCGGGGTGATCGGGTCCCTGCCGCCGGTCGCGTTCGCCCTCGCGGGCCTCGTCGGCGCGTCGATCGCGCGGCGGATCGGCCTCGAGCACCTGCTGGTGCTCTCCATCGTGATGATGGTCGCCGGGCACGGCATCCGCGCGCTCGCACCGGGGTACGGAACGCTCGTGGTCGGCACGGTCGTGGTGTTCGCCGGCATCGGGCTGGGCAACGTGCTGCTCCCCCCGCTCGTGAAGCGGTACTTCCCCGACCGCATCGCCATCATCACGACGCTGTACGTGACGATGATGTCGGTGGGCACCGCGGTGCCGGCACTCGTGGTCACCCCGGTCGCCGACTCCGCTGGCTGGCGTGCCTCGCTCGGCCTCTGGGCGCTGTTCGCTGTGATCGCCCTGGTGCCGTGGGTTGCGGTCGTGGTCCACCACCGGCGCGACCGGGCGATAGACGACGCCAGGGAGATCCCGAGCGTCGACTCCCGCCTCGTCGGCGGCACCTGGCGCTCGCGAACGTCCTGGCTGCTGGCGGCCCTGTTCGGGCTGTCCTCCTTTCACGCCTACGCGAGCTTCTCGCTGCTGCCCGGTCTTCTGGTGGACACCGCGGGGGTCTCGGGCTCCGACACCGGCCTGCTCCTGGCCCTCTACGGCCTCGCCGGGCTGCCGGCCAGCATCATCGTCCCCGTGCTCGTGTCGCGGATGTCGAACGTGACCCCCCTGCTGCTCGTGGGTCTCGGCACGTTCGTGGCCGGCTATGGCGGGCTGCTCGTCGCCCCGTCTGCGGCCCCTGCCCTGTGGGTCGTCCTCTCCGGCTGTGGCCTGCTGCTGTTCCCCGCCCTGCTCGTGCTGATCAACCTGCGCTCGCGCACCACGGCGGGATCGGTCGCGGTGAGCGGATTCGTGCAGGGGATCGGCTACACGATTGGGGCCACCGGCCCGCTGCTGATCGGGGTGCTGCACGCGGCCACCGGCGGGTGGACTGTGCCGCTGCTCGTGCTCATCGCCACAGTGCTCGCCTGCGTGGTCCCTGCGCTGATGATCGGCCGGCACACCTACATCGAGGACGAGATCGCGCGGTGACGTGTGCCACCTAACACAAGTGCTCATATGAGCAGTTTCAGCAACGGATGTTGCGATCGGTGCCCGACATCCGCTACCGTGACATCAACGAGAGGGAGGCAGCATGGCGATCGACACCGGCCTGCTGCTCGTGCGTGTCGCCGAGCTCTACTACGACGGCAACAAGACCCAGGACGAGATCGGGGCGATCCTCGGCATCACGCGCTGGAAGGTCGGCCGCTTGCTCGCCCAGGCCCGTGACGAGGGCATCGTGCGGATCGAGATCGTGCACCCGCGGGCCCGCCGGGCCGGCCTCGAGCGCGCGCTCACCGAGCGGTTCGGCCTCGCCGACGCCGTGGTCGTGCCGTCGCCCTCCGACGCCGTCGACGTGCGCCCCCGGGTGAGCCAGGCCGCAGCCGACTACCTCACCGCGCTGCGGCCCGTCCCCCGGGTTCTCGGCGTCAGCTGGGGGCGCACCCTGAGCGAGATCGCCGACTCCCTCGCACCCGGCTGGGCCACCGGCGTGCAGGTGGTGCAGATCAACGGGGGAGTGAGCCTCAACCGCCGCCCGGGCACCGCCGCGAACACCGCCGTCATCATCGCGCAGAAGGCCGACGGCCACGCGACGCTGCTGCCGAGCCCCGCGATCCTGGAGCACCGCGAGACGAAGCTGGCCATCGAGTCCGACCGCACGGTCGCCGGGGTGCTGGAGCTCGCGGCATCCGCGTCCGCTTACCTCTACAGCGCCGGCGTCGCCGATGCGACCTCCGTGCATGTCGACAGCGGGTACGTGACGGCAGCGGATGTCGCGGACCTCGTGCGAGCCGGAGCGGTCGGCGACGTCGTGGGCCGCTACATCGACGCCGCGGGCCACATCGTGGACGCGGCGCTCGACGAGCGTACGGTGGGACTCGGACTCGACCAGCTGCGCAGCGCACGCACCGCAATCTTCGTCGTTGCCGGAGACGACAAGCACCCCATCGCCCTGGCGGTCGTGAGAAGCGGGCTCTGCTCCGTGATCGTGACCGACGAAGCCACGGCACTGGCCCTTCTGGAGGACAACACATGACACTCGACCACCCCGTGGCCCTCGCGCCGGCCGAACGCGCCGTGCAGCTGATCGGGGGTGACCTCACAGAGAAGAGCCTCCGGCTCCACCTCGAGGGGCTCCCCGGCGTCGACGCCGTGGGCCTCGAGGCCCGCGCAGCCGACCTCGGCACCCGCTCGATCAAGACCACGTCCAAGGCGTGGGCGCTCGACAAGATCATCTCCCTCATCGACCTGACCACTCTCGAGGGGTCGGACACCCCCGGCAAGGTCCGCTCGCTCGTGGCCAAGGCCATGGTGCCCGACGCCTCCGATGCCGCGACCCCCCGTGTCGCCGCCGTCTGCGTCTACGGCGACATGGTCGCCGACGCGGTCGCCGCGCTCGGCTCCGCCCACTCAGCTGGCCGCGACGACGGCATCAACGTCGCCGCCGTCGCCACCGCCTTCCCCAGCGGCCGCGCCTCGCTCTCGGTCAAGTTGTCCGACACCGCTGACGCGGTCTCCGCCGGCGCCGACGAGATCGACATGGTCATCGACCGCGGGGCGTTCCTCGCCGGCCGTTTCGGCCTCGTCTTCGACCAGATCGTCGCCGTCAAGGAGGCCTGCCGCCGCACCGACGGCAGCTACGCCCACCTCAAGGTCATCCTCGAGACCGGCGAGCTCACGACCTACGACAACGTGCGCCGCGCCTCCTGGCTCGCGATCCTCGCCGGAGGCGACTTCATCAAGACCTCCACTGGCAAGGTGGCCCCCGCCGCGACGCTCCCCGTCACGCTTCTGATGCTGCAGGTCGTCCGCGACTGGCACAACCTCACCGGTGAGAGGATCGGCGTCAAGCCGGCCGGTGGCATCCGCACCTCGAAGGACGCCATCAAGTACCTCGTGACCGTCGCCGAGACCGTCGGCGAAGAGTGGCTCGACCCGCACCTGTTCCGCTTCGGCGCCTCGAGCCTGCTCAACGACGTGCTGCTGCAGCGCCAGAAACTGACCACCGGCCACTACTCCGGCCCCGACTACGTGACGATTGACTGAGACGATGACCTTCCTCGACTACGCCCCCGCCCCCGAATCGACCGCAGTGCTCTCGCTGCGTGCCTCCTATGGCCTGTTTATCAACGGCGAGTTCGTCGACGGCCGCGGCGACGGCTTCACCAGCATCTCCCCGGCCACCGAGAAGCCCATCGCGCAGTTCTCGACCGCGAATGACGCGGATGTCGACACCGCAGTCATCGCCGCCAGGCGCGCCTACGACCGCACCTGGTCCAAGCTCTCCGGCTCCGACCGCGGCAAGTACCTGTTCCGCATCGCGCGGCTCGTGCAGGAGCGCGCCCGGGAACTCGCCGTGGCCGAGACCCTCGACAACGGCAAGCCGATCAAGGAGACCCGCGACGTCGACATCCCCCTGGTCGCCGCGTGGTTCTTCTACTACGCCGGCTGGGCCGACAAGCTCGACTACGCCGGTCTGGGACCGGCACCGCGCTCGCTCGGTGTCGCCGCCCAGGTCATCCCCTGGAACTTCCCCCTGCTGATGCTCGCCTGGAAGATCGCCCCCGCGCTCGCCGCGGGCAACACGGTCGTCATCAAGCCGGCCGAGACCACCCCCCTCACCGCGATGATCTTCGCCGAGATCCTCCAGCAGGCCGACCTTCCGCCGGGCGTCGTCAACATCATCACCGGGGCGGGAGCCACCGGCAGCGCCCTGGTTAACCACGGCGACGTCAACAAGGTCGCCTTCACCGGCTCGACCGGCGTCGGCCGCGCGATCGCGAAGTCGACGGCGGGCACTGGCAAGAAGCTCACTCTCGAACTCGGCGGCAAGGGCGCGAACATCGTCTTCGACGACGCCCCGATGGACCAGGCGATCGAGGGCATCGTGACCGGCATCTTCTTCAACCAGGGCCAGGTCTGCTGCGCCGGCTCCCGCCTGCTCGTGCAGGAGAACATCCACGACGAGGTCATCGAACGCCTCAAGAAGCGCATGTCGACGCTGCGCGTCGGCGACCCGCTCGACAAGAACACCGACGTCGGCGCGATCAACTCCCGCGCCCAGCTCGACCGCATCACCGCCCTCGCCGGCGTGGGCGTCGAGGAGGGCGCAGAGCGGTGGAGCCCGGAGTGCGAGTTCCCCACCGCCGGATTCTGGTTCGCGCCGACCATCTTCACCGGTGTGGCGACGAGCCACCGCATCGCCCGCGACGAGATCTTCGGTCCCGTGCTGAGTGTGCTCACCTTCCGCACCCCGGCGGAAGCGATCGCCAAGGCCAACAACACCCCCTACGGACTCTCCGCCGGCGTCTGGAGCGACAAGGGCAGCCGCATCCTCGCGGTCGCCGACAAGCTCCGTGCCGGGGTCGTCTGGGCGAACACGTTCAACAAGTTCGACCCGGCGAGCCCCTTCGGCGGTTACAAGGAGTCCGGCTACGGGCGGGAGGGGGGCCGCCACGGCCTCGCCGCCTACCTCGAGACGAGCGGATGGGCGGCCCCCGGCCGCCAGGCCGACCGTCCGAAGACCTCCAGCAAGGCCATCTCGAAGGGATCGCAGGAATGAGCCGCATCACCGTGCCGAAGACCTTCAAGCTCTACATCGGCGGCAAGTTCCCGCGCAGCGAGTCCGGTCGCGTCTACGAGGTCGTCACCGCCAAGGGCGCCTTCCTCGCCAACGCAGCCCAGGCCTCCCGCAAGGACGCCCGCGACGCGGTCGTCGCGGCCCGCTCCGCCCTCTCCGGGTGGGCCGGCGCGACCGGCTACAACCGCGGCCAGGTGATGTACCGCATCGCCGAACTGCTCGAGGGCCGCCGCGCGCAGTTCATCGACGAGATCCGCTCCTCGGAAGGGGTGTCGGCATCCGCCGCCGAGGCGCAGGTCGACGCGGCGATCGACGTGTGGGTCTGGTACGCGGGCTGGGCCGACAAGTACGTGCAGGTCGCCGGAAACGGTAACCCGGTCAGCGGCCCGTACTTCAACATCTCCACCCCGGAGCCGACCGGCGTCGTCGCGATCATCGCGCCGCAGCAGTCGTCTCTGCTCGGCTTCGTCAGCGTCGTCGCCCCCGCCCTGGTCAGCGGCAACACCGTCGTCGTCATCAGCAGCCAGTCCTCGCCGCTCAGCGCGATCAGCCTCAGCGAGGTGCTCGCCACGAGCGACGTGCCCGGGGGAGTGGTCAATGTGCTCACCGGCTCGGCCGCCGAGGTGGCCCCGTGGCTCGCGAGCCACGCCGACGTCAACGCCATCGACCTCGCCGGTGCCGGGGAGCTCGACTGGGTTGACCTGCAGATCGCCGCGGCGGACACCCTCAAGCGGGTGCTTCCTCCCGAGGACGGCGTGTCCGCAGCATCCGTTGAGAGGATTATTTTCTTCACAGAGACGAAGACGGTCTGGCACACGAAGGGCCTCATCTGAGGGGTGCCGCCGGGGCGACTTCCTAGGCTGCGGGACTACAGTCGCCCCATGAGAATTCTCGTCACCGGCGCGACCGGGTACATCGGCGGCCGGCTCGTCCCGAAGCTGCTCGAGGCTGGACACAGCGTGCGGGTGCTCGTGCGGAATCCGGCGAAGATGCTCGACGTGCCCTGGGTCGACCAGGTGGAGATCGTCACCGGCGACCTCGGGGACGCTCCCACCCTGGTGCCGGCCGTCGAGGGCATCGAGGTGCTGTACTACCTCGTGCACGGAATGGGCGGCTCGGGCGACTTCGAGCAGGCCGAGCGGACCTCGGCCATGAACGTGGCGAAGGCCGCCGCCGCCGCGCGCGTCAAGCGCATCGTGTACCTGGGCGGGCTGCACCCCGACGGGGAGCTCTCCCCGCACCTGAGGTCGCGGGCCGAGGTCGGCCGTATCCTCATCGCCTCCGGTGTGCCGACCATCGCCCTGCAGGCCGGGGTGGTGATCGGGTCGGGTTCGGCCGCGTTCGAGATGATCCGTCACCTCACCGACGTGCTGCCCTACATGCCGGCCCCCAAGTGGGTGCGCAACTTCATCCAGCCGATCGCGGTTCGCGACGTGCTGCACTACCTCGTCGAATCGGCGACCATGCCCCCGGAGATCAACCGCACCTTCGACATCGGTGGCCCCGACGTGCTGCGGTACGGGCAGATGATGAACGGCTACGCGGTGGAGGCCGGGCTCAAGCAGCGGGCGATCGCCGCGCTGCCCGTGCTCACCCCCTGGCTCGCCTCGCAGTGGGTCAACCTCGTCACCCCCATCCCGCGCTCGCTCGCGATCCCCATCATCGCCTCGCTGCAGTACGACTGCGTGATCCACGAGCACGACATCTCCCAGTACATCCCAGAGCCGGCCGGGGGCCTCACCCCCTACCGACGCGCGGTGCGCCTCGCCCTCGGGCGGATGCGCGCCGGTGCGGTGGAGACGAGCTGGCAGGACTCCTCGGTCGAGGGCGCGCCGGCCAACCCCCTGCCGACCGACCCGGACTGGACCGGCCACACCGTCTACGTCGACCTCAAGGAGAAGCACACCGACGCCTCCGTCGAGGAACTCTGGAAGGTCATCGAGGGCATCGGTGGCGACAACGGCTGGTACTCCCTCCCCGTCGCCTGGGCGGCAAGGGGTGTGATGGACAAGCTCGTCGGAGGCGTCGGGCTGCGCCGCGGCCGACGCCACGCCGACACCCTCCACTCCGGCGACGCCCTCGACTTCTGGCGCGTCGAGGAGATCCGGCGCGGGTCCTTCCTGCGGCTCCGCGCCGAGATGAAGCTGCCGGGAACCGCCTGGCTCGAGCTCAGCGCCACCGCGAATCCCGCCGGGGGATCCGACTACCGGCAGCGGGCGATCTTCTTCCCGCAGGGCCTCGGCGGACGCCTGTACTGGTTCTCGATCCTCCCGTTCCACGGCATCATCTTCAACGGCATGGCAGCGAAGATCACCCAGACCGCCCAGGCGAACACCGCCCGCGCCACCGCCGCCGCGACCGCCGGCTAGGAGCGCAGCGGGGCGGCAGGCTGGAAATCGGCTCGCCACTGAAGCACAATGGTCAGACGCCGCGCTCCACCTCGCGGTCTACGGAGAGGTCTCACATGAACGATCCGCACATCGACCCAGCAGGCGTTGGAGACAACAGCAGCGACCTGGACGACGACCGCCAGAGGATCGCGTTCCTCGGCGACAGCATCACCCGCGAGGGGCACTGGCCGGAGTGGTTCCCCGAGTTCGAGACGGTGAACCTCGCCGTCGACGGCAGCACCACCGACGACCTGCTGGCCACCCTCGACCACGTCGTCGCCGCCCGGCCCGACGAGATCGTGATGCTCATCGGCACCAACGACCTCGGCACCCGCCGGAGTGTCGAGCACCTCGTGCGCAACATCGAGACGATGTGCGTCAACCTGCGCCGCGAGCTTCCGAACTCGCGCATGCTGATGCAGTCGATCCTGCCGCGCGGGCGCGAGTTCTCGCAGCGCATCCAGGAGGCCAACATCCACCTGCGCCAGTTCTCCTCCACCGTGCGGGCGCAGTTCCTCGACCTGTGGCCGGCGCTCGCCCTCGACGACGGCGAACTCAACCCCGCCTTCAGCGACGACCGCCTGCACCTCAACGCCGCCGGCTACGACGCGTGGCTCGGCGAGCTGCGCCCCGCCCTCGTCCGGCTGCGCGAGCTGCCGCCGATGACCACCCCCATCTCGATCATCCGCCCCGACCAGTTCTCCCGCCCCACCGCCTGACCCGAGCGGATGTCGGGATCCACCCGGTCCCCGCCGGATACCCTTGCATCATGACGTCGTATCCGACCGCCGAGTACCGCCGCACCGCCCTCGTCCCCGCTGTGCTCGCGGCGATCGTGCTCGTCGCCGGGAGCGCGCTACTCGGCACCGACGGCTTCGTCTGGATCCTCTACCCGACCAGCATCCTCGCGCTCGTCATCAGCGTCTTCGCCTGGCAGGCGAAGCAGTGGTGGTGGCTGCTCGTGCTCATCCCGCTCGCGATCGCCTGGAACCCCGTGCTGCCCTTCGGCTTCGACGGGGTCGTCTGGCAGGCAGCCCAGTTCATCGCGGCGCTCCTGTTCGTCGCGATGGGGGTGCTCATCAGGGTGCGTAATCCCGACGACCGCAACCGCCGCTGACGCCCTGCGGGTAGCAGGAACGTCCCGAGCATCCGCTGTCAGACTCCACCCCGCACGGCACAGGCTGCGCCGGGGTGATAATGGAGGAAGCTAATGGCTGCGATCGCCCCCCGTGATCTGCGGCCGGGCTCGGACGATTGGGCCTTAGATGACTGATAACCTCCTGCCCGTTGTCGTGCCGTCCCTCGCATCGTCCGGTGTTATCCGCCGGCCGGACGTGGTGGTGCGCAAGGGACTGTTCACGCTGATCAACGGGCATCTCACGCCCCGCGAGTCGATGATCGACGACCTCATGTTCATTCGCCACGTGCTCGACGGCTCCGGCATCCCCTATTTCCTGGTGCGTGGCAACGACGACCGCCCCGTGCTCGCGATCGACTGGGCCCAGCGCAAGCTGCTCAGGTCGGCGCTCGCGGAGGCCTGCGCGAACGAGCCCTTCTACTCCCGGGCGGAGGGCGCCCACCGCGAGGCGCCGTCGCTCGTCGCCGAGGGGGGACTCGCCAGCAACTACAAGGCCCGCGCCTTCACCCTCTACCGCCCACGGATCGAACCCCAGGGGCGCCTGCGCTACGGCGCGGCCACCGGGGTGCGCCTCGAACTGTGGCAGTGGAAGGGCGACTCGATCATCGCACCGGCCGAGAACGCGCTCATGCGCAACACCCTGCTCGCCTCCGACGCGGTCGAGGGCACCGTCGAGCTGTACGGCAAGACTTGGCCGACCCTCGACGGAATGTTCGCCGACCACGCCAGCGACATCAGCTTCGACATCGACATCGTGTTCTCCTGGGTCGACGGCGCCTCGATCGAATGGCAGCGGGCGAGGGCCAAGCGCATGGAGAGCTACGTCGTCGGCGAGGGCGACAGTGCGGAGGCCAGGTACCGGCAGATCGACGAGCTGAAGTACGCCCTGCGGTCCGTGCACCTGTTCGCCCCGTGGATTCGGCGCATCTTCATCGTCACCGACTCGCCGGTGCCTGCGTGGCTCGACGAGCACGAGGGTGTGACGATTGTGCGCAGTGAGGATTTCTTCCCCGACCTCTCTGTGCTGCCCACCCACAACTCGCATGCGATCGAGAGCCAGCTGCAGCACATCCCCGGCCTCAGCGAGCACTTCCTCTACTCGAACGACGACATGTTCTTCGGCCGCCCCGTCGACCCCGGGGTGTTCTTCTCGCCCGGCGGGCTCACCAAGTTCATCGAGGCCACAACCCGGATCGGGCTCGGCGACAGCCACTCAGGACGCAGTGGTTTCGAGAACGCGGCGCGCGTCAACCGGCGCCTGCTCGGCGATCGCTTCGGCAAGATCACCACCCGTCACCTCGAGCACGCGGCGACCCCGCTGCGCAAGTCGGTGCTTCTGGAGATGGAGCGGGAGTTCCCGGAGGACTTCCGCCGCACGAGCGCGAGCGCCTTCCGCTCAGCGACCGACATCTCGGTCACCAACTCGCTCTACCATTACTACGCGCTGATGACGGGTCGGGCTGTGACGCAGACGACGGCGAAGGTGCGCTACGTCGACACCACGATGCACGAGGGGCTGCGCGATCTGAAACGGCTGCTCAAGAACCGCTCCTACGACTTCTTCTGCCTCAACGACGGCAGCTTCCCCGAGGTCGACGCGGCGGAGCGGGCCACGGCCGTGCTGTCGTTCCTGGAGCGGTACTTCCCGATCCCGGCTCCCTGGGAGGTCCCGTCCGAGAACGTCACGTCGACGACGGGCGTCGAGGCGGGGTAGGAGCAGACGTCAGCCGGCTCTGTGATCAGCCGGTTCCTGATCAGCTGGCAAGGGCGACGGCCGGCTCCGGCAGCAGAAGAGGCACCTCGGCGGGCACGTGCTCGTTGACGCGCGGCAGGATGGTCACGTTGTGCTCGTCGAGGATTCGTCCGGTCTCGTCGGCGTCGACCCACTTCGACACGGTCGGGTAGTGGCCGATCGGCACGACCGAGTGCAGAACGGTCTGGTCGTAAACGTGCACGAGGTTGAAGGACTGGGCGCCGTCGCGGCCGCGGGTTCCTCCGACCGGCACGTTGAGATCCTGGGTATAGCAGGTGGCGGACGCGACGGAGACGGGGATGCCGGCGAAGGTCGCGGTCGTGGAGTAGTGGAGGTGGCCGGCGATGATGCTGCGCACATCGGACCCGCGCAGCACCTCGGCCAGGTCGGACTGGTCGCGGAGCTCGACGAGCACGGCGAGGTCGAGGACGGCGGGCACCGGCGGGTGGTGCATGGCGAGGATCGTGCCGTGGGGCGCCGGCACGGAGAGCTCCTCAGCCAGCCAGTCGAGCTGCGCGTCGGTCACGCTGCCGTA
>JACMNE010000087.1 GCA_014378715.1 Microbacteriaceae bacterium
GACCGGTACTGCAGCGACATGGCGCTCAGGTCGATCGCGACGTCGGTGGGGTTGTACAGCTCGACGAACTTGTGGGTGTAGGTAGCTCCGGAACTGCCGCCGTTGAGGTACGCCTCATTGATGACCACGCCGGTTCCTGCGACGTTCGCTGCGGCCGGGAGCACCGCCAATGGCGCGGCCGCCAGGGCGAGCCCCAGAAGACCGGCAACGCCGATTTTTGTGCGATTCTTCGCCGAACCAAGCATGGATGTACCCCGATCACCTTGCGGACAATGTTCTCAACCTAAGTCGGATCACGTGTCCGTGGTGTGAACCACCGGTAACGATCGGGCCTCGCGCCACAACACGCCAATGATTCATTGGATTAACAGCAGAAATTTTCTCGAACTCTTGTACCCCGGAATCAGAAGTCAATGACTGGGCATCGGCCGAAAGGCCACGGGGTGCCCCGCATGGGCGTCGAGGCGCTCGTCGAGAAGCGCCCGTATGTGCGGCCAGTCGTCCACGGTCACGGCGAAGACTGCCGTGTCGCGCCAGGTGCCATCCGCACGCGGGCGATGACGCCGCGCGATTCCCTCGAAGCTCGCCCCGAGACGGGAGATCGCGGCGCGGGACCGGTCGTTGATGGCGTCCGCCTGGATCTTGATGCGCCCGAACCCGTGGTCGAAGGCGGAGCCGAGTAACATCCGCTTCGCCTCGGCATTCACGGCCGTTCCCCACACCCGGGGGTCGTAGGCGGTCCAGCCGATGTGCGCTGCCTCGTGGGGGAGCTCGAAGTCGGACATGGTGGTGGTGCCGACGATTGTGCCCTCGAGCGGACCGGCCGCGATCACCACGGCGAAGACGTTGCCGTCGGCCCAGTCGTAGTAGCGGCGGGCCCAGTCGACGAAGGCCGACTCGGTGTCACGGAAGCCGGCCGGGCCGCCGCCGTAGCCGCCGACGAAGACGATCGGATGCCCGATCGCCGCGAACAGCGCCGGAAGCATGGGCTCGGTGAGTGGTTCGAGCCGGATGAACCGTCCGACGAGCGGTGTGCGGGGCGGTCTCGTGGCGGTCACGCAACCAGTCTGGCACCGCTGCGAACGCGAGAGGATCAGCACCGCGAGGGTCCGCCGAGCGAGCCGGCTACCCAGTCCTTCTCGCTCGGCGGCGTGGGCGGAGACGACAACGAAGGACAGGTGAAAAGGTAGGCCATCGGCGTCGAAACTGCCCGTCGATCGGCAGGGGATGATTGCCGATCTTGAGCGGGTGGCACCGGGACTCGGGCACAAGACCTCTCTGCTCCAGAGTAGGTCAAAAGCAAAGATATAAGGTGTGTGAACGAACTTAATGATCGCTCGTATCGGGGGACCCGGTGTATCGGAAGGTCGGCACGACCCATCACTTCGATGGGCTCACATCAGCGGCCGTGGCCTTCATCCGGGTCATCGGCCGTACTCGCGCCCGGGTCGCCTGCTGCTCTCGATCGCGGATGCGTTCTGTGCGATCCAGGCAGCGGACGACGCGGCCCGCGACATCCGCTGACTGAGAGTCAGTCGATCAGGTCGTGTCGCACCACGATCGCGTCTCGGCCCGGGCCGACGCCGATCGCGGAGATGCGGCTGCCGCTGATCTTCTCGACGGCGAGCACGTAGGCCTGCGCGTTGGCGGGGAGGTCGGCGAACTTGCGCACGCCGGTGATGTCCTCGGCCCAACCGGGGAACTCCTCGTAGATCGGTATGGCGTGATGGAAGTCCGACTGCGAGACGGGCACCTCCTCGACGCGCACGCCGTCGATGTCGTAGGCGACGCAGACGGGGATCGTGGTGAGCCCGGTGAGCACGTCGAGCTTGGTCATGACGAAGTCGGTGACGCCGTTGATGCGGGCGGAGTAGCGCGCGATGGGCGCGTCGTACCAGCCGGTGCGGCGCGGGCGGCCGGTCGTGGTGCCGAACTCGAAACCCTTGGAGCGCAGGAACTCGCCCGACTCGTCGAACAGCTCGGTGGGGAACGGGCCGGCGCCCACGCGGGTCGTGTAGGCCTTGACGATGCCGATGACCCGGGTGATGCGGCCGGGGCCGATGCCCGACCCGGTCGAGGCGCCGCCGGCGGTGGAGTTGCTGGAGGTGACGAAGGGGTAGGTGCCGTGGTCGACATCGAGCATCGTGGCCTGGCCGCCCTCGAACAGCACCGTCTTGCCCTCGTCGAGGGCGCGGTTGAGCTCGAGTCCGGTGTCGGCGACCATGGGGCGCAGGCGGTCGGCGTAGGAGAGCAGGTTCTCGACGATCTCGTCGGCGGAGATCGCGCGCCGGTTGTAGACCTTCACGAGCAGGTGGTTCTTTTGGTCGAGTGCGGCCTCGACCTTCTGACGCAAGATGTTCTCGTCGAAGAGGTCCTGGATGCGGATGCCGACGCGGTTGATCTTGTCAGCGTAGGACGGTCCGATGCCGCGGCCGGTGGTGCCGATCTGCTTCTTGCCGAGGAAGCGCTCGGTGACCTTGTCGAGGGTGCGGTGGTAGTGCGTGATCACGTGGGCGTTGGCGCTGACCCGGAGCTTCGACACGTCGACACCGCGGGCGACGAGCGCCTCGATCTCGTGGAAGAGCACCTCGATGTCGATGACGACACCGTTGGAGATCACCGGGATGACGCCATCGGTGAGGATACCGGAGGGCAGCAGGTGCAGGGCATACTTCTGGTTGCCGATCACGACCGTGTGGCCGGCGTTGTTGCCCCCATTGAATTTGACGACATAGTCGATGCGGCTGCCGAGCAAGTCGGTCGCCTTGCCCTTGCCTTCGTCGCCCCACTGGGCGCCGATGATCACGATAGCTGGCACGGGTGGACCCCTTCGAGTTGGCTGGGCTTGCACTCCATCCTATCCGGAGGTCGTCGGGGGCCGCCCCGCGTGCGAAAATGAGGCCATGCGCATGTCTCCGCGACCCCCGGCCCGCCCGGGACGTACGCGCTCGATCGGCGCGTGGGTGATCGCGATCAGCGGCTCCGTGCTGGCCCTCATCTTCCTGATCCGGCTCACCAGGGACCCGTCGGAGCTCGTCTCCTGGTTCGGCTTCCTCTGCTTCGGCTTCGCCGCAGCCGGCAGCATCGTCACGATCACGCTCGAGCGCCGCTCGCGTTAGTAGCTCCACCTCGTTCGGGGTACAAATATCCTCGGGCCGATGCCGCGGTTTGTTGGATTGCTGTTACCGTCAGGAGCCTGCCCTGAGCGGGCGCCACCGGCCCGGAGCCGGCTCGAGCGAGCCACGCGCCGCTTGATCCGCATCCTGCGACCGGTGAGACAGTGCCGGGGCACACCGCCCGGATGAGCCCCGTCTATCACCGCGAGCCGCACACGCGCTCGCCCACTGGAGAACTAATGCCTGATGATCTGGAGTTCTACCAATTGAGTGGCCTGACGGTCATTTTTCTCTTCATCGCCTTCTATGGCGGAACCTTTCTGGTCTCGGCGTATATCGGCAAGAAACGCGAGAACGCCGACGGCTACATGACCGCCGGAAACAAGCTCGGATTCGGGGTCTCCGCCGCTAGTATGACCGCGACCTGGATCTGGGCCGCCTCGATGTACGCCTCTGCAACATCGGGGTACACCTATGGCGTGTCGGGACCGCTGCACTACGGCCTGTGGGGCGCCCTCATGATCCTGTTCATCTACCCGTTCGGCAAGCGCATCCGCGCCGTCGCCCCCCGGGCGCACACCCTCGCCGAGGTCATGCACGCCCGCCACGGACGGTCGAGTCAACTGATGCTCGCCGGCTCGAACATCGTCGGTAGCGTCATCAGCCTCACCTCGAACTTCATCGCCGGCGGCGCCCTCGTCTCGCTGCTGTCGCCGTTCACCTTCGGGCAGGGCGTGATCGGCGTCGCCGCCGGGGTGCTGATCTACACCCTCTGGTCGGGCTTCCGCGCCTCGGTGCTCACCGACTTCATGCAGGTCGTGGCAATGCTCGGCGCGGTCGTCGTCATCATCCCCGCGGTGTTCATCGCCGCGGGCGGCACCGGCATGTTCGAGCAGGGCGCGGAGAACCTCACGCCCCAGCAGCTCGACTTCTTCTCCTCCGACGCCTTCCTCAACCAGGGCGCGCCCTACATCGCCGCGGTGCTCGCCTACGCGATCGGCAACCAGACCATCGCGCAGCGGCTGTTCGCGGTGCGCGAGGACCTCATCAAGAAGACCTTCGTCACGGCCACCATCGGCTACGGGGCCACGGTCATCGGCATCGGAATGCTCGGTGTGATGGCGCTTTACCTCGGCATCGACCCCACTGGCGGCGACCTCAACAACCTCATCCCGCAGATGGCCTCGACGTTCCTCGGACCGATCCTGCTCGGGGTGTTCTTCATCATGATCCTCGGCTCGCTCTCGTCCACGGCCGACTCCGACCTGTCCGCGTTGTCCTCGATCATGATGGCCGACGTCTACGGCAAGAACATCGTCTCAAAAAACAAGAAGCCCAGCCCACAGCGGATGCTGCTGGTCGGCCGCATCACCATGATCATCGCCACCGCGGCCGGACTGTACTTCGCCAGCGGCGGACTCAACATCCTCGACCTGCTCGTCTTCGTCGGGGCGCTCTGGGGTGCCCTCGTCTTCCCGGTCATCGCGAGCTTCTACTGGCCGAAGGTCACGAACACGGCATTCACCGTCTCGGTGCTCGCCGCCCTCGCCGTGTTCATTCCCGTGCGCTTCGAATGGTTCTCGATGGCTGGCGCGACCGGCTACGTCTTCGACGTTGTCTCCGTCGTGGGAGTCGGCGTCGTCCTCGGCCTCATGGCGTTCGGATTCTTCGGACTCAAGCCAGCCAGGATCGTCGGCCTCGTCGCCGCCCTCGCGTCGGCACCCTTTGTGATCGGCTTCCTGCACGACTACACCGTGCTGACCGCCTCGCTGGTCGCCTACGCCGTCAGCACCATCGTCTGCTACCTCATGTCGGTGCGCAGTACGCAGAACTTCGACTTCGACCTCATCAAGCAGCGCGTCGGCGACTACGACGCGTCGCTCGAGCCGGTCGACCCGTCGGCATCCAAGTAGCACCGACCTTCAGGAGACCACCATGGACCCCATCCTTCTCGCCATCTACGTGCTCATCTGGCCCATCATCGTGGCCGGTGTGCTGATCGTGCTGTGCGCCGCCTTCTTCAAGGACTGGCGTCAGGCCCGCAAGGACGGCCGAATGATCGTGTAGGAAGTGCGTGCACCGGTCCCGCGGCCCGAGGCAGTGTACGAAAATGTGTCATGCGGCTGACCTCGAGCCGATTCGGCGTCTAACGGCCCCAACCGCCGAACCAGGCCTCGAGGTCGGGCTGACCGTCGACCGGCTCTACCCAGTGGGCGGCCTCGGCGCGCGCCTCGAACAGAGAGGGGTCGCCCCAGCGCGCGATCCGCGCCGCCGCCCGCGCCGAGACGACGGTCACGAGGGCGATCCCGTCGGCATCCGTCAGCGTCAGGGAGGCGAGCTCCTCCCTGGTGACCCGCTCGATCGCCGCCCCCAGGCCGGCCGCCGTCACGGTCACCGGCCCATGCAGCAACACCCGGATCCGCACCCGGTCGAGCACCGGTGGACTCGTCGCCCCGACCGACCGCGGAATCACGCGGCGATCACGCGGGAGCAGCTCGAAACTCTCGTCCGGCACCTCGACGACGGCCGCCGGGAGCGCCTCGAGCACCGAGTCGACGCAGACGAGCACCGCCGCAGCATCGAGCTCCCGACCACAGGGTGCCGCACCACCGACAGGCGAATCGGCCGCCGCCAGCACCACCTGCACGTCCGCGTGCGCGAAGTGCAGGCCACGTCCGCGAGACGCCGGCGCGGGGATCAGGTGCGCGAGCCGGGCCGTCTCCAGGTTCTTCGCCCGCTGCCGGTCCGCCCCGGCCGCCGACCGTCCCGACCAGTCCGGACCGTTGTGCCAGCCGACCGCCCGCGGCTCGTGCGCCAGCAGCGCACCGGCCAGCCACGCCCGGTACGCCCACTCCCAGTCCTCGCCGCCGTACGTCGTGAATGTCTCGTCGAATCCGCCCACCTCCGCGAAGAGGGCCCGGCTGCACGCGAGAACGGCGCCGATCACATAGCGGTAGGAGCGATCATCCGCTTGGAGAAGGTTGTTCGTGGCGACGTAGTGTTCGCGCAGCCAGGCGGGGTCAGGCAGCGGATGTTGCGGGCCTGCGATCTCGACCGGAACACCGGGCAATGTGTGGTCGGCACGGTCGAGGTCGGCGTGGAGGCGGCGTCCGATGGTGACGACGTCGGGGGCGAGCGCGGGCAGGCGGCTGAGGGCGGCGATGTATCCGGGCTCGGGGGAGGTGTCGGCATCGAGGAAGCAGAGCACCGTGCCGCGTGCGACCGCGGCCCCGGCGTTGCGGGCGGCAGCGGCGCGGAAACCGTCGTCGCGCTGCCGGAGGAGCCGCACGCCTGGCGGCACGGTGGGCGGCTCCGGCGAGCCATCGTCGACGACGATGACCTCGATGAGGTGCGCCGGGTACGTCTGGCGGGCGAGGCTCGCGAGGGTGCGATCGAGCTCGGATTGCTGCCGGTAGTGCACCACGATGACCGAGACGAGCGGCGGCGGGTCGGCGCACAGCCCGTCGAGCAGATCCCAGCGGTTGCCGGGGACGGTGCGGCCGGCGTCCGTCACCGCAGCCCCCGCCACCAGCCGAGATAGCTCGCCGCGACATCATTGAGGTCGGGCCCGGCGTGCGCACCCGGCGCGAGCCAGGTCGACGCCGGGTCGGCGAGGGCGACGCGGATCGCCTCAGCGAGGCCGCCCTCGGGGTACACCGTCATCGTGCCGGGACGCAGCCGCGCCATCTCGTCCACGTAGCGCGATGCCGCCACGAGCGGCCGGCGACCCGCGGAGATCCAGCTGCCGATCGACCCGGACGCCGAGACGTGCCGATGTGCGGCGACCGGCACGGCGGCAAGTCGGGCGCGCCGCTCCAGCTCGGCGTCGGCGAGGAAACCCGTGACCATGAAGCGGATGTCGCTCGCTTCCGCCCTCGCCCGCAACGCGGTCAGCTC
>JACMNE010000088.1 GCA_014378715.1 Microbacteriaceae bacterium
CGTTGCTCGACCTCAAGGTCGTCGGCCTCCTCCCGCAGGGTGAGCTCGTCGACGCCGAGGACGTCGCCCTGCTCGAGGCGCGCGACCTCCTCTTCGCCCGTCTGCTGCAGTACCGCGCGTTCAAGGAGGCCTCCGCCTGGTTCTCCGGAAAGTTCGATGCCGAGGCCGGCCGCCGCTTCCGCTCTGTGCGCCTCGAGGAGAAGTACCGCCAGCAGACCCCCGAGCTCGTCTGGACTGTGACAGCGGATGATTTCGCCGCGATCGCCCTTCTCGCCTTCACCCCCCGCGAACTCCCGTCCGTCGGACTCGACCACCTCCACGCGCCCCTGGTCTCCATTCGCGAGCAGGCGGCCTACGTCGTCGCCCTGCTGCGCGCCGGCGAGCCGCTGACCTTCCGTGAGCTCATCGCCGGCGCCGACCAGAAGGGCGTCGTCGTCGCCCGCTTCCTCGCCGTGCTCGAGCTCTACCGGGGCGAGGCCATCTCCTTCGAGCAGATCGAGCCGCTCGGCGAGCTCACCATCCGCTGGACCGCGCAGGCGTGGTCAGCCGACAGCCTCGCCAACCTGGGAGCCGACTATGGCAACTGACCCCGCGAACCCCACCCTCGCCCCGGCCGCCGGCATCGACCTCGACCGCGGGCTCGAGGCGATTCTCATGGTCGCCGACGAGCCGCAGTCGCTCGTGCACCTCGCCACCGCCCTCGACAGCCCCGTCGCCGGCATCCGCTCGGCCATCGCGCGGCTCGTCGCCGACTACGACGGG
This sequence comes from Microbacteriaceae bacterium, assembly GCA_014378715.1. Classification (GTDB taxonomy): domain Bacteria; phylum Actinomycetota; class Actinomycetes; order Actinomycetales; family Microbacteriaceae; genus Marisediminicola. Next base: position 763 of record JACMNE010000088.1, read on the forward strand.
GTGAACGGCACCGTGCGCCGCGGCTTCGAGCTGCGCGAGGTCGGCGGCGGCTGGCGCTTCTACGTGCGCGGCGAGTTCGACGGTGTCGTGCGCGACTTCGCCCTCACCCAGAACCCGACGAAGCTCACCCAGGCGGCCCTCGAGACCCTCGCCGTGATCGCCTACAAGCAGCCGATCAGCCGCGGCGCGATCGCCTCGATCCGCGCGGTCAACGTCGACTCGGTCGTGCGCACCCTGCTCGGGCGGGGACTCATCACCGAGGCGTACTCCGACCAGGAGACCGGCGCGATCCACTACGCCACCACTGACCTGCTGCTCACCCAGCTCGGCATCAACTCGCTCGACGAGCTGCCGCACATCTCACCGCTGCTGTCTGACGGCAGCGACGGTTTCGACCACACCCAGGGAGTTCGATGATGTCCACAGACGCCGCACAGGACGGCATCCGCTTGCAGAAGCTGATGGCCGCGGCCGGGGTCGCCTCCCGCCGCGTCTCGGAGGACCTCATCTCCGCGGGGCGGGTCGAGGTGAACGGCGAGGTCGTGATGGAGCTCGGCCGCCGGGTGCAGGAGACCGACCTCGTGTCGGTGGACGGCGTCGCCATCCAGCTCGACACCAGCCGCCGCTACATCATGCTCAACAAGCCGGTCGGTATCGTGTCCTCGCTGCAGGACGACCGCGGGAGGCAGGACCTCTCGGAGTTCGTGCGCGAGTTCGACGAGCGCCTGTTCAACGTCGGCCGCCTCGACGCGCAGACCTCCGGGCTGCTGCTGCTGACCAACGACGGCGAGCTCGCCCACGTGCTCGCCCACCCCTCGTTCGGCGTACTGAAGACCTACATCGCCTGGGTCGAGGGCCGCGTCACCCCCGCCACCATCACCAAGCTCACCTCCGGCGTCGACCTCGAGGACGGCCCGATCGCCGCAGACAAGGCGCGCATCCTCGACACCGCGGCCGGCGGGGTCGAGACGATCGTCGAGATCACCCTGCACTCTGGACGCAACCGCATCGTGCGACGGATGTTGGAGGAGGTCGGCCACCCGGTCGTCGACCTGGTGCGCCGCCAGTTCGGACCCCTGCACCTCGGCTCGCTCAAGGTCGGCGAGATGCGCGACCTGACCAAGGCGGAGATGGGGCAGCTGCTCACCATCTCGCGCACGGCTCAGGCCGACCCGGCGACGGCCACCGAGGTCTCCGAGGCCGACGCCGAGGCCAACGACTCGTGACCGACGCCCGCCTCACCGGACCCGTGCGCGTCGTCGGCGCCGGCCTGCTCGGCACCAGCATCGGCCTGGGCCTTCGTGCCAGGGGCATCGAGGTCATCCTCGACGACACCTCGCCAGCCAACCTCAGCCTCGCGCTCGACTACGGCGCCGGCCGACCGGCCCAACCCGGGGACACCCCGCAGCTCATCGTCGTGTGCGTGCCGCCGGATGTCACCGCGCGCGTCGTCGCCGCCGAGCTCGCCGCCTTCCCGACCTCGGTCGTCACGGATGTCGCGAGCATCAAGCTCGCGCCCCTCGCCGAGCTGATCGCGAGCGGTGCCGATCTCACCCGGTACGTGGGGTCGCATCCGCTGGCCGGACGGGAACGCGGGGGAGCGGTCGCGGGCCGCGCCGACCTGTTCCTCGGCCGCCCCTGGGTCATCGCCGGCCACGACGCCATCAGCTACCGCGACGGCTCGGCCGTCGACGACCTGATCCTCGACCTCGGCGCGGTGCCGATCGAGATGAGCCCCGAGCAGCACGACCGTGCCGTCGCCCTCGTCTCGCACGTGCCGCAGCTCGTCGCAAGCCTGCTCGCCAGCCGGCTGCAGGGGGCGGAGGCCTCCTCTGTCGCCCTCGCCGGGCAGGGGCTGCGCGACACGACCCGCATTGCCGCGAGCGAGCCGGAGCTGTGGGTACAGATCCTCGGCGCCAACGCCCCGGATATCGCCGCGATCCTTCGCGACTTCCGCGACGACCTCGACGGGGTGCTCACCGCCCTCGAGGCGCCCACCGCGCCCGGCGCCCGCCGACGCCTCGCCGAGGTCATCGCCGCCGGCAATGCGGGGGTCGCCGCAATCCCAGGAAAACACGGGCAGGACCGCCGCTACAGCCAGCTCGTGGTCATGGTCGACGACCGCCCGGGCGAACTCGCCCGCCTGCTCACCGAGATCGGCCAGACCGGAGTCAACATGGAAGACCTACGCCTCGAACACTCGCCCGGAGCCCAGATCGGACTCGCCGAGATCTCGGTGCTGCCCGAGTTCGAGCAGACCCTCACCGACGAGCTCGCTGCCCGCGGCTGGCGCATCGCCGGGGCCGGCCTGTGACCGGCGGGCGCCACAGCGCGCACCCCGCCCCCATCGTTGTCGCCATCGACGGACCCGCCGGCAGCGGCAAGTCCAGCGTGAGCCGCGCCGCGGCGCGGGTGCTCGGCTTCGGCTACCAGGACACCGGCGCCGCCTACCGGGCCCTCGCCTGGAACGCCCTCGAGCGCGGCGTCGACACCCACCACGCCACATCCGTCATCGAATCATTGGAGACCTTCGAGTATTCGATCGGCACCGACCCCGACGACTACGTCGTGCGCGTGGGGAAAGCGGATGTGACGCACGAGATCCGCGACCCGCGGGTGAGCTCCGTCGTGAGCGATGTGGCCCGCATCCCCGAGGTGCGCGCGTGGCTGGTCGAGCTGTTCCGCGGGGTCATCGCGGGCACCACGCTGCCGGGCATCATCACCGAGGGCCGCGACATCACCACGGTCGTCGCCCCGGAGGGGGACGTGCGAATTCTGCTGACGGCGACCGAAGAGGCTAGAATGGCGAGGCGTTCGGCAGAGATTTCCGGACAATCGGCAGAGGTCACCGCGCAGCAACTCAGCTCGCGTGACGCGAAAGACTCCAAGGTCGTCGACTTCATGAACGCCGCCGATGGTGTGACCACCGTCGATTCAACCCACCTCGACTTCGAGCAGACCGTCAACGCGGTCGTCGAACTCGTGCGAACCGTGGGTATCGAAACCACCTAAGGACTTACACATGGCTGATCACGACTCCTCCGAGCGCGACAACTACCCAGGACTCGACGAGCAGCTGGCCAAGCGCATGGAGACGCTGGACGAGGCCGACGCCCTCCAGCGCGCCAACACGCTTCGCGCCGGGCTCGCCGACTACGACCTCGAGGACGACGACCTCGACATGCTCGACACGGTCGCGTTCGACCCCGACGCGGTCACCTACCTGCCTGCGTTCCCGGTGCTCGCCGTCGTCGGCCGCCCGAACGTGGGCAAGTCCGCGCTCATCAACCGCATCCTCGGCCGCCGCGAGGCCGTTGTGCAGGACACCCCCGGTGTCACCCGTGACCGCGTGACCTACAAGGCCGAATGGGTGGACCGCAAGTTCTCGATCGTCGACACCGGCGGCTGGGAGCCCGACGCGCGCGGCATCAATGCATCCGTTGCCGCGCAGGCCGAGGTCGCCGTCGAGCTTGCCGACGCCGTGCTGTTCGTCGTCGACGCCATGGTCGGCGCCACCTCCACAGACGAGCACGTCGTGCGAATGTTGCGCGCCTCGAAGAAGCCCGTCATCCTCGTCGCCAACAAGGTCGACGATGCCCGCCAGGAGCCAGAGGCGGCCGTGCTCTGGAACCTCGGACTCGGCGAGCCGTGGCCCGTCTCCGCCCTGCACGGGCGCGGTGTCGCGGACCTCCTCGACCACGTGCTGACCGTACTGCCCGAGATCTCCGCCGTCGCCAAGCAGGAGGTCGGCGGACCCCGCCGTGTCGCCATCCTCGGGCGCCCGAACGTGGGCAAGTCGAGCCTGCTGAACAAGGCCGTCGGCGAGGAGCGCGTCGTTGTCAACGAGATGGCCGGCACCACCCGCGACCCCGTGGACGAGCAGGTCGAGATCGCCGGCAAGGTGTGGCGCTTCGTCGACACCGCCGGTATCCGCCGCCGCATGAACCTCGCCCAGGGTGCCGACTTCTACGCCTCGCTGCGCACGAGCGCCGCGCTGGAGAAGGCCGAGGTCGCCATCGTCGTCCTCGACGTTTCCGAGGTCATCAGCGAGCAGGACGTGCGCATCATCGACCTGGTGCTCGAGTCCGGCCGTGCGCTGGTGCTCGCGTTCAACAAGTGGGATCTGATGGATGACGACCGTCGCCGCTACCTCGAGCGGGAGATCGAACAGGACCTCGCGCACGTCGCCTGGGCCCCACGGGTGAACATCTCCGCGAAGACCGGACGCCACCTCGAGAAGCTCGTGCCTGCCCTCGAGGTCGCCCTCGAGTCGTGGGACACCCGCATCCCCACCGGCAAGTTCAACGCGCTCGTCGCCGAGCTCGCCCAGGAGCACCCGCACCCCGTGCGCAGCGGCAAGCAGCCGCGCATCCTGTTCGGCACGCAGGCCGCGACGCGCCCGCCCACGTTCGTGCTGTTCACGACCGGGTTCCTCGACCCCGGATACCGCCGCTTCATCACGCGACGCCTGCGCGAGATCTTCGGCTTCGAGGGCACCCCGATCAACGTCAACATGCGGGTGCGCGAGAAGCGCAAGCGCTAACCCCGGTCATCATTCAGGAGTTCCGGGGTCCCGGCTTCTTCATCATTCAGGAGTTTCGGGGTGGGGAGTGATGTGGGCCCCTGTGATCACGGGGGGTCGCGACATCCGCTCACCTGACTAACGCCGAAACTCCTGAATGATGCCGGGGGTCTCGGCGCCGCACTCCTGAATGACGACCTGCCGGAGACGCCGTGAGGGGCCGGTTGCTCAGGGGGTGCGGGGCGTACGGGGAGCCGGGGCGTCCTGCGCAGCCTCCGCGGCGATTCGCGCGGGACTGAGATGCCGGGTCGCGAGGGTGATGCCCGCCCAAGCGGCAATGACGCCGAGGCCCAGCATGGCGATCAGGAGATTGCTCTCCCACGCGCCCACCGCGACGATCGTGATGCTGAGGGCGACGAAACCCAGCATCGACGCCCCGAGAACGTCGACGACCTCCTGCGGGGGATTGCCAAAAAATCCGATGCTGCCAAAGGTGACCCCGACCATCCTCAGGCAGAAGAACGCCGCCGGTCCGCTGATCCTGAAATACACGCTGTCGGCGCTGAGCCACTTCGGCTGGAAGCCGTAGAGGAAGATAACGATCGCGAACGGGTAGAAGAGCCCCGGCGCCAAGAACATCAGCATCACCGTGGTGAGCCCGCTCTCCGGGAAGAGCATCAGGATGGGAACCGGAGTGAAGCAGAGAATCGCTCCGCCCACGCCGATCACGCCGATGACAGCAGCCACAAGGAGGAAGAAGCGGCGCCAGCCGTGCCCGGTGTACTGCCGGAACGTCGACGTGGGCTTGCTCTCGCTCCGCACCGCGGTGAATCGCTCAGCACGGTTGTTGCCCCGCGACCCCGGTGCCCCCGAATTTCTTTTACGTCGCTTCTTCGATATGGAATTCCCCGTCCCCTGGCTCCAGTGTGACAGTCAGGTGCAGGGGTGCACAGACCGGTTTCCCCCTGCACTGGGGGGAAGATGGGGGCTTCTGTCCACCCCGTTCCAAGTCGAGGAAAACTAGACTGCAAGAGCCGCGATGCACCCGAAATGCGCGCGGCCGCGCTGGGACGGAACCCGAAACTCCACCCCGGCTCGCTTACCCGAATGCCGGTGCGACGCCCCCACGGCGCACTGCGTCTACCCCCGAGGACGACCATGACGTCGATGTTTCCTGCCACCCAACAATCCACCCAACAATCCACCCAACACCCCACCCGACACCCCACCCGGTCACCTGCCCACGTTCTGCTGGCGATCGTGCTGGTCGGATTCGTCGCGGTCTTCGCCGTCGCCGGAGTGCAGGCGATCGCGAACGTGCAGACGACCACCGCGATCGAGGTCGTCGAATAGCGGCCTCGCGGTAGCAGGGCCCTCCCCGCCCCGGGCTAGCCCCGATCCGCGGCATTCCGCCGGCGGAATACGGTGGGCGTGCGCTCGCACCCGACGGATCCCCACCGGCCCCGCGAGACGCGAGCGCCTCGCACCGTGCGGCGGCGGCGGACCCTGGAGGACCCGATGCGCAAGATGACCAACCTCGCCGACTACACCTCGGTGCTGCCCTACGACAGCGAGGTGTTCGGCGTCTACCAGCCGCTCCTCGGCTGGCGGTCCCAGAAAATCCAGGACCGCATCACCGCCGGCTACCACCACGACCTCGTCAAGGCCGTGCGCCAGGTGACCGCCCGAATGACAGCGGATGTCGCGTTCACCACCAATGCGGACCACTCCGTCACCGAGTCCGCCGTGCACCCCGCGTCGCTGAGCGCCACCGGAAACCCGACCCCGACCACGTTCATCTTCGACAGCATCCGGCAGAAGCTGCCCGACTTCGACGGCTACACGAACGATGTCTGGGATTCGCTGGCGTCGAACCGCCAGCTCGAGAAGCTCCTGAACGACGAGATCGTGCCGAAGATCGTCGAGTTCCACCGCGCGGCCCAGCAGGGTCACCGCGAGGAGCAGGGCACCCCGACGACCGCCTTCGAGTCGATCACCAAGACCCCACAGACGATCACCGACCAGGACGAGATCTCCGAGGCGGTGAAGCAGGACAACAAGGCCGACACCAAGTTCGGCATGAATGCGAACGCCCACCAGGGCCCGCTGCAGGGCGGATTCCGGGCCGCATCTCAGGGCGACTTCGAGGTCTTCGACCAGTGGGTCGAAGTGCTCCCGACCGACCAGGTGGTCCCCGCCGAAGTCGCCTACGACCCGATCTCGGGCCGCCAGGTGCGGCCCTGATCCCGCTCTGATCCACGGCAATGAGTCCACGGCAATGAGCCCACGGCAATGAGCGGCGAAGAGTGGTTCGAGGCGCACGGTGACACTCCGATGCCGCGGACCGCGACATCCGCTCACGTCAAGAGCTACCCACCGAGGGCGGCCGAGCCGGGCGACGCCACCTGGTTCGCCGTGCTGAAGGCGGCGGCCGGGCGGGGGGTCGCGGTGCGGGCGCTGCTCAACCTGCACCCCAACCCCGACCTCGACCCGGTCGCCCCCAAGAAGTGGCGAGGGCCAAACCACGACCTCGTCGAGAAGCTCAACGCGGTGAGCGGATGTCTGGCGATCAACGACTTCCGCTACCTCGCCGTGAACGGCACCCACCACCAGACCTCGCCAGCTTCCAGGCACGGGTGACGGGCGCGACCGGCCTGGGCGTGACGATCCAGTGCGGCATCGACGACTTCAAGATGGCCGGCCTCTGGGACTACATCGTCGACCCCAACGGGGTGTGAGGCCTGCGCGCCAACGCATGGGGGTTAGGCGACCGCCTCCCACCACGGGGAGATGACGGCCCGCGCCAGGGTGTGACCGGACATGGTGAAGCCGAGGAACCCGGGCGTGGCCGACGCCTCGACCCCGAGGGACTCCACATCGAGCGCGTGCACGGCGATGTGATAGCTGTGCTTGCCGTGTCCGGCCGGCGGGGCCGCGCCGAGGAACCGGGCCAGGCTCGCGTCGTTCTTCAGGTGGAACGCACCGGAGGGCAGCGAGGAATCCGAGTCTCCGGCGCCCGTGGCGAGCGACGTGACATCCGCTGCCAGATCCACCACGGCCCAGTGCCAGAACCCACTGGCCGTCGGGGCGTCCGCGTCGTACATGGTCACGACGAAGCTCTTCGTCTCTGCCGGGAAGCCACTCCACGACAGCTGCGGGCTGGTGTCCGCCCCGCCGGCACCGAATATGCCGCTCACCTGGGGGGTGGGCAGCTCTTCGCCGTCGGCCACGTCGGTGCTGGTGAGGGTGAAACCGGGGACGACGGCGATCTGGTCGTACGGGGACATGATTCTCCTTCGAACATGGACAAGCGGATGTCGCCAGTCTGCTGCGACGACGCTGGGAGTATCTACGGAACCAGGATGCCGCGCCCGATCAGCCGTCCCGCCTCGAGGTCGGCGATCGCGTCAAGCGCCGCGTCGAGCGGGTACACGGCGGTGTGCAGCGTCACCCGGCCCTGAGCGGTGAGCGTCATCAGTTCGACGAGGTCGGTGTAGGTGCCGACGAGGTTGCCGATCACGTTGATCTCGCGGGAGATGATGTCGATCGTCGGCAGGCTCACGGTGCCGCCGTAGCCGATCACGTAGTGCGACCCGCGGCCTCGCAGCAGCTTCGGCGCGAGCAGCTCCGCGCCGCTCTCGCCGACGAAGTCGAAGACCACGTGTGCGCCCCCGCCGGTGATCTCCATCACCCGACTCTCGACCTCGGCGTCGCTCGTGGCGAGCACCGTGTGGTGGGCGCCGAGGGTCGCGGCGAGCTCGAGCGCCTTCTCGCTCCGGTCGACGACGGTGA
>JACMNE010000089.1 GCA_014378715.1 Microbacteriaceae bacterium
CGGAGTCGGACGTGAATGCCGCCCCGAGAGCGGCGATGCGCACCCCGGCCACCGCGTATCCCTCGCGCAGGAATTCGGGGTTCCCTTCCGGCTCCGGCTCGGCGCCGAGGGGGGGCGCTCGTGGACGTGCTGCGGGGTGCTCACCCCGCCGGCGAACGGGTCGGAGAAGGGCTTCTGCGCATTCTCGAGCAGCCCCGGCAACCACGAGGTGTCCGAGTCGACGAGCACCAGGATCTCGGAGGTGGCCATCCGGATGCCCACGCCGAGTGCGGAGCGCTTTCCCGCGTGGTGGACGAGCACAGCCCTCCCCGAGTGGGGGAACGGAAGGGGGGGGCGACCGAGACCGTTAGGGGGTACCGCCGTCGGATTCGGGTGGGGTGACGGATGCCGGTCTCACGGCTGAAGAGGCCGGGGCTACCCGACTATTTGACACAGCGTCAAGTTCCCCGAAGGAGGGTCAGACCGCGTCCTCGTCGATCCTGCGGTTCACCACGGACTGGCTGTTGTGCTCGGGGACCATGCAGACATCGCCGACACAGGCGGTCGCATCCGGGTCGCCGACGGCGATCAGGGGGAGGATCCCCTGGCCGGTCACGCGTCGTCCCCGTTCTCGTCCCGTGCCTTCTCGAGCACGTTGGTGAAGGTCTGCGCGTCCTGCGCGCCGGACACCCCGTAGCGACCGTCGATGACAAAGAAGGGAACCCCCTGGATGCCGTAGGCGACGGCCTGCGCCATGTCAGCCCGGACGTCGGCGAGGTGCGTCTCCGCCTGGAGCACGGCGACCACGGCCTCGCGGTCGAGGCCGATCTCCGCAGCCAGGTCGGCGAGGTCGGGGATTCGTCCAACATGCGCACCGTCGACGAAGTACGCCTTGAGCAGGCGTTCCTTCATCTCGAGCTGGCGGCCCTGTGCCTTCGCGAAGTGCAGCAGCTCGTGCGCCTTGATCGTGTTCGTTTGGTGCACGTGCTCGTAGTGGTACTCGAGCCCGACGCTTGCGGCGATGCCGACGACGTTCTCCAGCATCTTCTCGACCTGGTCGACCGGCATCCCCTTGCGCTGACTCAGGTACTCCACCGGGGTGCCCTCGTAGTCGACCGGAGTGTCGGGGGCGAGCTCGAAGCTGTGGTATTCCACTTCGACCTCACCGTCGAAAGCGGCGGCGCCCGCCTCGAACTTGCGCTTGCCGATGTAGCACCACGGGCACTGCACGTCGGACCAGATGTCGACCTTGATTGCTGTATTCACCTGTCGCTCAACTCCGCGCGGACCGCGGGTATTCCCTCTGTCACGCTCCGATGAGCTGTTCGGCGAGGTAGCCGCGCAGCCGGTCGAGGGAGACGCGCTCCTGCGCCATGGTGTCGCGTTCGCGCACCGTCACGGCGTTGTCGTCGAGGGTGTCGAAGTCGATCGTGACACAGAACGGCGTGCCGATCTCGTCCTGGCGGCGGTAGCGGCGGCCGATGGCGCCGGCGTCGTCGAACTCGATGTTCCAGATCTTGCGCAGGTCGTCGGCCAGCGCGCGGGCGACCGGTGACAGCCGCTCGTTGCGCGACAGTGGGAGCACCGCGACCTTGATCGGCGCGAGGCGCCGGTCGAGCCGCAGCACGGTGCGCTTGTCGACTCCGCCCTTGGTGTTCGGCGCCTCGTCCTCGGAGTAGGCGTCGACCAGGAAGGCCATGAGCGAGCGGGTCAGCCCGGCCGCCGGCTCGATCACGTAGGGGAACCAGCGCTCGTTCTTGGTCTGGTCGAAGTAGGAGAGGTCGGTGCCCGAGGCCGCCGAGTGGGTCTTCAGGTCGTAGTCGGTGCGGTTGGCGATGCCCTCGAGCTCGCCCCACTGGCTGCCCTGGAATCCGAAGCGGTACTCGATGTCGACGGTGCGGGTCGAGTAGTGCGAGAGCTTCTCGGCTGGGTGCTCGAACAGGCGCAGGTTCTCCGGGTGGATGCCGAGGTCGGTGTACCACGCGAGGCGGTGGTCGATCCAGTACTGGTGCCAGGTCTCATCCGTTCCCGGCTCGACGAAGAACTCCATCTCCATCTGCTCGAACTCGCGGGTGCGGAAGATGAAGTTGCCGGGGGTGATCTCGTTGCGGAAGCTCTTGCCGATCTGGCCGATGCCGAAAGGGGGCTTCTGGCGGCTGGCACCGAGCACGTTCGCGAAGTTGACGAAGATGCCCTGGGCGGTCTCCGGTCGCAGGTACGCCATGCCCTCCTCGTTGTCGACGGGGCCGAGGAAGGTCTTGAGCAGCCCGGAGAAGTTCTGCGGCTCCGTCCAGGACCCGGGCGCTCCGGTGTCGGGGTCGCGGATGTCGGCGAGGCCGTTTTCCGGCGGGTGCCCGTGCTTCTCCTCGTACTGCTCGAGCAGGTGGTCGGCCCGATAGCGCTTGTGGGTGTGCAGCGACTCCACAAGCGGGTCGCTGAAGACCTCGACGTGGCCGGAGGCCTCCCACACCTGCCGGGGCAGGATGACGCTCGAGTCGAGGCCGACGACGTCGTCGCGGCCCTGCACCATGTACTGCCACCACTGCCGCTTGATGTTTTCCTTGAGCGCGACGCCGAGCGGCCCGTAGTCCCACGCCGAGCGGGATCCGCCGTAGATCTCCCCCGCCTGGAAGACGAACCCGCGGCGTTTGGCGAGGTTGATGACGGGGTCGAGACGGGAGGCGTTGGCCACAGGAACTCCAAAATGGTGCCGTGCTGGATGCACGATCGGGGCGAGACCCCCAGCCTACCGAAGGGCCTCAGCGCAGGGCGTTCACGACCGCCACGACGTCGGAGGCGTCGTTCCACAGGTGGAAGGCGGCCCGCAGACGCCCGGCGCGCCAGGACGCGCGGATTCCGGCGTTCGTCAGCCTGGCGAGGTCGTGCCCCTCCGGGTCTGCCCAGGTGACGATCGCCTGGTGCTGGCGTGGGATCCCGCGCGCGTCGCAGAGCTCGTCCCCGAGCCCGCTCGCGTACCGCCAGACCTCGTCGATGTCGAGGGAGGCGAACATCTGGAGCGGATGTTCCGCCCCCACCCACGCGGACCAGGCCGGTGACACGTCGAAGCGTCGCGCTGTCGCGGCGAGGCGCATCTCGGGCCCGTAACAGGACTGCCACACATCCGCTCCGGCGCACCAGCCGGCCTGCACCGGCGTGAGGCGCTCCTGGAACTGGGCGGTGACGGTGAGGAACGCGGCGCCGCGCGGCGCGCAGAGCCACTTGTAGGCGTGGCAGACGGTGGCGTCGAACGCTGCCGCGTCGACGGGGTGCACCCCGGCGGACTGGGTTGTGTCACAGAGAGTGAACGCCCCGTGGGCCGCGGCAGCGGTGGCGATGGACACGACATCCGCTACCCGGCCGGTCGCCGACTGGATGTGCGAGAAGGCGACCAGCCAGGTGGCGTCGGTGATGGAGGCCGCGAGGTCCTCGAGGGGAACGTGGCGCACCCGCACGGCCGGGGCCTGGAGGAACGGGAAGACGATCGAGGTGAAGTCCCCGTCGACGCAGAGCACCTCGGCGCCGGGCGGGACTGCTGCGGCGATCACGCTTGCCATCACGGACGTCTGCGACCCGATCGCCACCCGGTCGACGTCGACGCCGACGAGCGCCGCGTAGTGTGCCCGGCTGCGCTCGATCGCGCCCTCGTAGTCGCGCGGCGACCGTGCCGCCCGGGCGCAATCGTCGAGGTCGGCCTTCTGCGCGGCCACGGACTCGCGGGTCGGCACCCCCATCGCGGCGGCCGCGAGGTAGCCGTGCGTGTCACCGAAGCTCGCCCTCGCGCTTGCCAGGGCAGCGGATGCCGCGGGCGCGGTGCTGCGGACGGAGCTGCGGGCGGGGTACGTCATGCGTCCATACTGGCCCGGATCCGTCGCGAGTGGGGCCGCGCCGGCCCTCATTGTTCGGGATGGCTCCAGAACCCGCGTGGCCGGGTGAGTGATGCCCGAGGCCAGCGCTCAGTGGGCGGAGGCGATCCCGTGGACCCGCTCGATGATCCGCAGCACCGCGAGGGCGTCGGCCGGGTCGACCGGTGACGGCGCGCCCTCGAGCAGCGTCGCCGCGACGCCCCGATAGAAGGCACCGTAGTCACCGCGCTCAGACTCCACGGGCACCGGGGCGCCGACCCCGTCACCGAGGGTGCCCCAGGCGGTGGCCGGCTCGACCCCGTAGCCGTCGTCGTCCGGACGGGCCCCGGCCTTCAGCGCCGGCTCCTGCCCGTCGACCCCGGACACGGAGTACGCGGCGGCGGATCCCAGCACTCGGAATCGCGGCCCGGACTGCGCGGCCATCCGCGACAGGGTCAGGTGCGAGCGCAGGCCCCCGTCATGCAGCAGCGAGATGAAGGCCTCGTCGTCGCTGACTCCCCCGATCCGCAGCACAGACGTCTCGGAATGCACAACGGTTGCCGGGCCGAACAGCTGCAGCGCCTGGTCGATGAGGTGGCTGCCGAGGTCGAAGACGATACCGGCCCCCTGGCTGGTCGTCGTGGTGTCCTGCCAGCGGTCCCGCACCGCGGGCGAGAACCGCTCGAAGGTCGACTCGAATCGGTGCACGGTGCCGAGTGCCCCCGTGCCGAGCAGCCGCCGCACCGTGAGGAAGTCGCTGTCCCAGCGCCGGTTCTGGAAGACGATGAGGGGCCGCCCCGCCCGCTCGGACGCCGAGATCAACAGCTCTCCCTCTGCGGACGACGCCGCGAACGGCTTGTCGATGACCACGGCGAGCCCCGCTGCGAACGCCGCAAGGCCCTGCTCGAGGTGCACGTGGGCCGGCGACGCGAGGATCACCAGATCGAGGTCGCCGCCCGCGATCAGCTCGGACGGTGTCGCCACGATGCGGGCTCCCGGATGGCGCTCCCGGGCCTCCGCGGCCCGGCCCGGGTCCGCCGTCGCGATGACGTCGAGTGAGAAGGCAGGGTCCGCCGCCACGAACGGACCGTGGAACACACGCCCCGAGAGGCCGAAGCCGACAATGCCCGTCCTGATCGGGCCGGCCAGCGTCGGGTGTATCCGGTCACGCCCTGCACTGTCAGTCATGCCGCCAGACTAGTGACATGCTCGGTCCCCTGGGTCACCGGCCCTCTCACCGACGCGGCGCGCTGAGTCATCCAACGGACGGACGCCCGCCCGATGCCCGGCCGGTCGGCTCAGGCGGTGGGCGCGTCAATGGCCCCGCCGAAGCGGCGGTTGCGGGACGCGTACAGCTCGATGGCCCGCCAGAGCTCGGCGCGGCCGAAGTCCGGCCACAGGGTGTCGAGGAACACCATCTCGGCATAGGCGCTCTGCCAGAGCATGAAGTTGCTGGTGCGCTGCTCCCCCGAGCTGCGCACGAACAGGTCCACGTCGGGCAGGTCGGGGATGTACAGCTGGCGCTGGATCGTCTTCTCCGTGATGCCCGACGGCTTCAGCCGACCAGCCGCGACCTCCTCCGCGAGCTGGCGTACGGCATCCGCGATCTCGGTGCGCCCGCCGTAGTTGACGCACATGGTGAGGGTCAGGGTGGAGTTGTCCGCGGTGAGGCGCTCCGCGAACTGGAGTTCGTTGATGACCGATGCCCACAGTCGCGGGCGACGGCCGGCCCAGCGCACCCGCACACCCCAGTCGTTGAGCTGGTCGCGGCGGCGGTGCAGCACGGAGCGGTTGAAACCCATCAGGAACCGCACCTCCTCGGGCGAGCGCTTCCAGTTCTCTGTGGAGAACGCGTAGACGCTCAGGTGCTTGACCCCGATCTGGATGGCGCCGGCGACCACGTCGAGCAGCGCGGCCTCCCCGGCCTTGTGCCCCTCGATGCGGGTGAGCCCCTTGCCATTGGCCCAGCGCCCGTTGCCGTCCATCACCACGGCGACGTGCTCGGGCACGGCCCGCCGCGGCATCGCCGGCGGGTAGAGCCCGGTCCAGTCGATCGGCTTGAAGTCGATCGACTCCGGGTGCGTCTTCTCGGTCATCGACCTGCCCTCTCCTGCGTCTGGCTCTCCGGCCGGCGGTCGACGTGCTCGAGTGAGCGCAGTGACCGCTCCAGGTGGAACTGGGCGTAAGCGGCAACGACGCCGCTCGCCCGCGACCGGGTGCGGTCGTCCGCGACATCCGCGCTCGGCCAGTCTCCCGTCAGAAGGGCGGAGAGCAGGCCGAGGGTGGCGGCGTCGAGCCGCGGGGTGCCGGGCGGGGCGACCTCGTCGGCAACTACCCCGCCAAGCTGCACCACGAAGGCCGAATGGGGGCCGGGCGCGCCGGTCATGGCGCAGTCGAAGAAGCTGGGCGCCCAGCCGGCCACACTCAGCGAGCGCAGCAGGTAGGAGTCGAGGGTGAGGCTGGGCCCGTGCTCGTGCCGGGACAGCGAGCGGAGCGCGCCCACGAGCAGCAGGTACTGCTGCAGGGAGCCGTCTTCGGCGGTGATCTTGTCCGCGGTCTCGACCATGGCGCTCGCCGCGGTGTAGCTCGGGTAGTCGGCGGCGATCTTCGCGCCGTAGGAGCCGAGCGTGACGGCCTGGGTGACGGTGTGCAGGGTGCGGCCCTCGAACAGTTGCGCGTCGACGACCATGAACGGCTCGAGCCGCGACCCGAACTTGGACTCGGTACGCCGCACGCCCTTCGCGACGGCAGCGAACTTGCCGTTGTTGCGGCTCAGGAGCGTGACGATGTTGTCGGCCTCGCCGAGTTTCCGCGTGCGGAGCACCACGGCTTCGTCACGAAAGAGGGGCATGGACCCAGTATCCCCCGCCGCGCCCGGTCAGCCGGTGGACAGCGCGCCGAGGCTCGCCACGGACTCACTCAACGCGTCGGCCGCGGCTTCGAGTTCGACTCCGGTCGTCTCCGTCGACAGCGTGAAGCGCACGGCCGTCTGCGCCGTCGGCCCGTCGAGGCCCAGGGCGAGGAGCACGTGCGATGGCTCGTCGCGCCCGGCCGCGCAGGCCGACCCGCTCGAGCAGACGACGCCGCGCCGCTCGAGTTCGAGCAGCACGGCTTCCCCGCTGAGCCCGGGGAAGCAGAACGAGGCGTTGCCGGGCAACCTGTCGAGCGGATGTCCGGTGAGACGGGCACCGGGGACCCGCGCGAGCACCCGCGCGATGAAGCCGTCGCGCAGCAGCGTGGACGCGGCGGCGCGGTCGGCGCGAGCCGCCTCGGCGAGCCCGAGGGCGACCGCGAGCCCGACCGCGCCCGCCACGTTCTCGGTGCCGGAGCGGCGCCCGCGCTCCTGCCCACCGCCGTGCAGGACCGGCTCGACGCGGGTCCCGCGGCGCAGGTAGAGGGCTCCGATGCCCTTCGGCGCGCCGAGCTTGTGGCCGGAGACGGAGAGCGCGTCGACACCGAGCGCTCCGACGTCGAGGCTCAGCCACCCTGCGGCCTGCACGGCGTCCGTGTGCATCACGGCGCCGACCCGGTGGGCCTCCTCCGCGATGAGCGCGACCTGCTGCACCGTGCCCACCTCGTTGTTGGCATACATCACCGAGACCAGGGTCGTGTCCGGTCGCAGCAGCCCCGCGACATCCGCGGCTCGCACCAGAGCGTCGGAGGTGACCGGCGCGAGGTCGACGGCGAATCCGTGCTCTCTCCTGAGGTGGGCGCAGCTCTCGAGAACGGCCTCGTGCTCGATCGCGCTGGCGACCAGGTGCCGGCCGCGCGGGGCGGCGAGCGCAACTCCCTTGACGGCGAGGTTGTCTGACTCGGTGCCGCCCGAGGTGAACGTGACCTCGGCCGCACGGCAGCCGAGTACCGCAGAGACGCGCTCGCGGGCGTTGGCGAGAGCGGATGCGGCACGCTGTCCCAGCTCGTGCTGACTCGAGGGGTTGCCGAACTCCTCGGTGAGGTAGGGCCACATCGCCTCGAGCACAGTGCGGCGCACCCCGGTGGTCGCGGCGTTGTCGAGATAGATCACGGCAGGGAGCTCACGAGACGTCGGCGGGCACATCGATGTCGACATCGAGCCCGAGGTCGAGGGAGCGAACGCTGTGCGTCAGCGCCCCGACCGAGATGATGTCCACCCCGGTGAGGGCGATCGCCCGCACGGTCGCGAGCGACACGTTGCCACTCGCCTCGATCATGGCGCGTCCCGCGACCTGGGCGACTCCTTCCCGCAGCTCGGCGAGAGTGAAGTTGTCGAGCATGATCGTGTCCACGCCGCCCGCGAGCACCGCCTCGATCTGGTCGGCGCGGTCGACCTCGACCTCGAGATGGGTCGTGTGCGACAGGCGCGCCCGCAGGCCGAGCAGCGCCTCGGTCACCCCGATCCCCTGCGAGGCGAGCACCGCGAGGTGGTTGTCCTTCGCCAGCACGGCGTCGGAGAGCGAGAATCGGTGGTTGTGCCCGCCGCCGCAGCGCACGGCGTGGCGCTCGAGCACCCGCAGGCCAGGCGTTGTCTTGCGCGTGTCGACGATGCGAGCGGATGTTCCGACGACCTCGCTCACATACCTGGCCGTCTCGGTCGCGATGCCGCTGAGCCGCTGCACGAGGTTGAGGCCGACGCGCTCGGCGCGGAGCACGGCATGGGCCGAGCCGCGGACAGTCGCCAGCACCTCGCCCTCGGCGAAGCGCGTTCCGTCCGCGGCCGCGAGGTGCACCTCGATGGCCGGGTCCACGGCGAGCATGGCCGCCGCGAACACCCCTCCGCCGCTCAGCACGCCGCTCTCCCGCGCGACGAGCCGGGCGGTCGCCTGCACCCCGGGCGGGATCAGCAGTTCCGAGGTGATGTCGCCCCACGGCGCGTCCTCCTCGAGCGCGTCTCGCACGACGGCGTCGACGGCCGCCGCCGTCATGGTGGACGTGGTCGGGCTGTGGGTCATGGTGGTCATGCGGGAACCGCTTCCTTGTGGGTCTGTGCCGTAGCTGTCCCTGCCTGGTCAGCGGATGTCGACTCTCCGCGCCGCGCCCACGAGAGGTGGCGCACGAATCCGGCGCCCTCGGCCGGGAAGTCGGTGCGGGAGTGCGCGCCCCGCGACTCATCGCGGGCGGCCGCCGCGGCGACCATGATGCGGGCGAGTTCGAGCAGGTTCGCACTCTCCCGCATGCCGACGACGTCCGAGCCGTGGTTCCCCGGGTCGCCCGTGACGCGCCAGGTGGCGAGCCGTGCCGCGGCCTCGGCGAGGGCCGGCCCGTCGCGGTAGAGGCCGATCGACGTCCAGGCGAGCTCGCGCAGTGTGTCGCGGGACACCTCGGTGGTGGCCTCGTCGACCGGGTCGGGCAGGGTCGCGGTCGCCGGCGCGGCGACCGGCCAGCCGCCGAGAACGTTCTCGACCGAGCTGCCGGTGAGCAGCTCGGCGGCGCGGGAGGCGAAGACGAGCGACTCGAGCAGGGAGTTCGAGGCGAGGCGGTTCGCACCGTGCACGCCGGTGCAGGACACCTCGCCGACGGCGAAGAGACCACGGATCGAGGTGCGACCGAGGAGATCAGTGCGCACCCCACCCATCCAGTAGTGGGCGGCCGGGGTGACCGGGATCGGCTCGCGGCTCCAGTCGAGGCCGAACGCCCGGCAGGACCGGTCGATGCTCGGGAAGCGCCTGGCGAGGAACTCGGCGCCGAGAGCGGTGGCGTCCAGACACACGGGCGATCCCCCCTGGGCCGCCATCTGCGCCGCGATCCCCCTGGCGACGACGTCGCGGGGGGCGAGCTCGGCCCGCGGGTGCATGCTCGTCATGAACCGGCTGCCCGAGGCGTCGAGCAGCACGGCGCCCTCTCCGCGCACGGCCTCCGAGACGAGGAAGTTGCCGGGCGCCGCGAGCGCGGTGGGGTGGAACTGGTAGAACTCGACGTCGGCGAGCACCGCCCCGGCCCGCCACGCGGCCGCGACGCCGTCCCCCGTGGCCACCGAGGGGTTGGTGGTGTGGCGGAACAACTGGCCGGCTCCGCCACTGGCGAGCACGACGACATCCGCTTCGATGATGCTGGAGCTGCCGTCTGAGCCGATGGCCTCGATGCCGCGCACCGCCCCGCCGCGCACGACCAGGTCGGCGACGAAGGTGAACTCGCGCACGTCGATGGCGCTGCGGCGCACGGCGTCGACGAGGGCCGCCTCGATCACGGCCCCGGTGGCGTCCCCGCCGGCGTGGAGCACGCGGGCGCTGGAGTGGGCGGCCTCGAGGCCCCTGGCCAGCTCGTCGCCGTGGCGGTCGAAGGCGACGCCCAGCGCGATGAGCTCGCGGATGCGCTGCGGTCCCTCAGAGCAGAGCACCCGGGTCGCCTCGGGGTCGCCGAGGCCGGCCGCCGCGGCGATAGTGTCAGCGGCGTGCGACTCCGCACTGTCGTCGGGGAACATCGCCACCGCGATGCCGCCCTGGGCGTAGCGGGTGTTGCTCTCGGCCAGCTCGGTCTTGGTCACCAGGGTGACCCGATGGGTTCGCGCCGCCTCGAGGGCGACGCTGAGGCCGGCGATGCCCGATCCGACGACGACGATGTGCGACATGTCAGGCTCCCGGCCGGGCGTCGAGCATCCGCTCGAGGGCGACCCGGGCCGGAACGGCCACGTCGTCGCCGACGGAGATGCGGTTGATGACCTCGCCACGCACGAGGCCTTCGAGCACCCAGGCGAGGTAGCCGGGGTGAATGCGGTACATGGTGGAGCATGGGCAGATCACCGGGTCGAGACAGAATATCGTGTGCTGAGGGAACTCGGCGGCGAGCCGGTTGACCATGTTCACCTCGGTGCCGATCGCGAACACGGTGGGCTCGGTCGCGGCCCCGATCGCCTTGCGGATGTAGTCGGTCGACCCGGCCTCGTCGGCGGCATCGACGACGGGCATTGGGCATTCCGGGTGCACGATCACGCGCACTCCGGGGTGGTCTTCGCGGGCCTTCTCGATCTGGCCGACGTTGAATCGCTTGTGCACGGAGCAGAATCCGTGCCAGAGGATCACTCGGGCATCCATTACCTCGGCCTCCGTGTTGCCGCCGAGCTCGCGTCGTGGGTTCCACATCGGCATCCGCTCGAGCGGCACCCCCATGGCCTTCGCCGTGTTGCGCCCGAGGTGCTGGTCGGGGAAGAAGAGCACCCGCTGCCCGCGCTCGAACGCCCACTCGAGCACGGTCGCGGCATTCGACGAGGTGCAGACGATGCCGCCGTTCTCGCCGCAGAATCCCTTGAGTGCGGCGGAGGAGTTCATGTAGGTGACCGGGATGATCGGCACCCGGCCGGTCTCGTCCGGCTCGGTGCCGTAGAGGCGGGCGAGGTCCTCCCAGCACTCGGTGACCGAGTCGATGTCGGCCATGTCGGCCATCGAGCAGCCGGCCGCAAGGTTGGGTAGGATGACCGCCTGGTCGTCGCGGGCGAGGATGTCGGCCGTCTCCGCCATGAAGTGCACACCGCAGAAGACGATGGCCTCGGCGTCGGCCCTGGCCCGCGCCGCGTTGGCGAGCTGGAAGGAGTCGCCGACGAAGTCGGCGTGGGCGATGACCTCGTCGCGCTGGTAGAAGTGGCCGAGCACGACGACCCGGTCGCCGAGTGTGGCCTTCGCCGCGACGATCCGGGCGTCGAGCTCGATTGCCGAGGCGTCCTTGTATTCGGCCGGCAACTGGCCCTGGCGGGGGGAGCCGGTCGGCAGGATGTCGCCCATCGACGAGCCGGGCCCGTACCCGGGCTCCGGTGCCGCGTCGGACTCCCACGGGCCCTTAGCGAGCGCCGGGCTGCATGTCGTACCGGGGGCGCCGGCCCGGATGAGCTGGATGGTCGTGTCGATCGAGGCCACGGTGGTTCCTTCGCTGCTGGGTCTACTGCGGGAGTCGGGTGGAGGTGAGGGGACCGTTGTCGACGAGGCCGGCTCCGGGGATCGCGTAGCGGTACAGGCGGGGCGGACGGTGGCG
Source organism: Microbacteriaceae bacterium (assembly GCA_014378715.1). Taxonomy (GTDB): domain Bacteria; phylum Actinomycetota; class Actinomycetes; order Actinomycetales; family Microbacteriaceae; genus Marisediminicola. The sequence continues at coordinate 11,760 of JACMNE010000089.1, forward strand.
TCCGCCACTGACGACGTCGTCGGTGGCCACGATCGTGCCGCTCGACTCCACCTGACGGCGGAAGTTCGCGGGGTCGAGTGGGCGACGCAGCACGGTCTCGTGCACCTCGCGCAGCTCGGAGAGCGTGAACCGCTCGCCCAGGAACGCGTGCGCGATGCGCCCGTACTCGAGTTTCGTGCGAAGCCGCCAGAGGGCGTACCCGACGATGAGGTTGTGGTCGAAGGCCAGGGTCGGCAGGTCGTCGGCCGGGAACCAGCGCACGTTCTCCCCGACACGGGCACGGTCCGCCTCATCCGCTCGCAC
>JACMNE010000090.1 GCA_014378715.1 Microbacteriaceae bacterium
ACCGCCAAGTGGGACGTCGAGACCTCCGTGCTCGGCGAGGTCACCGACACCGGCCGTCTCGTCATCAACTGGCAGGGCGAGGAGATCGTCAACGTGCTTCCCCGCACGGTAGCCGTCGACGGCCCGGTCTACGACCGCCCGATCGCCTACCCGACCTGGATCGACGCGCTTCAGGCCGACACGGCATCCGCTCTCCCCCGCCCGACCGATCCCGACGAGCTCCGCGCACAGTTCCTCACCCTGCTGGGGTCGCCGAACTTGGCCGACAAGAGCTGGATCACCAACCAGTACGACCGCTACGTCATGGGCAACACGGCACTGTCGTTCCCGGACGACGGCGGGATGGTGCGCGTCGACGAGGAGTCGGGGCTCGGCTTCGCCGTTGCGACCGACGCCAACGGGCGCTTCTGCCAGCTCGACCCCTACGCCGGGGCGCGCGTCGCTCTCGCCGAGGCGTTCCGCAACGTGGCCGTGACGGGCGCGACCCCTGTGGCCGTGTCGGACTGCCTCAACTTCGGCTCCCCGGAGAACCCCGAGGTGATGTGGCAGTTCTCGCGCGCCGTCGAGGCGATCGCCGACGGGTGCATGGAGCTCGAGATCCCCGTCACCGGCGGCAACGTGTCGTTCTACAACCAGACCGGCGACGTGCCGATCCACCCGACCCCCGTGGTCGCCGTGCTCGGTGTCATCGACGAGGTCGGCCGTCGCATCCCGTCGGGATGGCAGGACGAGGGCGACAACATCTACCTGCTCGGCACCACCCGCCTGGAGCTGGACGGCTCGGCGTGGGCTGGCGTCATCCACGACCACCTCGGCGGGGTGCCGCCCATCGTCGACCTCCCGGCCGAGATGGCGCTCGCGGCCCTCATCTCCGCGGGAGGGGAGACCTCACTCGTCGCGTCCGCCCACGACCTCGCGGATGGCGGACTCGGCCAGGCCCTCGCCGAGGCGGTGATGCGCTTCGGAGTCGGAGCACGGGTGTGGCTCGACGAGATCATCAGCCGTGACAGCGTCGACGCGGCGACCGCGCTGTTCAGCGAGTCGACCGGGCGGGTCATCGTCACGGTGCCTCGCGAGGACGACGTCAAGTTCCAGGGCCTGTGCGAGGGACGGGGGTATCCGGTCATCCGCATCGGCGTCACCGACCGCTCCGGCGAGCTCGAGGTGCAGGACCAGTTCACGGTTACGATCGACGAGCTCCGCGCCGCCCACACCGCCACCCTCGCCGCCCACTTCGGAGCGATCCTGGCCTAAGTCACGTGTAATTCAGGAGTCCGGCCGCAGCAGCGCCCGCACCGCTACCGCGCAGCCGGCGAACAGCACCGCCGCAAGCGCGAAGGGCGCCGCCAGGCCGACTCCTGACGCGAGCGTGCCGCCGAGCAGCGCCCCGAGCGTGAGCCCGGCCAGGCTCACCAGCTTCGAGCTGGCATTCACCCGCCCGCGCAGTCGATCCGGCACCAGCCGCTGCCGCAGCGAGCTCACGCAGATGCCCCAGACGACCGCGTGCCCGATGTACCCGGCCAGCAGCACCGCCGCGACCCACGGCACCGTCACGCCAGCCAGCGCCGCCATCGTCCCCGCTCCGAGCACAACACTCCCCACGATCGTGCGCCGGTACCCCCACCGCCCCCGCAGCCGCGCCGTGACGAACGACCCGACCAGCCCGCCGAGTGCAGAGACCGCCAGCAGCACGCCATATCCCGCCGCATCGAGCCCGAGCCTTTCGGTCGCGACGAGCACCAGCACCGCGAACGGCGCCGCATACGCGACACTCGCGAGCCCGCCTACGATCGCGAGCCCGCCCAGCAGCCGGTGCCCGCGCAGCCAGCCAGCTCCCTCGATGACCATCGAGAAGGCAGATATCGGCGCCGACAGCATCCGCTCAGCTCCCGCCTCCCGCGCCGCTGCCCTCGACCGCCGGGGCAGCGCGAGGAAGAAGAGCGCGGCACCGGCGTAGAGCGCACCGGAGGCGAGCAGCGGCAGTGCGGTGCCGAGCGCGACGAGCACCCCGCCGAGCGGCGGGCCCACGAACTCGTCCGCGCCGAGCTGGGCCGCCGAGACGCGCCCGTTGGCGCGATCGAGGTGCCGCGC
>JACMNE010000091.1 GCA_014378715.1 Microbacteriaceae bacterium
CACCGGGTTCGCCTTGCGCCAGCCGTGCAGCGCGACGGAACCCGTGTAGCCGAGCTTCTCCCACATCTCCTCGGCCGTGTAGGGCGCGAAGAGGCTGAGGGCGAGGGCGATCGTCTCCGTCGCCTCGCGCACGGCGGCGTCCCCGCCCCCGGCGCCGGTGTCGATGACCTTCCGCGTCGCGTTCACGAGTTCCATGATCCGCGCGATGACGACGTTGAACTTGAACGACTCGACCAGGGCCGGCGTCTCGGCGAGAAAGCGGTGGGTGGCGCGGCGCAATGCCACGTCCCCCGTCTTCCAATCCACCTCGGGCGAACTCGTCACGTCCCCAGCGAGGCGCCAGGCGCGGGCCAGAAATTTGACGGAACCAGACGGCGACACGGTCTCCCAGTCGACATCGTCCTCCGGGGGCCCGGCGAACACCATCGTGAGGCGGATCGCGTCGACCCCGTAGGTGTCGATCTCGCTGCCGAGGCTCACCCCGCCCTTGCTCTTGGACATCTTCTTGCCGCCGGAGAGCACCATGCCCTGGTTGAGCAGGGCGCTGAAGGGCTCGGTGAACCCCACGTAGCCGAGGTCGAAGAGCACCTTGGTGATGAAGCGGGCGTAGAGCAGGTGCAGGATCGCGTGCTCGACGCCGCCGACGTACTGGTCGACGGGCGCCCAGAGGTCCGCCGCCTTCGGGTCGAAAGCCTGGGTGGCATCCTTCGGGTTGAGGAACCGCAGGAAGTACCAGGAGCTGTCGACGAACGTGTCCATCGTGTCCGGGTCGCGCAGCGCCGGCTCGCCCGTCACCGGGTTGGTCACATTGACCCAGTCGGTGGCAGCCCCCAGAGGGGAGGAGCCCTTCGGCTTGAGGTCGAGGCCCTCGGTCGGCGGCAGCTCGACGGGAAGCTGGTCGAATGGCACGGGGATGAGCTCGCCGTCGGCCCCGTGGATGATCGGGATCGGGGTGCCCCAGTAGCGCTGGCGGCTGATGAGCCAGTCGCGAAGGCGGTAGTTCTTGGCCGCGCGGCCAGTGCCCGCGGTCTCCAACTGCTCGAGGATGCGCTTGATCGCGGTCGACTTACTGAGCCCGTTGAGAGGGCCGGAGTTGATCATCCGGCCCTCGCCGGCGAGGGCGACGCCGGTGGCCTTCGGGTCAAGCGGCGGGAGATCGTCCGGCAGATAGGGCACTCCGTCATCGTCGAGCGGGATGACGGAAATCGCGCCGGTCACCGGCTGGTTCGTGTCGAGCACCACCCGCACGGGCAGGTCGAACTTGATGGCGAAGTCGAGGTCGCGCTGGTCGTGGGCGGGCACGGCCATCACGGCGCCGTGGCCGTAGTCGGCGAGCACGTAGTCAGCGGCCCAGATCGGCAGGCGTTCGCCGTTCACCGGGTTGATCGCGAACCGGTCGAGCGGAACACCCGTCTTCTCCCTGGTCGCGTCCTGGCGTTCGATCTCGCTGGTCTTCTGCACCTGGGTCAGGTAATCGGCGAACCGCTCCCGCACCGCAGGTGCAGCATCCGCCACCAGCTCTGCAGCCAGTTCGGAGTCCGGGGCGACGACCATGAAGGTCGCGCCGTGCAGGGTGTCTGCTCGGGTGGTGAACACGGTGACGGCCTCGGCGCGGCCCTCGATCACGAAGTCGATGTCGGCGCCGATCGAGCGTCCGATCCAGTTGCGCTGCATGGTCAGCACCTTGGCCGGCCACGAGCCCTCGAGCTGGTTGAGGTCGTCAAGCAGGCGGTCGGCGTAGTCGGTGATCTTGAAGTACCACTGGGTGAGCTTCTTCTTCACCACCACCGCGCCGGAGCGGTCGGAGGTGCCGTCTGGCAGCACCTGCTCGTTCGCGAGCACGGTCTGGTCCACGGGGTCCCAGTTGACCCAGCTCTCCTTGCGGTAGGCGAGGCCCTTCTCGTACAGCTTCAGGAACAGCCACTGGTTCCACTTGTAGTACTCGGGGTCGCTCGTGGCGATCTCCCGGTCCCAGTCGACGGATGTCGCGTAGCGCCGCATCGAGACGCTCTGCTGCGCGATGTTGGCGTAGGTCCACTCGCGGGGGTCGACACCGCGCTGGATGGCGGCGTTCTCGGCCGGCAGACCGAAGGAGTCCCAGCCGATCGGGTGCAGCACGGTGAAGCCCTGCTGGCGCCAGTACCGCGCCACCACGTCGGCGAGGGCGTAGGCCTCGCCGTGGCCCATGTGCAGGTCGCCGGAGGGGTAGGAGAACATGTCGAGCACGTACTTGCGCGGGCGCTTGTCGGCCGTGTCGGCGGTGCTGAACGGCTTGGTGGCCTCCCAGCGTGGAAGCCACTTCGCCTCGAGTGCCTTGAAGTCGTACCGTTCCTCGTCGTCGCGGTCGTGCTCGCGGTCGTGATCGTGTGCCATGGAACTCTCATCCGGTGCTGAAGGGGGTGCTCGGGCGGCTGCGCGCCCAGTCAAGGGTACTAAACGCGAGGGGTGCCGGATTGTGCGCCCACCCCGAGCACGGCGAGGAGCGCCGCCGCCTTGAGTTTCGCCTCGGCGAGTTCTTCGACCGGCACGCTCGAGGCCGTGATCCCCCCGCCGGCGCCGACCGTCGCCCCGTCGGGCCGCAGGACGATGCTGCGGATGGTCATCGCGAGCTCGACGCTGCCGTCGACGCCGAACCAGCCGAACGCCCCGGCATAGAGTCCGCGGTCGCGCCGCTCAAGCGCGTCGAGCAGCTCGGTCGCCCGCCGCTTGGGCGCACCCGTCATCGATCCAGCCGGGAAGCACGCCTCGACCGCGTCAATCGGACCGAGGCTGGCTGCGATCGTGCCGCGCACCCGGCTGACCAGCTGGTGCACGTGGGCGTAGCTCTCGACCGCGAGCAGCGATGGCACACTCACCGACCCCACCTCGCACACCCGGCCGAGGTCGTTGCGCATCAGGTCGACGATCATGAGGTTCTCGGCGCGCTCCTTCTCGCTGTGGAGCAGCTCCGCCCGCAGCCGCAGGTCGTCGGCGGGGTCCGTGCCGCGAGGCCGGGTCCCCTTGATGGGCCGGGACTCGACGACGCCGCCGGGGGTGATCGTGAGGAACGTCTCCGGCGAGGTGCTGAGCAGGGTCGTGTCCCCGATGCGCAGGAATGCTCCGTGATGCGAGGGACTCGACGCGCGCAGGCGCAGCCACACCTCGGCGGGGTCGGGACGCCGGTCCACTGAGACCTCCGTCGTGAGGCACAGCTGGTAGGCCTCACCCTCGCGGATCGCCTCGAGGCAGGCCCCGATCTTCGCGAGGTATGCCTCGTCTGTGTCCCGCCAGATGGCAACGGCACCAACGATGTGCAGTGCGGCGGATGTCGGGGGCCCGGCCTCACCGAATGGCTGGCCCACGTCCACAGCGCCCACGTCCACAGCGCCCACATCCACAGCACCCACATCCACAGCGCCCACACCTACAGCGCCGGCGTCTGCATCTGCGAGGTCTGCGATGCGCTCGAGCATGGCGTCGCGCCACCCCGCCAGGTCGCCGCTCCACTCGTCACCGATCGCGATGAGCTCGACGGTGCGGCTGGCGTGGTCGAAGGCAACGGCCCTGTCCACCTGCACCACCGCAGCGTCCACCACTGCAGCGGCATCCACCGGCCCGGCTGCAGCCCGGTGCCGGGTGTCCGGGCGCGTGCCCATGCTGTCGTGCCGCAGCTCATAGCCGAGCCAGCCCACCCACCCCAGCGGATGACCCGGCACCGCGGCACCCCGCTGCGCGCCCGTCTCCACGCGCAGGAAGTCGAACACACTCCCCTCGATCCGCCCGCGCTCGCTGTGGCGGACGTGCCCGGCTCCCGACTCCGCCGTGACCGTCGCGACCCCCACCCCGAGATAACTCATGCCCGTTTCGGCATATAGGCCGGAGTCAAGCCAGAAGGCCCGATCGGACGAGGCGAACTCCGCCGTGAAGAGGCACTCCGGGTCGGTCCAACCCTCGACGCGATATCGCAGGATCCGTGGGCGCATAGCCTAAGACTATGAGTTCACCGCCCCAGTCCCCGCACTCGACCTGGACGTCGACCTGGACGTGGGACGGTGGCCGACTCGAACCGACGCCGTCCGATGCCCCGTCCTTTGGCGCCGTCGCGGTCGCGGACTCCTGGCTGGTCGACGAGGGCTCTGTCCTCGCCCTCGACCTGCACCGTTCCCGCTTCCTCGGGGCGATTTCCGGGGCCGGGCCCCGGGACGACCCCGCTGCCTTCTGGGACGCGGCGGTCGCGCTGCTCCCCCGGTGCGGAGTCTGGTTCCCCCGGGTCGAGCTGCGTGTGGCGGCTGACGGCGCGCCCCGGCTCGCGTACCTGTCGCGGCCCGCCCCGGCGCGAACGACCTCAGTGCGGCTCGCGACCCACCATGGCCCCGACCCGCGCACCGTGCCGCGCACTAAGGGCCCCGACCTGACCAGGCTCCTCGCGGTCCGGGAGCTCGCCGTCGACCGCGGCGCCGATGAGGCCGTCATCTGCTCCACGGACGGCTTTGTGATCGAGGGGGCCTACTCCTCCCTCGTGTGGTGGCGCGGGGACTCCCTGTGCGTTCCGGACGCCGGCCTGGACCGGGTCGACAGCGTGACGGCCGCGACCCTCGTGACCGTCGCGACCGCGCTCGGGGTGGAGGTGCTGCATGAGGCGGTCACCCCCGATGGGCTCGACGGGTTGGAGGTGTGGGCGCTCAGCGCCCTGCACGGCATCCGCATCGTCACGGCCTGGGTGGACGGTCCGGCGACCGCCGAGCTGCCCGGCCGTCTGCACCGCTGGAGGAACCGCCTCGGCAGACTGTCACGCCCGCTCGGTACGCTCGACGGATGACCGATGCGCTGAACTGGATTCTCGACCTCGTGCAGAGCGTCGATCCGCTGACGCGCACCCTGCTCGCGGGTCTCGGGATGCTCCTCGAGACGTCCCTCTTCGTGGGACTCGTGATCCCCGGCGACAGCATTGTCATCGTCGCGAGCACCGCGGTCGACGGCCTCGTCGAGTACTTCGGCCTGGTCGCCAGCATCATCGTCGGCTCCCTGGCGGGCGAGAGCATCGGGTTCGCGATCGGTCGCTTCTTCGGCCCCCGCCTGCGTCGCAGCCGCCTGGGCCGGCGGGTCGGCGAGAAGAACTGGGCCCGCGCGGAGAACTACCTCGACCGTCGCGGCGGCATCGCCGTCTTCATCTCCCGCTTCCTGCCGGTGCTGCACTCGCTCATCCCCGTCACCGTCGGCATGAGTACCATGCGCTACCGCAGGTTCATGGCCTGGACCGTCCCGGCCTGCGTCATCTGGGCGACGACCTACGTGACCGTCGGCTCGCTCGCGGCCGGCACCTACCGCGACCTCTCCGACAACCTCCACGGGGCCGGCTACCTCTTCGTCGGCGTCATCGCGGGCTTCCTCGTTCTCGCGTTCGTGGCGAAGAAACTCATCGAACGCAGTCAGGCCAAGCACATGGGTGCGCCGGGCGACGGCACACCGCGCACGTGACGACAAGACACATGAAAGAGAGCGGATGCCGCAGCATCCGCTCTCGTCCTCACGTCAGATCAGATCAGTGATCAGTCGAAGTTGTTCGCCTTCAACCATTCGGTCGCGATGACCGCCGACGACTTCTGATCGTTGACGCTCTCCGCGTTCAGGCCGACGAAGTCCTCCTGGGTGAGGGCAGCGTCGACGTTGTTGAGGATCTCCTGGGCTCCGCTGTCGACCTTCGCCGAGACGACCGCCGCGATGTTGTCCGGCAGGAAGAGCCCGTCGGGGTCGGTGAGCGCGACGAGGTCGTTCGATGCGATGTTCGGGTCGGCCGTGTAGATGTTGGCGAGCTGGATATCGCCGTCCACGAGTGCCTTGACCGTCAGCGGGCCGCCGCTGTCCTCCACCGCAGTGAAGCCGGCGGTCGTGATGCCGTACTTCGACTTGAGGGTCGACGGACCGTAGGGGCGCGTCTCGAGCTCGGAGTTGCCTCCGACGTTGATCGGCTCGGTGACGTTCGCAAGAGACGCGATGTCGGTGAGGTTGTACTTCTCGGCGAATGCCTTGGTCACGGTCCAGGAGTTCTGGTCCGACGCCGCTGAGGGGGTGAGCACCGAGACGCCGTCCGGCACAGCGGCCTGGAGCGCGGTGTAGACCTCGTCCTCGGTTCCACCGGTGGCGGTGGAGTCGAGGGCCTGGAGCAGGCTGCCGATGTACTCGGGGAAGACGTCGATCGCGCCGGACTCGATCTCCGGCAGGTAGATCTCGCGCTGGCCGATCTGGAACTGGCGGTCGACGGTGTAACCGCCCGCCTCGAGCGCCTGCGAGTAGATCTCGGCGACGATCTCGTTCGAATAGTAGGCCTGCGATCCGACGACGAGCGTGGTCTCCGACCCGCCGCCCGACGACGTGCCCGGGTCGACGGGATTACTCGAGGAACACCCTGAAAGGGCGAGGACCGCCCCAACCGCGACTGCGCCAATGGCGAGCCGGCCCTTGTGTGCTGTGAACATTGGTGCTTCTTTCTCTTTTTACTCTGGTGCGGTCAAGCCGCAGTCGCGCGGGACCGGGACGGCCTCGCGCGAACACTGGTGGGGAGTCCGGCGCGCACGCCGGCGGGCACGGTGACTCTCTCGAGGATGGCGAAAAATCCCTCGGAGAGGAGCGCCAGGGCGATCACGAGGATCGACCCGGCGAGCATCTGGGGATAGTCGTTGGTGCGGAGGCCGGTGAAGAGGAACCCGCCGAGCCCGCCGCCGCCTACATAGGCAGCCAGTGTGGCGGTGGAGATCACCTGGAGCGATGCCGACCGGAGCCCGCCCATCAGCAGGGGCAGGCCGAGGGGCAGCTCGACGGCTGTGACGATCTGCCACTCGGTGCGTCCCACGGCGCGCGCCGCGTCGATGGTGCGGCGGTCGATCGCCTCGAAGCCCGAGTATGCGCCGGCGAGGATCGAGGGGATGGCGAGCACCACGAGGGCGATGATCGGGGCCGTGAGGCCGATCCCGACGCTCAGGGCGATGACGGTCACGAGCCCCAGCGTCGGGAGTGCTCGCACCCCGCCGGATCCGATGACGGCGATGCTCTTGCCCGTGCCGGTGTGCCCGATGAGGAATCCGACCGGGATGGCGATCGCGGCGGCGATGACCACCACCAGCAGGCTCACCCAGAGGTGCTCGACGAGGCGAACTCCGATGCCGCCGGATCCGCCCCAGTTGGCCGGGTCGAAAATGAACTGGAATGCCTCGATGAGGAAGTTCATGCGGTCACCTCGCCGGACCGGCGGGCGGCCCGGGCGTTTCGTGCGGCTCTGCGGGGCGACACGGCGCCGATCCAGGGCATCAGTGCCCGACCGATCATCACCAGGATGAGGTCGAGCACCAGCGCGACGAGAATCGTCATGACGATGCCGGTGTAGATCTCGGCGGTGATGTTGCGTTGGAACCCGTCGGTGAACAGCGACCCAAGGCTGCTGATGCCGATCACCGCCCCGACGGTGGTCAGGCTGACGGTGCTCACCGAGACGACCCGGATTCCCGCGAGCAGCACGGGCCCGGCCAGCGGCAGGTCGACGCGCCAGAACCGCTGCCACGCCGAGAAGCCGACGGCCGAGGCCGACTGCTCCACGTTGGAGTCGACCGACCCGAGGGCGTCGGCGGTCGAGCGCACCATCAGGGCGATACCGTAGAGCGTGAGTCCGACCACGAGGTTGACCGGCGACCGCAATCCTGTGCCGACGATCAGCGGGATCACGATGAATAGCGGCAGCGACGGGATCGCGTAGAGCAGGCCGATGGAGGTCAGCACAGTCCCGCGGCTCCAGCGGTAGTGGTGAGCCACCCAGCCGATCGGGATCGAGATGACGAAGCTCAGGATGATCGCCGGCACGGCGATCGCAAGGTGGTCGCCGGTGCGCTGGAGGATCAGCGGGAGGTTGTTCGCGACCCAGTTCACTCGGCATCCGGTGCTGTCGGCGCGACGAGGATCCCTGCCGCCCGTCCTGAGCTGTCGACGAGGATGTCGCCCGAGCCGGTCGAACGGATGCTGAGCGCCCGCTTACCGCGCTCGGCCCCGATGAAGTTCGCGACGAACTCGTTCGTCGGCGCGGCCATGATCTCGCTCGGGGATCCGACCTGGGCGATGAGCCCGCCGGTCTCGAGGATCACGACCTGGTCGCCGAGAAGGAACGCCTCGTCGATGTCGTGGGTGACGAACACGACGGTCTTGTCGAGGTCGCGCTGCAGCCGGATGAGCTCGACCTGCAGCTCCGCCCGCACGATCGGGTCGACGGCGCCGAATGGCTCGTCCATCAGCAGGATGTTGGGGTCGGCGGCCAGCCCCCTGGCGACCCCGACGCGCTGCTGCTGACCACCGGAGAGCTGGCTGGGGTAGCGGTCGGCTAGCGACCGGTCCAAGCCGACCGTGTCGAGCAGGGTGAGGGCCTCCTGATGCGCCCGCCGCCGGGGCACGCCGTTGAGGATCGGCACGGTGGCGACGTTCTCGATCACCTTGAAGTGCGGCAGGAGTCCGGAGTTCTGCATCACATAGCCGATACGCCGACGCAGGGCAACGGGCTCGAGCGTCGAGGTGTCCTCGCCGTCAATCGAGATCGACCCAGAGGTCGGGTCGACCATCCGGTTGATCATCCGCAGCAGAGTCGTCTTGCCGGAGCCGGAGCTGCCGACGAAGACGGTCGTCTTGCGTGAGGGGATCACCAGGTCGAAGTCGCGCACGGCGACCGTCCCGTCGGGGAACTTCTTGGTCACCGAGCGGAACTCGATCATGGAGGGCTCATTCCTCGCGGGAACACCGCGAATCGACACGTGCCGGGCAAGCGACTCGAATTACTCAAACACTCTTCGAAGCCGACTGCAAACGCGGATTGCTCTCTGTTACGATTCGCCCCGCTGGTTCCCCATGAAGCGCTCGAGGTAGACCGTGGCGTTCTCCCGTGCCTCGTCGATGAACCGGGCGTTGCCGGCCAGGTCGAAGGCAAAGGCCCGGGCGAGAAGCGAGTCGGCGAGCTCGAGCGCGACCTCGAGTCGGAACTGGGACTCCTCGCCGCCGTCGACTCCATGGCTGCGTGTGAGCACCGCGAGGATCGCCGAGGCGACGACCCCGTTGTTGGTGAGGTCGCCGATGCGCGGACGAAGGTCGAGCACGTCGCCGAATCGCAGGGCGCGGAAGCCGGGCTCCGAGCGGTAGGCGTCGACCCAGTAGTCCAGTGCAGCGCCGACGGCATCCGTCCATGTCGAGATGCCCTCTGCCTCGATCAGCGGGAGACCCTCGGTCATGAACCGGGACATCGACCGCCCGCTCAGTGCGTGCAGCACCGCGATGCGGTCGGGGAAGTAGCGGTAAACCGTGCCGATGGAGGACCCGGCGCGTTCAGCGATCATTGCGGTGGTCAGCCGCTCGTAACCGATCTCGTCGACGACGGCCGCTGCCGCGTCGAGCAGGGAGGTGAGGCGCGCGGTGCTTCGCGCCTGCACGGGTTCGTTCCGGAGCAGCGCGACGGCACTCGCGGAGGTTTCACCGGCGGTGTGTGAAGGCACGGGGGTTCCTTTCATCAATACGAGTCAACTGGGGCAACGGGATCGAATTCTAGCTTGTCTCGCTTCGTCCCGGCAGACATGAGTGCCCTGTTTTCGATATTCGTTGAGATCAAGTCGATTTGTTTTCGCATCAAGGCGAGTGTTCGTCGTGGAACACTGGGGGTATGGCGCGAACCCCCAAAGGAATGAACCCCGCAACCGCGGCCGAGCCCATCCTGCATTTCGCCGCTCGATTCGAAGACCGGATGCACAATCTGCGGGAGCGTGTGGCCCGCAAGCGCGGCCTCACGTCGACCGTGATCCCCTACACGGGCTACGGCGCCCCCGGCTGGGTGCGTGTCCTCTGCCGGGTGATGCTCACCCGACCCTCCCCACCCGGCGAGGCCGGATACACGAGCATCCGGGGCTGGCGCAGCTTCACGAGCGTCCCGGTCAACGATGTCGCCGTGACCATCTCGATTGGCGGGGTCGAACGGCGTGTCACGGCCGACCGGGGCGGGGTCGTCGACGTCCGGCTCGACTTCGACCTCGAGCCGGGCTGGCACACCGTGACGATCCGCACCGACGAGTCCGACCCGGTGGACGCGCCAGTGTTCATCGTCGACACCTCCGTCGGCTTCGGCGTGATCTCCGACATCGACGACACGGTGATGGTCACGGCACTCCCTCGGCCCTTCCTGGCCGCCTGGAACACCTTCGTGCTCGACGAGCACGCGCGGCGCCCCGTGCCCGGCATGGCCGTGCTCTACGAGCGCCTCACCCGCCACCATCCCGGCGCCCCGGTGATCTACCTCTCGACGGGCGCCTGGAACGTCGCGCCGACCCTCTCGCGGTTCCTGTCCCGCAACCTCTACCCGGCTGGCCCGCTGCTGCTCACCGACTGGGGGCCGACTCACGACCGCTGGTTCCGCAGTGGCACCGACCACAAGCGGGACACCCTGAAGCGACTCGCGACGGAGTTCCCCGAGGTGCGCTGGCTCCTGGTCGGCGACGATGGACAGCATGACGAGGCCCTGTACGGCACCTTCGTGAGCACGCACCCCGACAGCGTGCTCGCTGTCGCCATCCGCCAGCTCTCCACCAGCGAAGCGGTGCTCGCCGGTGGTCGGTCCAAGTCGGAGGAGCACGGCACCCGCAGCGGAGTGCCCTGGGTCTATGCCCCGGACGGCGCGGGCCTCGCCGAACTGCTCAATGTGGCCGGGCTGGACTAGTTTCCACCCGACCGGGTGCCGCTGCGCGGACCCGGCCGCGCGGGTCGGCGCTACCAGCCGAGGGTGCCCGGCGCTCCCTTGAACGGCCCGACGACGCGGGACGTGATCCAGCCGCCGTAGAAGTCGCCCTCCTGGGGGCGCACGACCTCGCCGCCAACGGTGCACTCGTCCATCGCGGAGGGGTAGATCGCCACGAGGTCGGCGAGCTGCTCGAACCCGGGTGTCGGGTCGGGGTAGAACCACGCGGCACGGTCCGCGACGGCGTCGCCGCCACGGAGGGTGAGGTACTTGGCCCGTCCCTTGAACTCGCACCATGAGTCGCCCGCCGCGCTCTGCAGCACCCCGTCGGCGACATCCGCTCTGGGCACGTAGTACACGGGAGGGTGGCTGGTCTCGAGCACGCGCACCGCGGCGGTCGTGTCGACGATGAGCACCCCGCCCAGGGTCACGGTCACCCGCTCGGTCTCGGTGTCGACCCGCGGCGGACGGGGGTAGTCCCACACCGATTCCTGGCCCGGTCCGACCGGCTCTCGTTCGGTGCGTCGCGTTCTCATGGCGTCACCCTACGCCCGCCACCCAGTGAGACGGTGGCAATGGCCGGCCGGGACTGCCTAGAGTTGCGGCATGGCACTGGCTATCGAGGATTACGCGCTCATCGGCGACAGCCACACGGCGGCCCTCGTCGGAAACGACGGGAGCATCGATTGGCTCTGTGTTCCCCGCTTCGATTCCCCGTCGGTGTTCGGGGCCCTCCTCGGCGACGAGGACCACGGCCGCTGGAAGCTCGCGCCGTGGGGCGAGGTGCTCTCCACCTCGCGCTCCTACGTGGAGGACACCTTCATCCTGGTGACCCGCTGGGTGACCCCCACGGGTGAGGCCGAGGTCATCGAGCTGATGCCGCACGGCGACCGCCGGGCCGACATCATCCGCCGCATCCGCGGGATCAGCGGGAAGGTGCCGTTCGTGCAGGAGCTCGCGCTGCGCTTCGACTACGCCGCGGCGATGCCGTGGGTGCGTCAGGCCACCGACGAGGAGGGGATGCGCGGGCTGGTCGCCGTCGCCGGCCCCGACGCCGTGGTGGTGCGCGGACCCCGGCTGACCGCCGTCAACCACCACCACGTCTCGGCGTTCACCGTCGCCGAGGGCGAGACCGTCGACCTCACGCTCACCTGGTTCCCCTCGCACCGCCCCACTCCCCCGGCCGTCGACGTGAGCCAGCGGATAGAGGACACCCGCGCCTGGTGGGTGAACTGGGCCTCCTCCTGCATCGCCTCCCCGCTGTACCATGACGCCGTCCACCGGTCGCTCCTGGTGTTGAGGGCGCCCACGAACGAAGACACCAGCGGCATCGTCGCCGCCGCGACGACGAGCCTGCCGGAGGACTTCGGCGGCGGCCGCAATTGGGACTACCGCTATGTCTGGCTGCGCGACGCCTCGCTCACCCTGCACGTACTGCTCGACCACGGGTTCGACCAGGAGGCAGAGGGCTGGCGGCGCTGGCTGCTGCGCGCGATCGCCGGCGACCCTGCCGACGTGCAGATCATGTACGGCATCGCCGGGGAACGACGGCTGACCGAGACCGAGATCGACTCTCTGCCCGGTTACCAGGGGGCGTCCCCGGTGCGCGTCGGGAACGGCGCTTTCGCCCAGTACCAGGGGGACGTGTTCGGCGAGGTGATGATCGCGCTAGCGCGGGCGAGGGACATCGGCATCGAGGAGACCGAGTTCTCCTGGCCCCTGCAGCTGTCGCTCATGAGCTACGTCGAGGAGAACTGGCAGCGGGCCGACAACGGCATCTGGGAGATCCGCGGACCCCTCCAGCACTTCACCCACTCCCGCGTGATGGTCTGGGCGGCGTTCGACTGCGCGATCCGGGCCGTGCACGACCACGGGCTGCCCGGGCGGGTCGACCTCTGGCTGCGGTTGCGGAACGAGGTGCGCGAAGAGATCGAGCGCGACGGCTTCGACACCGAGCGCAACACCTACACGCAGTACTACGGCAGCTCCAGCGTCGACGCCTCCCTGCTGCAGCTCGCGCAGGTCGGCTACCTCGCCGCCGACGACCCGCGGATGCTGGGAACGGTGGCGGCCATCGAGGCGGAGCTCCTCCAGGACGGCCTACTGATGCGCTATCGCACTCAGTCCGGTGTGGACGGACTCGAGGGAGCCGAACATCCGTTCCTCGCCTGCTCATTCTGGCTCGTGGAGCAGTACGCGAGCAGCGGCCGGCTCGACGACGCAACCGCCCTCATGGACCGGCTGCTCTCCTTCGCGAACGATGTGGGGTTGATGAGCGAGGAGTACGACACCACCCGCGGACGCCAGGCCGGCAACACCCCGCAGGCCCTCACCCACCTCACCCTGGTGCGGGCGGCGGACGCCATCTCCGTGGCGACCTCCGGCGGGTCGCCTCCCCCGCACGGCTGATCCTGCCGAGCGGATGTCGGGCTGCACGCCTAGTTCGGCTGCACGGCCTCCGCGGCCAGATGCTCGGCGAAGAAGTCCTCGATGCGCGCCCACGCGTCGGCAGCGGACTCCGGGTGGGGACCCGCGCCGAGCACACGCCGCATGATCGGCCGCAGCAGGCGCGGGCCTCCTTCGGCATCGTTGAGGAAGCTGTGCCCGGCGTCCGGGTACTCCTTCACGTCGTGCGCGATGCCGAGGCGGTCGAGGGAGGCGTCGAGAGTTGCTGCGGCACCCTTCAGCGAGGCGTCGATGCCGCCATAGCTCCCCACGATCGGGCAGGCTCCGCGCAGGGCCTCGTCGATGTCCTTCGGCAGTCGCCCGTAGTTGGCGGATGCCGCGTCGAAGCCGCGAGTGGCCGTCATCAGGGCAAAGCCGCCGCCCATGCAGAAGCCGATCACGCCGATGCGGCCGGTGCAGTCCTCGCGGGAGGTGAGGAATCCGCGGGCGGACTCGATATCGGCGAACGCGCGTCCCTCGCCGGCCATCAGGGCCCGGAAGGTTGCTGTCAGGCACTTGCGCGCCCCGCCCTCGGTGAACAGGTCGGGCATGAGCACCAGGTAGCCGGCCGAGGCGAGACGCTCGACCTGCCTGCGCATCACGTCGGTGACGCCGAAGGCCTCGTGCACCATCACCACGCCCGGCCACGGGCCCTCCCCGGCCGGGACGCCGAGCACCCCGGTCAGTCCGCTGCTGGCGCGGGGGGCGGACAGCCCCGTCTGGGCGGGCGGCGCGGCGATGGAGACCTCGGTGAGTTCGACGTTCTCGGACATGGGTCTCCTGGGGTCGAGTGCGGACGGGATCGAGTGCGGGATCGAGTGCGGGACGAGTGAGAAATGCGAGGGTCGGGCCGCGTGCGCCTCGGGTGTTGTGATCCTAGGGCAGACACCTGCTCGCTACTCCTGCGGGTGTACTCCGAGATCCCCCCGAGAGCGGATGCGACGTGCAGCCGCACCTGCGAAGCTCGTCACCATGACCGCAACCGTGCTCTCCACGCGCAACCTGACCAAGCACTACGGGAGCGGCGATACCCGTTTCGACGCCCTGAAGGGCATCGACCTCGACATCCTCGAGGGGGAGTCCGTCGCCATCGTGGGCAAGAGCGGTTCGGGCAAGTCCACGCTGATGCACATCCTCGCCCTGCTCGACGCGCCGTCGAGTGGCGAGCTCGTCGTCGACGGACACAGTGCCGCGACCCTCAAGGGGAAGGCGCTCAACAGCCTGCGCAACCGCACCTTCGGGTTCGTCTTCCAGCAGTTCTTCCTCAACGCCAACGCCAGTGTGCTGGAGAACGTGATGCTGCCGCTGAAGATCGCGCGGATGGGCTCCCGGGAGCGCAAGCGGGTGGCCATGGCCACCCTCGAGCTGCTGGAGCTCGGCGACAAGGCGGGCAACAAGGCCCTCAACCTGTCCGGCGGCCAGAAGCAGCGGGTGGTCATCGCCCGCGCGATCGTCAACTCGCCGCGCATCATCTTCGCCGACGAGCCGACGGGCAACCTCGACTCGGCCACGGGCCGCATCGTCGAGGATCTCCTCTTCGACCTCAACCGTGAGAGGGGCATCACCCTGGTGATCGTCACCCACGACGAGGACCTCGCCGCCCGCGCCGACCGGCGCATCTACCTGCACGACGGACTCCTGGTGGCCGCGATCGACGAGCCGGCCGCGACCGCGGGACGCCACGCATGAAGGCCATGGACATCCTCGGCACCGCCGTGGGAAACAGCTTCCGCAGCCGGCTCCGCACGACCCTCACCGTGCTCGCCATCTTCATCGGTGCCTTCACCCTGACGATCACGAATGCCCTCGGCACAGGAATCAACAACTACATCACGACGCAGATATCCTCCATCGGCGCGCCCGACGTGATGACCGTCTTCAAGCCGACCGCCGTCACCGCCCCGACCGACGGCCCGGCCCCCTATGAGGAGGGCGGCGGCAGCGAGCTGGCCACCAATCAGGGTCCTCCCGGGTCGACCGTCATCGCCATGACCGACGCCGACCTCGCCACCATCGCGGCGATCCCCGGCATCACCTCCGCCGACGCGATCATCGCTGTGCGCCCTGACTTCGTGGAGTGGCAGGACAACGGCAAGTTCCAGCTGTCCGTGAGCGAGTTCAGTGCGGGGATCACCCTCGACCTCGCGGCCGGCTCCGGCTTCGACCAGACCGGCGGCGCCCTGCAGATCGTGCTGCCCACCACGTACGTGCCCACACTCGGCTTCGCCAGCAACGCGGCCGCCGTCGGGCAGACCGTCTCGATCGGCGTCACCGACGCCATCGGCACGCAGCACCTGATCGACGCGACCGTCGTCGGCGTCCAGAACCCCACCCTGATCGGCTCGGGCGCCAGCACCAACAACGCCCTGACCACCGCGATCTTCGATGCGCAGCGGACCGGCCTCCCTGCGTCGACTCCCACCGAGTACGCCAGCGCCACAGCGCGGTTCGACGCCGGGGCGAGTGCCAGCCAGATCACCGCGATCAAGGACGACCTCACTGCCGCCGGCTTCACCGGGTCGACCGTGGCCGACCAGATCGGCACCTTCCAGACCGTCGTCGACGGCATCATCCTGGTGCTCAACGGCTTCGCCGTGATCGCCCTGATCGCCGCGGGCTTCGGCATCATCAACACCCTGCTGATGAGCGTGCAGGAGCGCACCAGGGAGATCGGCCTGATGAAGGCCATGGGAATGAGCGGCGGGCGCATCTTCGCGTTGTTCAGCACCGAGGCGGTGTTCATCGGCTTCCTCGGCAGCGCGATCGGGGCCGGCGTCGCGATCGCGGTGGGAGCCCTGGTGAGCAACGTGCTCGCGGAGGGCTTCCTCTCCGGCCTCGTCGGACTGCAGATCCTCACCTTCGCCCCCGCATCGATTGCCACCGTCTTCGCGCTGGTGATGGGGATCGCGTTCCTCGCCAGCACCCTGCCGGCGTCCCGAGCTGCCAGGCAGAGTCCGATCGACTCGCTCCGGTACGAGTAGCAGCGGGAGGCGGCGGGCCCGGCAATGGGCCCTCTGAAGGGTGACCGCGCATCACGGCGCGGTTACCCTTCAGAGATGCGCCCGTTCGCCTCCCTCCGCTCGAGTGCGCGCGCCCCCCTGCTGCAGGTGCTCAAGACCTCTGTCGCGGCCGTCGCCGCCTGGCTGCTCTCCTCCGTCGTAGTGCAGGAGTCCACACCGATCTTCGCGGCGATCGCCGCACTCCTCGTCGTGCAGCCGAGCGTCACACAGTCCCTCGCAAAGGGGGTGGAGCGCAGCATCGGCGTCATCCTGGGGGTGGTGCTCGCGTTCACCGCCGGAGCGCTGTTCGGAGCCACCACCTGGGTGATCCTCGCCGCCATCGTGGTCGCCCTGCTTGTGGCCTGGGCCCTTCGTCTGAGCCCCGGATCGTCGAACCAGATCCCGATCAGCGCCATGCTGGTGCTCGCCATCGGATCCCAGACCCCGGCCTACGCGCTCGACCGGATCGTCGAGACCGTCATCGGCGCCCTCGTGGGCCTCACCGTGAACGCGATCATCGTGCCCCCTGTGCTCGTCACCCCGGCGCACACCGCAGTGGTGCGGCTTGCCCAGGCCGTGGCGGTGACCCTCGACGACCTCGCCACCTCGCTGTCCAATCCGGCCGACCACGCGGGGATGCTGGAGGGCGCCCGCAGACTGCGCGACCTCCAGTCCGACGCGGTGCTGCGGGTCGACGCGGCGGCGGAGAGCCTGAGCCTCAACCCGCGCGGCAGGCACCATCGCGCGGCCCTCGAGGCCGACCGCCTCCTGCTCGCTCGACTCGCGACCCTCGTCACCCGCACGATCGGCATGGCGCGGGCAGTGCACGACAACCACAGCGCGTCCCTCGCCGACGATCCGCTCGCCGGTGCGATCGCGACGGAACTCGGCCGTGCCGCCCACGACGTGCGGCTGCTCGCCGTGCGAACCAGTGCCGCACGCCCCGACGGCGGCGCACCCGAGCTGCCGGCCCTCACGGCGCCCCTCATCATCGCCCGCCCCGACCCCCGGCACTGGATCCTCGTCGGCTCTCTTCTCGAGGACCTCCGACGCATCAGAGAGGAGATCACCGGTGTCTCCTGAGTCACAGCCCACCCCGCCCGCCTATTCTCCGTTCCCGCTCCTGCTCCTGGCAGCGGATGTCGGGCTCGTCGAGACAACGGTCGAGACCCGGCTCGGCAGCTGCGTCATCCGCCACCGCGCCTCTCCCACCTCCGCGACGGCGACGCTGTTCCTGCATGGCGCGGCAGGCGCCTGGACCACGTGGACGCCGTTGCTGCAGGCCGCGACATCCGCTCGAACCCCGATCGAGAACCCGGTGCTTCTCGACCTGCCCGGTTGGGGCGACTCGTCGATGCCGGGCGGCGGCCTGACGGTAGAGACGATCAGTGCGTTCATCCGCGAGAGCGTCGAGGCGGTCGGCTACACGGACTGGCGGATCGTCGGGCACTCGCTGGGTGGCTCGATCGCGCTGCACCTGGCCGCCACATCGCCGGAGCGCACGAGGTCGATCGCGGTCGTGTCGCCCACGACGTTCTCTATCATCCGCAGCATCGACCACCCGGTGCGTAACTTCGG
The DNA here is from genome assembly GCA_014378715.1 of Microbacteriaceae bacterium. GTDB lineage: Bacteria > Actinomycetota > Actinomycetes > Actinomycetales > Microbacteriaceae > Marisediminicola. The sequence goes on from JACMNE010000091.1 coordinate 17,749, forward strand.
CGAGATGCCCGCCTTCACGACGCTGCTCGGCGTCATGCGCCTGCTCACCGCGCTGGGGCGTGCAGGGGTGGGGCTGGTGCGCACCGCCGCCGCGACCGGCGCGGCGAAACTCGCGTTCGCGCCGCTGTTCCGTCACGGCTTCCGTGTGCCGCCGTCCCTGATCACGGCGACCGTTCGCGACCTGCGCCCCGCGGCGTTCGCGGCGGCGGCCGACGCGACCCGCGGCTACGACGCGGTGGCCGTGTGGAGTGACATCCGCTGCCCGGTTGTGGCACTGCGGGGTGACCGGGACATCTTCGTGGGACCCCGCGACTTCGACGACCTCGCTCAGGTGCTGCCTGCTGCGCGGCTGGCGGTGGTGGCCGGCTGCGGGCACTTCGCCATCGCCGAGCGGCCCGTCGAGGTGCTGGCGGCGATCTTCGCCGGCTGGGCCGACGAGCCGAAGCCCTAGTCCCGGTCAAACCAGGTGAGGCTCGCGAAGTCCTCCGGCGTGAAGCCGAACTGTGCGGTCGAGCGGGCGACCACCGCCCTGGTGTCGGTGATCAGCTCGCCGGAGCGTTCGATCACGTCGATGCCGGCCGGGGTCATCGACGACCTCCCGACGCGGATGGCGGCGATGTTGCCGTCTTCGCTGGCGCCGACCACCATCCATTCGCTGCGAACGAGCCGTTTCAGCCCGCGGCCACGCCACACAAAGGAGTCCCCCGTCCAGCGGTCGGTGCCGAGCAGGTGCTTCGTGGCGCCGTCGGGAGTCGTCCAGGACACGTCGTCGGCGATCACGAGCGGGTCGGCCGACACGAGGCTGTAGGTGAAGACAGGGAAACGGCGCTGTGCGGTGACCCAGAACGGGAAATTGGTTGCTCGGACCCGCCAGGCGCCCGGGAGGATCTCGGCGAGGCGTGCGGCGCCGGGGAGGGAGGCGTTGTTGGTCGACACACGCCCAACCTATCGGCCGAGTCTTGGCGTAGCGTGCTGGCATGCGGAAGATTGTGATTTCCTCACCGGGCGGACCCGACGTCCTGGTCGAGGCGGAAGCCCCCGATCCCGTGCCCTCCGACGGCGAGGTCGCCATCGCCGTCGCCGCCGCCGGGGTGAACCGGGCGGATGTGAACCAGCGGCAGGGCCACTACCCGCCGCCGCCCGGCGCGCCGGACTGGCCGGGGATGGAGGTCTCCGGCACGATCTCCAGCGTGGGGCACGGAGTCACGGGCTGGAGCGTGGGTGATCGCGTGTGTACCATCGTGCCGGGCGGCGGCTATGCGACCCGGGTGCTCGCGCGGGCCGCCCAGCTGCTCCCCGTGCCACCCGGCCTCGACCTCGTCGACGCCGCCGGACTGCCCGAGGCGATCGCCACCGTCTGGAGCAACGTGTTCCTGCTCGGCGGCCTACGTGCCGGCGGCACGCTGCTCGTCCACGGCGGCTCCAGCGGCATCGGCACCATGGCGGTGCGGCTCGGCCGCGCCCTCGGCTGCACGGTCGCCGTCACGGCCGGCTCTCCGGCGAAGCTCGCTGCCTGCGAGGCGCTGGGAGCCGAGATCCTCATCGACTACCGCGAGTCCGACTTCGTCGAGCGGATCCTGGCGGCCACCGACGGACGGGGCGTTGACGTGATCCTCGACCCGATCGGCGGCGACTACGTCGCCAGGGACATCGCCGCCCTCGCCCGGCACGGCCACATCTGCCTGATCGGCAATCAGAGCGGGGCGGTGTCGGGGTTCGACGTGGGGGCGTTGATGCGCACCTGGGGCAGCATCCACGCGACCACCCTGCGCGCCCGGCCGGACGCCGAGAAGGACGAGATCATCCGTAGCGTGCTGGAGAACGTGTGGCCGCTGGTGGAGAGCGGGCAGATCATGCCCGTCATCGATTCGCGGTTCGAGCTGGCCGACGCGCGTCTCGCCCACGAGCGGATGGAGTCCTCCGCGCACATCGGCAAGCTCCTGCTCGTGCCCCGGTGACACCCCCGCTGGTTTCCGGCCTGGCCGCCCTCGCCCGCTCCACCCACCCGGGTCCCGCGATCGCCGTCACGCTCATCTCGGTCGTGCTGGCGATCGGCGCCGGACTCGACCCGTGGAGGGTGGCGCTGCTCGGCGTCGCCGTGGGACTCAACCAGGCCTCGGTGGGGCTGTCGAATGACTGGATCGACGCCGCACGGGACCGCGCGGTCGGCCGCACTGACAAGCCCGTCGCCCTCGGCCAGATCAGCGCCTCCGCGGTCCGCTCGGCCGCGATCGCCTGCGCGGTCGCTGCCGTGCTGCTCACCGCGCCACTGGGCTGGGCAGCCACCCTCGCCCACACCGTGTTCATCGGGTCGGCCTGGGCCTACAACGCCGGGCTGAAGTCCACCGCGGTGTCCGTGCTCCCCTACGTGCTGAGCTTCGGCATCCTGCCGCTGGTCGTCACCCTGGCCCGGTCGGAACCGGCCCTCGCCGCACCGTGGGCGCTCGCCCTCGGGGCGCTCCTCGGGGTCGCCGCACACTTCGCGAACGTGCTGCCCGACCTCGACGACGATCGCGCAACCGGGGTGAGCGGTCTGCCGCACCGTCTCGGACGTCGGGCGAGCGGCATCGCGACCTGGGCCGCGCTCGTCGCGGCTTCCGCCATCGCTGTCACGGGGGCGGGCGAGCCGACCGTGGTGCAGTGGGCGGGGCTGGCGGCGACTCTTGCGATCGCCGCGGTGGGCACGGTGCTGGTGCTGCGGCGACCCCCAACCCGGCTGCTCTTCCAGCTCATCATCACGGCCGCCCTGGTCAACGTGGTGCTGCTCGCGTTCGCCGGCGAGCGGCTGCTGGCCTGAGCGGGCCACTCGCCTCAACCTGGCCGCGCGGGCTTCAGGCTGGCCGCGCCGGGTTGCGGATGCCGGCGAACGACACCGCACCGCCCACGAACAGCAGCACCGCCGTCACCAGGGCCCCGCGCTCGAAACCGCCGGAGTCGATGCTCGACCCCACGATGACCCCGAGCAGGGCAATCGCCACGAGCCCCGCGATCCGCGACACCGCGTTGTTGATCGCCGACCCGATCCCCGACTGGCTGGCGCTGATCGAGCCCAGGATTGCGGCCGTCAGCGGCGCCACCGTCATCGAGAGCCCCAGACCGAACACCAGCACCCCGGGCAGCACATGGGTCAGGTAAGCGGATGACTCGCCCGCGCGCGTCAGCAACAGGAACCCGATCCCGGCCACGATCGGTCCCGCCGTCATGAAACGCCGGGGACCGTACCGCGCGGACAGGGTGCCGAACCTCGACGAGAGGAGCACGCTGATCACGGTCACGGGCAGGAACGCCGCCCCGGCGAGGGTCGCCGAGTAGCCGCCGTACTTCTGCAGGTAGATCGTGAGCACGAACCCGCCCAGCGACAGCGCGCCGTAGATGGCGACCGTCGCGATGTTCCCGAACCCGAAATTGCGCACCCGGAACAGCCCGAGAGGCATCATCGGCTCCGTCGCGACCCGCTGGCGCCAGATGAAGGCTGCGAAGGCGAGCAGGCCCACGGAGAACGGCAGCCAGATGACCGGACTCGCCCACCCGTAGTTGGCTTGCTCGATGAGCGCGAAGACGGGGGCGCCCAGCCCAACGACGGCCAGGAGCGCGCCGGGCACGTCGATCGAGGCCCCGGGGCGATGCTCGTCGCGCTGTCCCAGACGCACCAGGAGCCACAGCGTGATCGCGATCGGCACGACATTGATCGCGAAAACGAGCCGCCAGCTCAGCAGATCGACGAACACCCCGCCGAGTACGGGTCCGAGCAGGAAGGCCGCGCTCGTCCACGCCGTCCAGCGGCCGATCGCCGTGCCCTGCACCTGGTCGCGGAAGGTCGAGAGGATCAGCGCCAGCGAGCTCGGCACCAGGAGCGCGCCCGCGACCCCCTGCAGGCCGCGGGCGACAATCAGGAACTCGCTCGTCGGGGCGACAGCGCAGGCGAGGGAGGTGACCCCGAACCCGGCGAGGCCCCAGCGCAGCACCACGATGCGTCCGAAGACGTCGCTGAGCGACCCGGCGAGGAGGATCAGCGAGCCGAGGGTGATCAGGTAGGCGTCGACGACCCACTGCTGCACCGCGAGTCCCCCGCCGAGTTCGCGGGTGATCGCCGGGAGGGCCACGTTGATGACAGAGCCGTCGAGGAACGCGACGAACGACGCGAGGACCGCGATCGTCAGGACCAGGCGCTCGACACGCGACATCCGCTGCCCCGACGCCATCAGGACGCCATGTCGACAGGATTGCCCTGGGCAAGATCACGGGCGGCAGGGTCTCTGTGGGGAGGGTCGCTGTGGGAAGGGTCGCTGTGGGCAGGATCGTCCCGGACGGCGTCGACCACCGTGCGGATGGGGAGGGGGGCCGCGAGGGGGCGGAAGTGGCCGACCAGGGGCAGGCGGAGGTTGACCGCGCCGTCGCGCAGTCCGTTGCCGGGGATCACGGCGTCGTCTTCCTCGTTGATCGAGACGATGCGCGAGTTTGCTCCGGTGTCGCGGGCGAGCGCGGCTATCGCCGCGCTGCGGAGCGCGAACTCGCGGAGCGCGCGGCGCAGGGTGAGGGGGTGGCCGAGTCGGCTGAGCGCGTCGGCGAGGGGGGTGAGGAACTCCCAGGTCTTGTAGACACCGGGAAGCAGGAGCACCGGGGCGAGGGCGCTGGACATGCAGTCAGCTTAGGCATCGGCCCTGCCAGGGGAAAGCCCCGCGGGATATGGTGGGGCGTATGGGATTCTTCTCCTCCGGGTTCTCCGGCCGCCGCCGGCCGGACACCCCCGGCCTCCCGCCCGGGCAGTACCTGACCGAGTCGTTCCCGGTGCTCTCGACAGGGCCGACACCGCGGGTCGAGAGCGACCGGTGGCGGTTCACGATCGAGACCGACACCGAGTTCGTGCGTCAGTGGACCTGGGACGAGTTCCTGGCGCTGCCAGCGGAGGACGTATCCACCGACATCCACTGTGTGACGAGTTGGTCGAAGTTCGGCACACACTGGCGCGGGGTCTCACTCGACACCCTTCTCGACGGCCTCGACACCGTGGACCGGTTCGCGATGGCCCACTCCTACGGCGGCTACACCACCAATCTGCCCCTCGCCGACCTGCTCGGCGGCAGGGCCTGGGTCGCGTACGAGTTCGACGGCGAGCCGCTCGCGCCGGAGCACGGCGGTCCGGCGCGCCTGCTGGTGCCCCACCTGTATTTCTGGAAGAGCGCGAAGTGGGTGCACGGCCTCCGCCTGATGGACGACAACGAGCCGGGGTTCTGGGAGCAGAACGGGTATCACATGCGCGGCGACCCGTTCCTCGAGCAGCGCTACTGGTGAGCGGGTGGCGGCAGGCCGTCGTCGCGTCCGTGACCTGCGAGACGGCGAACGCCAGGACACTCCAGATCGAGGTGCCCGGCTGGGAGGGCCACGCGGCCGGGCAGCACGTCGACGTGCGGGTGAGGGCCGAGGACGGCTACACGGCGTCGCGATCGTATTCGATCGCATCATCCGCTTCGTCGACGAGCCTGTCGGTGACGGTCGACCGGCTCGACGACGGCGAGGTGTCACCGTACCTGGTCGACGTGATCGCGCCGGGCGACCACCTGGAGATCCGCGGGCCGACCGGCGGTTGGTTCGTCTGGCGGCCGAACGCGGAACAGCGGCCGGTGCAGCTCATCGGCGGCGGGTCGGGGGTGGTGCCGCTGATGTCGATGATCCGCAGCCACGGTGACCTGGCCGACACCACACCCTTCCGGCTCCTGTACGCGGTGCGCTCCCCCGGCCTGGCGATTTTCCGGCAGGAGCTGCTGCGGCGCGCAGCAGACCCCGACCTCGCCGTCGACTGGGCGTTCAGCCGCGAGACCCCGGAGGGCTGGGGCGCCCCGCCCAGCCGGCTCGACCTGGCCGCGGTGCGCTCCGCGGTGTTCCCGGCCGACAGCGGCGCACTGGCCTACGTGTGCGGGGCGACCCCGTTCGTCGAGGCCGCCGCGAACTGGCTACTCGACCTGGGTTACCCGCCCACCGACATCCGCACGGAGCGCTACGGCGGCTAGCTTTTCGGTCGGACTCCCCACGTGGACCTACGGGGTCAGCTTCGAGGTGTCCGAGAGCACGTGCCAGGTGCGGTTGTGGTAGACGAGCGGGCGGGACTCGTCGGCGTCGACCTCGGGGCTGCCGCGCTCCGGCGTGTGCGCCTCGAGAGCCTCCACGGCGAGCACGGTGGAGCCGCCGGCCTCCATCCGGTCCACGACACGCCCGCGGATCCACACCGGGACCGCGGTGAAATAGGGTTCGCCGGTCGGTAGCCGCGCCCAGATCGAGGTGTCGGCGAAGCGGTCGATGCCGCTGGTCGCGCAGAGGATCGCGATGTCGAGCTGGTCGGAGGCGAGGAGGTGCACCACAACGGTGTCCGCCCGCACGAGCGTCGGGGTGCTCGACGACGTCGCCGAGAGGCTGAAGACGAGCAGCGGTGGCTCGGCGCTGACCGAGAAGACCGAGGTGGCGGTGAGCCCGACCGGTCCGTCGCCCGCATCGGCCGTGATCACCGCGACACCGGCCGGATGGGTGCGGAACGCCGCCTTGAACGTGTCGGGGTCGAGCACGGCTTCGCCGTCGTCGATCACCTGGATCCGGCCCGTCGTGGTCACTGGTGCTGTGGTCACTGGTGCGTCATCCATCTGCGCCTCTTCCCATCGGGCTACGACATCCCGATGGACGTCACCCTGACTACTGCAACACCGGCGGCGTTGGATTCTTCCAGATCCACTGTCGCGGTGATCGACCAGTCGTGGTCGCCAGCCGGGTCGGCGAGGATCTGGCGCACGACCCACGCGCTCTCGCCGCGCTCGATCACGAGCATGGCGGCGTTCCGCGCGTCCGCGTGCGTGCCGATGCTGTTGTGCGCGTCGAAATACGGGTCGAGGGCGTCGGCCCACGCGTCAGCGTCGAAGCCGGCGGCGGAGTCGAGCTCGCCGAGCTCGACCCACTTCTCCAGCGCCGCGAGCTGCACCCGTCGGAACAGCTCGTTGCGCACCAGGATGCGGAACGCCCGCTCGTTGCCGGTGACCCCGCGGGGCACGGGCGGCAGCACGAGAGCGGCCCCGGCGACCTGCTCGACCGGATTCGTCAGCGACTCCCACTCGTCGAGCAGGCTGGAGTCCACCTGGCGCACGAGCTCACCGAGCCACTCGATCAGGTCCACCAGCTCCTCGGTCTTGGCGTCGTCCGGGATCGTCTGCCGGGCCGCCCGGTACGCGTCGGAGAGGTACCGGAGCACCAGCCCCTCCGACCGGGCGAGCTTGTAGAAGTTGATGTAGTCGACGAAGGTCATCGCGCGCTCGTAGAGGTCGCGCACCACCGACTTGGGGCTCAGCTCGAAGTCGCCGATCCACGGCTGCGTGCGCCGATAGGTGTCGAACGCCTCGCCGAGCAGCTCCTCGAGCGGCTTCGGGTGGGTGATCGCCTCGAGCAGCTCCATCCGCTGGTCGTACTCGATGCCCTCGGCCTTCATCACGGCGACCGCCTCGCCCCGCGCGATGAACTGCTGCTGCGAGATGACCGGCCGTGGGTCGTCGAGCGTCGACTCGAGCACCGAGATCATGTCGAGCGCGTAGGTCGGGTTCGGCGTGCCAACCGGCGACTCCGCGTCGATCAGGTCGAAGACCGCCAGCGCGAAAGGCGACAGGGGCTGGTTGAGCGCGAAGTTCGGCTGCAGGTCCACTGTCAAGCGGATGTCGGCGTCCCCGCCGATCCCGCCGCCGGTCTGCACCACGATCTCCGCCAGTCGCAGGGTGCGGTAGATCGCGAGGGCCTGGCGGGCGAGCGCGAGCTGCTTCTTCCACGGTTCGTGGTTGTCGAAGACGAGGTCGCGCATGATGGCGAAGGAGTCTCCGCCGCGGCCGATCACGTTGAGCAGCATCGCGTGGGTGACCTGCATGCTCGAGGTGAGGGTCTCCGGCTCGGCGGCGATCAGCCGGTCAAAGCTCGGGGCGCCCCAGCTCACGAAGCCCTCCGGAGCGCGCTTGCGCACCACCTTCTTGAGCTTCTTCAGGTCGTCACCGGCGCGGGCCACCAGCCGGGCGTTCTCCACCTCGTGGTCGGGGGCCTGGCAGGTGACGGTGCCCGCGGTGTCGAACCCGGCCCGCCCGGCCCGGCCGGCGACCTGGTGGAACTCCCGGGCACTCAGCTGCCGCATCCGTGTGCCGTCGAACTTGGTGAGGGCGGTGAGCAGCACGGTGCGGATCGGCACGTTGATGCCGACCCCGAGAGTGTCGGTGCCGCAGATGACCCGCAGCAGCCCCTGCTGGGCGAGCTGCTCCACGAGACGGCGGTACTTGGGCAGCATGCCGGCGTGGTGCACCCCGATGCCGGCCCGCACCAACCGGTTGAGGGTGCGCCCGAAGCTCGTGGTGAAGCGGAAGCCACCGATCATCTCGGCGATGGCGTCGCGCTGCTCGCGGGTGGCGAGCTTGATGCTCGTGAGCGCCTGCGCGCGCTCCAGGGCGGCGGCCTGGGAGAAGTGCACGATGTAGACCGGGGACTGGCCGGTGGCCATGAGGTCCTCGACGGTCTCCTGCACGGGCGTCGTGGCGTAGTTGTAGTGCAGGGGAACGGGCCGCTCGACCCCGGTGATCACCGCGGTGTCGCGGTGGGTGCGCCGGCTGAGGTCCTCGGACAGCCAGGTGACATCCCCCAGGGTCGCCGACATCAGCACGAACTGCACTCGCGGCAGGGTGAGCAGCGGCACCTGCCACGCCCAGCCCCTCTGGGGATCGGAGTAGAAGTGGAACTCGTCCATCACGACCTGGTCGACGTCGCTGTCCGCGCCGTGGCGGAGCGCCACGTTCGCGAGGATCTCCGCGGTGCAGCAGATGATGGGAGCGTCGGGGTTCACCGACGAGTCGCCGGTGACCATGCCCACGTTCTCGGCGCCGAAGACCTCGACGAGGGCGAAGAACTTCTCCGACACAAGCGCCTTGATCGGGGCCGTATAGTAGCTGCGCTGCCCCTGCGCGAGAGCGGCGAAGTGGGCGCCGATCGCGACGAGCGACTTGCCGGTGCCCGTCGGGGTGCTGAGGATCACATTGGCGCCGGAGACGATCTCGATGAGCGCGTCGGCCTGAGCCGGGTAGAGCGGCAGTCCGCGCTCGTGGGCCCAGAGCTCGAATGCCGTGTACGCATCGTCCGCGTCCCAGGTCTCCGGTGCGAGATCGAGGAGCGAGTCAACCACGATCGCCGGTCCGGAGCGCACGCTGCAGCGCCACGACCTCCCACGCCGCGTACACGTGGTCCCAGAATCCGTCGACATCGAGGGCGACCGGCACCACCGCGTTCGGGGCGGTGGAGGAGAAGTCGACCACGGTGGCCCCCGAGGTGAACTGCCCGCGCGTCTCGACCTCGACCCGGGCCGGGCGAGAGGTGAACAGGTCAGGTCTCGTGACGTAGGCCACGGCACAGACGTCGTGCACCGCCTGTCCCTGCCAGTCGTCGTCGTGCGGGTTCGTCCAGAAGGTGGCGAGCGGAATGACCAGCTCCTCGCCGAGGGCGCCCAGTCCCCGCATCCGCTCGATGATGGCGGGGGTGGCGATGGCCTGGAGGGTGAGGTCGAGGCCGATCATCACGACCTCCCACCCGGCTGCGAAGACGATGGCGGCCGCCTCGGGATCGGCATATATGTTGAACTCGGCTGCTGGAGTGGCATTGCCGCGGGTGAATGAGCCGCCCATGATCGTGAACGAGGCCGCCCACGTCGCGAGGCGCGGTTCCTTCCGCAGGGCGAGCGCGATGTTGGTGAGCGGGCCCGTCGCGACCAGGTGGATCTCGCCTGGGGCGTTGCGGAGGGTCTCGATGATCAGGTCGACCGCGTGCACAGCGGATGTCGGGAGGACAGCGACCGGCAGGTGGACGTCGCCGAGCCCCGCCTCCCCGTGCACGTGCGCGGCGTTTTCGGCAGCGCGCTCGAGCGGGTCGGCCGCCCCTGCGGCGACCGGCACAGCCTCGAAGCCGAGGTACTCGCGCAGGGCGAGCGCATTGCGGGTGGTGCCAGCAAGCCCCACGTTGCCACCGACAGTCGTCACTGCGATCAAGTCGATGCCCGCGTCACCGTGGGCGAGCAGCAGGGCGAGCGCATCGTCAAGGCCAGGGTCGCAGTCGAGCAGGATCTTCCGGGGTGCCATGACTCAACCGTGCCACAGTCCTGTCTCCCCCACCGCCGCCGATCGTCGGTCCATCGAACATCATCGATAGAATGGGGTGTGACTTCAGCCATCGACCCCGACGAGCTCGCCGTCGCGCTCCGGGTGCTGGCCGGCATGGACGGCATCGACGAGGAGCACCCCGACTTCATCGCGGTGCGGCGCGCGACCGCGCGCATGTTCAAGTCGGTCAAGAAGAACCGGCGCCTGGAGAAGCGCGCCGTCATCGCCAATGCCGACCGGGCCGTCGTCGCGGCGACCGCGACCGGCGCCCCCGACCGTATCGACGACGAGACCCGCGGCATCCCGCTGGCGATCACCTCGTCGACACCCGCAGCCGGAGAGCTCATCCGCTCGAGGCCCTGCTACATCTGTAAGGAGCGCTACACCCGCGTCGACTCCTTCTACCACCAGCTCTGCCCGGACTGCGCCGCGATGAGCCACGCGAAGCGCGACGCGCACGCCGACCTCACCGGAAAGCGGGCGCTTCTCACCGGCGGCCGGGCGAAGATCGGCATGCACATCGCCCTGCGGCTGCTCCGTGATGGCGCGCACACCACGATCACGACGCGGTTCCCGCGCGACGCGGTGCGCCGGTTCGCCGGCCTGCCCGACTCCAGTTCCTGGCTGCACCGGCTCCGAATCGTCGGCATCGACCTGCGCGACCCCGCCCAGGTCATCGCCCTCACCGACGCGATGCTGGCGGCCGGCCCACTCGACATCCTCATCAACAACGCGGCACAGACGGTGCGCCGCTCCCCCGGCTCCTATGCCCCGCTGGCGGAGGCCGAGTCCTCGCCCCTCCCGGACGGCCCGCTGCCCGAGCTGCTCACGTTCGGGCACACGAACGACGCGCATCCCCTCGCTCTGGCTGCCTCGGTCGCCGCACATCCGCTGTTGAAGGCAGCGACGGCCCCGGGCGCTGTGACGAGCGCGGACGAGCTGACCCGGCTCGCGATGGCCGCGGGCTCCTCGTCGCTCGAGGCACTGGCGGCCGGGACCGCGATCGACGCGGGCGGGCTGGTGCCGGACCATCACGACTCGAACAGCTGGACCCAGTTCGTCGACGACGTCGACCCGCTCGAGATGCTCGAGGTGCAGCTCGCGAACGTGACCGCCCCGTTCCTGCTGGTCAGCCGGCTGCGTCCGGCAATGGCCGCCTCGACGGCGCACCGCAAGTACATCGTGAACGTCTCGGCGATGGAGGGCCAGTTCGGCCGCGGCTACAAGGGCCCCGGGCATCCGCACACGAACATGGCGAAGGCCGCGCTGAACATGCTCACCCGCACCAGCGCGAAGGAGATGTTCGAGTCAGACCGTATCCTCATGACGAGCGTCGACACCGGGTGGATCACCGACGAGCGGGCGCACCCCACCAAGGTGCGGCTCGCGGAGGAGGGGTTCCACGCCCCGCTCGACCTGGTCGACGGGGCGGCCAGGGTCTACGACCCGATCGTGCTGGGCGAGGCGGGCGCAGACCTGCTCGGGGTGTTCCTCAAGGACTACAAGCCGGCGGCCTGGTAGCGCGGTCGACCTATGCCGCTCCTGGAATGAACAGGGCGACGAGGAGCACCACGAAGATCACCGTGAACAGCGCCGGCGTCCCGATGCGCACGACGTTGATCCACGGGGCGGAGGCCACGATCGACCGGCCGAGAGCGGATGTCGTGCCCAACGTAGCGAGATCCTGTGCCACAGCGGCTCCCTCGTTCGCCGCGGCGATCTGCGCGACGGCGCCGAGCACCCCGGTGGCGAGCAGGATCCCCGCCGCGGCGAGTCGCACGGCGAGGGGCGTGTCGGCGAGCCCCAGCTGGAGGAACGCGACGGTCAGGGTGAGCAGGAAGATCGGGCCGAGCTGCGCGATGATGATCTGCCGCCGCGCCTCCGACCAGTAGGAGGTGAGCTCGTTCTCGTTCATGGGGATCCGATCTGCTGTTCTTCTCTGCTGTGCGTATGCCGTGCGCCAGACGCGTACCATGATCGTAATATCGGTTCCATCCGGAGCGCTGCACACCCCCGTGGGCAGTTCGCAGCCGGCCCCAATGTCCGATATTGTTCATCGCGACTCGGTCATGTGAGTAAGTCGCGCGTCGGGAGGTCAGTCCATGGGAAAGATGTTGTACGGCATGTCCGGGGTCGAGATCGGCTTCGATGACCGGGTGCTCGCCCACCTTCAGGTGGTCATCGGTGCGAAGCTGCGGCGCGGTGAGAGCTTCTACTTCTCCTGGCGGGACGACCCCAACGTGGGCGACGGCCGCAGCACGATCTGGCTGAGTGACGCGATCCCGCTCTACTTCAAGTACAGCGGCGGCAAGATGCCCGCGCTCAACCGCGAATGGATCGAGGCGCTCGTCGCCTCATCGAACAGCGGACAGGGCCTCCAGCTCAGCGAGGAACTCCGCCCGGGCGGAGAAGTCGCCGGGGGTTGATTTCACGGGAGGGACGCATCAGGCTCTGGGAGCATGAAGCGAATCTTCTACGCGAGCGGCTCAGTCGTCACGGGTGACCGCACGGCCGATGCCGTGGTGCGGTATGCCCAAGCGCTCGCCCAGCGCGAGGCCTCCGACATGATCGACATCCCGATCTTCGCCGCGGGGGGCACCGCAGCTCGAGCGCAGCTCCTCATCGGGCCGGCGAGCCAGCTGATGGTCGTCTCCGAGGTGCCGCGGCACCAGGAATTTGATGACGAGGAGACCCTGGGACGGATCGACCAGCGCATGGAGGCGCTCCTGCGCCCGAAGGCCCAGCCGGTCGACAAGGCCGACATCGGACTCGAGTCTGACCTCCCGCAGGAACAGTTCGCCGCGTTTGACCCGGTGCCGCGCGTCGGATCCTGACCCCGGGTAGCCTACAACGCCGGGATTATCTACTCCCTCCCCCCGGCGGCCCGATCGACCTACGGTAGAGAAGCGGCAACGGAGCCGAGACCGAGGAGCTCTGATGAGCACAATCAACCGGGTCTACGCAGCGGATGTAGCGTTTCAGGCCCTGTCGCTGACAGAATGGCGCGTCTGCGACCGTCGGTACCCTGTACACAGCATCGACGCGTTGCTCGGATTCGTCGTCAAATCGGGGTTGACATTCGAGCTGACGAGGATCGCTGTTCCCGGTGAGGCCATCCCCCTCCCGTCCCTCGAGGCGGTAGCGGAATTCTTCGCGAACGACGGTCTGCCCCGCACTGCCCGCTCCGGCAGAGTGGTGCCCTGACCGATGGTGCCGTAACCGGCAATATTTGGGCACGAGGTGCCGAAAATCGTCGTGAATCGCAGGGGCAATTCACAGGAACCGATCGGAATCGCGCGAACCTTCAAGTGTTTCTTGAGGGTCTGACAACCGCCTGTCTACTCCACGGTCGACCGGGCGTGTCGTCGCTGAGAGGCCGAGTGAACGGTTTCAGCGTCGGAGCCGATCAACGGCACAATACGGATTCGAATCCCGGGCGTGTCTCCTGCAGGAGCGACAGCCGAACCGGTTGCTCAATCATGCGTGGGACGCCCCCGTTTTGGGCTCGTCAGAGGTTTGGGCGACGTCGACAATTTGACGTAATCAAAAAACTGGTTAACACTTTGCTAACGATCGGCCGCCCGCCCAGGCTGCTTCATCAGCATGACTCCCGGACGTGCGCTCAACGACACGAAATTATAATGACGTTCTCACACTTCAACTCACCAGAACATTACTCCACTACTGACGTAACTAACGAATCTGCGACAAAAAAGATTCGTGGAATCTCATTCTTCTCCGCCATCGCCATCACCGCCCTCGGACTCTCGGCTCTCGCAGTGAGCCCGGCAATTGCGGCACCCATGACAAGCGCGTCGGCCTCATTCGCCGCCGCCGCGACTCAGACGACCGTGCCGTCCGGCGGTTCGGCGAGCCTGTCCCTGAGCGGGGTGCCCTCGAACGCGACCTCGGTCGCGATCGAGATCGTCGGTTCCGGCGCCTGGCAGGACACCCACGTCACGGCCGCGATGGGCCCTGACGGCGCCAAGACGGGGCTGACCGTCAAGGCCGCGAGCGGTGTCGGCACCAAGACGACCATCACGGTCGCCGTGCCGCCTGGCAACAACGGACAGCTCAAACTCACGAGCGATCTCGCCAGCGTGCGAATCACCGCATCGGTGGTGTCCGCGACCACGTCGAGCGCCACGGTCATCCCGACCGGCGGCAGCAACACGATGTGGATCGGGAACGTCCCGGACAACACCGCGACGGTTAACGTGACCCTCACGGCGGCCGGGGCCTGGCAGGACACCACGGTGACCGCTGCCATGGGGCCCAATGGAGAATCGGAGTCATTCGCGGTCAAGGCCGCATCCGGCGACGGTGGGTCGAGCGCTCTGACGCTCTCGGTGCCCGCCAACAGCACCGACAAGATCACGGTCTCGAGCAGCGTCGCGAGTGTTCGCGTCACGTCCTCCGCGATCAGCTTCGTGCCGGAAGCCTCCAGACCCGCTCCAACACCCACGCCAACTCCCACGCCGGCGCCCGCTCCGACACCCACACCCACTCCCACTCCGGCTCCGGCTCCGGCTCCGGCTCCGGCTCCGGCTCCGGCCGGCCTCCCCGGGTCGTCGAACACGGGCGTCCCCTCGGGAACCAGCCTCACGGTGCAGTCCGGTGACATCCACGTCAAGACCGCCGGCACCGTCATCAACGGACTCGACCTTCACGGTCGTGTGTTCGTCGAGGCCCGCAACGTGACGATCAAGAACTCGATCATCCGCGGCACCGATCGCGGCTGGACCGGTTCATCCGCGCTCATCATGGCCACCGGTGGGTATGCCAACCTCGTGATCAAGGATGTCGAGCTCTCCCCGACCGTCAAGTCGGGCTGGGTCAACGGCATCCTCGGATCGAACTTCTCCGCGACACGACTGAACATCCACAGCGTCGTCGACTCGATCCACATCATGAGCGACAACGTGTCGATCACGAATTCGTGGCTGCACGACAACACGCATTTCCAGAACGACCCCAACCAGGGGGGCACGCCGAGCCACGATGACTCGATCCAGATCATCGCCGGCCATAACATCGCCATCCGTGACAACAACATCAGCGGTGCCTTCAACTCGGGTGTGCAGATCACTCAGGGGCGTGGCAGTGTCGGGAACGTCCAGTTCACCGGCAACCACGCCGATGGTGGCGGCTGCACCTACAACATCTCCGAAGCCGGGGGTGGATCGATGAGTGGGTTCGTGGTGGCCGACAACACCTTCGGTCGCAATACGAAGATCCAAAACTGCGCGATCATCGCGCCGAACAGCTCCATGCCGACGAACGCCCGTAACGTCTACACGGACGGCACGGCGGTGAAGGTCCACAAGGGCTGATCCACGCACCTCCAGTCACTGGACTGACAGAGAAGGGCCCCCGGGAGACCGGGGGCCCTTTCGCATTCTCTCGCCTACTCGGTCATCTTCCAGGAGTTCGGCGTGCCCGGCCGTCCGCGATCCTGCCATCATTCAGGAGCGCGGGGCGGCCCCCGGCATTAAATTGCTTCGAAC
>JACMNE010000092.1 GCA_014378715.1 Microbacteriaceae bacterium
CGACTGGGACCTCCAGCACAACGTGATGGCGAAGGGGTCGTTCCTCGTCTCGCGTGCGGCAGCGCGGGTACTGATCGACCAGAAGATGGGCGGCGACATCGTCTACATCTCGAGCAAGAACTCCGTCTTCGCCGGCCCGGATAACATCGCCTACTCCGCCACCAAGGCAGACCAGGCCCACCAGGTGCGCCTCCTTGCGGCCGAACTCGGGGAGTACGGCGTCAAGGTCAACGGCATCAACCCCGACGGGGTCGTGCGCGGATCGGGGATATTCGCCGGCGGCTGGGGCGCCAAGCGCGCTGCGGTCTACGGGGTCCCGGAGGAGGAGCTCGGCACATATTACGCCCAGCGCACCCTGCTCAAGCGGGAGGTGCTGCCCGAGAATGTCGCGAGCGCCGTGTTCGTCCTCTGCACGAGCGACTTGTCCCACACGACGGGCCTGCATATCCCCGTCGACGCCGGAGTCGCCGCCGCGTTCCTCAGGTGAGCGGCGTGCCCGGCGGTACCGTCGCCGCCGTCGACCTCGGGGCGACGAGCGGTCGGGTCATGCTCGGCCACGTTTCCCCCACCGAGCTCGCCCTCCGCCCGGTCGCGCGCTTCCCCAACACCCCCGTCCGCACGATCGACGGCCTGCACTGGAACATCCTCGAGCTCTATCGCAACGTGCTCGCCGGACTCGCGACCGCCGCCCGCGAGACACCGATCGCGAGCATCGGAATCGACTCCTGGGCCGTCGACTACGCCCTGATCAGGGGAGAGCGGATGTGGGGAAATCCCAGCCACTACCGCGACGAGCGCACCGCGGGCGGGGTCGCCGCCGTGCACTCCCGCGTCTCCCCCGCGGAGCTGTACCGGGCGAACGGCCTGCAGCACCTGCCGTTCACCACCCTGTTCCAGCTCGAGACCGAGGAGCTCGCCGGGATCGACACGATGCTGCTCGTGCCTGACCTGATCAGCTTCTGGATCACCGGCCGGCGAGTCGCCGAGCGCACCAACGCGTCGACGACCGGACTCCTCGACCCCGTGTCGGGCCAGTGGAATGAGTCCCTGATCGCGCGCCTTGGCTTTCCGCGCCGCATCTTCCCCGAGCTCGTCTCACCCGGATCCGAGATCGGCCCCCTCCTGCCGGGGGTCGCCGCGGAGCTCGGCCTCGGGACTTGGCTCGCGATCGACAGCAGGCAGCAGCACCCGGTCGTTACCGCGATCGGCTCCCACGACACCGCCTCTGCCGTGGTCGCCGTGCCGGCCACAAGTCCGGACTTCGCCTACATCAGCTGCGGCACCTGGGGACTCGTGGGGGTCGAGCTCGAATCGCCGATCCTGTCCGAAGCCGGTCGTGCGGCGAACTTCACCAACGAGGGTGGCGTCGACGGTCGCATCCGCTTTCTTCACAATGTGATGGGACTCTGGCTGCTGAGCGAGTCGGTGCGCACCTGGGAGCGTCTCGACGGGCCGATCGACCTGCCGGCGCTGCTGGCGCAGGCGGCCGCGGTGACGACACCGGTCGCGGTCTTCGATGCGAATGATGCGCGGTTCCTGCCGCCGGGGGACCTCCCCATGCGCATCACCGAGTATTGCGCCGAGCACGTGCTGCGCCCGCCCGGATCGCGGCCCGAGATGGTGCGGAGCATCATTGAGTCGCTCGCGGTCGCTTTCGCCGAGGCGGTCGAAACAGCAAGTGAGCTTTCCGGCGTGCGCGTCGACGTGGTGCACCTGGTGGGGGGCGGCAGCCAGAACGAGCTGCTCTGCCAGCTCACGGCCGACCGGCTCGGGCGGAGGGTCATCGCCGGTCCCGTCGAGGCGACGGCGATCGGCAATGTGCTCGTTCAGTCGCGGGCTCAGGGATTCATGACCGGCGACCTCGAGGCGATGCGGGCGCTGGTCGTGCGCTCGCACGAGACGCGGGTTTACCGTGCGCAGACCAACTGACGCAGTCTGTCGTTACTCCCCTCCCAGGGTGATCCACTCGTCGCAGGATGCCGCACCGACGGTCAGGGTGCAGGACTGAGACCCGGCCCTCAGCTCGATCGTCCGCTCCTCCGCCCCGAAGTTCGCCACGAAGACCACCAGGGCGCCACCGTGCCGCACGGCGAGCACCGCGAGCCGGTCCGGAAGCTCCCCCTCGACCGCGCAGACGGTGTCACCGGCGAGCCCCAGGAGTCGCTCGAGGAGGACGCCTGCCGGAGAGGCATCGACATCCGCTGCCCGTCGGATGCCATCCGGCCCGTCGGGCGAGAAATATGTCAGCGAGGCGACCCCGGGGATCGCCAGGGCGGCGACGGACGCGAGCGTCCAGGCGGCGAGATACTCGGAATGTTGCCGGGGGTCGCCTGAGCGCACCGGGGCGTCTGGCGTCGTCGCGACGGCATTGAACCGTGGCAGCAGCGTGATCGGGCCGATGTGCACGTGCCGCCCGGCCGCGAGCCGCATGGCATTCTCGGCGACGATGCGCTGCGCGCCGATCGAGTCCGAGACGTGCTCGGTCTCGACCGTGTGCATCTGCGGAGTGATGCTGAAGGTGAGCGCGGGCAGGTCGGGCGGCAGGTCCGCGACACCACGATTGAGCTCGGTGAAGTGGGCCCGTGTGCCCCCGACCAGATCGGTCCTCAGCCCCTGCCGCGCGATGGCGTCGTTGAGCTCGCGCCAGAGCGACGGGGTTGTTATATGCCCAGATCCGAATACACCGATCAAGGCGACTGTCGCCCCGGACTCCACGACGGCACCGACGGCCGTGTCCAGGTCATCGAACCCCTCGGACACCACCAGCCTGATGTCGAGCGGATGTGACGCACGCCGGTGCACATGGGCCGATGACCCACCCCTGGCAGCCTCAACCGCCGCCTCGAGCACCTCACGCCAGCCGGCCGACCCGAGGTCGAGCTCCACGAGCGAGACGCCGCCGATGCCGATAGCGGGAAGCAGCCAGTCGGCAGACAGGGGCGGACCGATCGTGATGACCGCGCGGCCAGCTGCGGTACCGGATGCGCCCGAAGGCACCACCACTCCCTCCACCGACCGCGCCCGCAGCGTCACCGACTGCGCGACCCGGTCCCCGACCGCGATCCTCACCGGGAACGGGATCGCCAACGGCGTTCCATAGGTCTTGAACGACGCATCGGTCCAGTTGCGCTGGTCCTCGGTCTCGAAGATCTCGCCCCCGAACTCGAGATCGGCCGCGACCTGATCCCGCACCCAGTGCAGGGCGGCGATGTCCCTGGCCGGCTGGTGGGGCGCGATCTCCACGGGAAAGCGGATGTCGCGCCGCTCGCCCCCCGGAGTCGTCACTGTGAACTCGCGCCCGGCGTCCTCGAGCGGATGCAGCACCACGAACCCGATCCGGTTGCGCAGGAACTCCGCCCTCGCGACCCCGTCGAAGAAGAACTCGACCCGGTCGTCTCGGAAGCGGATCCCGCCTCGCCACTCGAAGTCCACCTCTCCGCAAACATGACGCACAACTAGGTCGATGGACCCGTCGTTCGCCGCGGTCGCTTCGACGACCGGCTCGATCGTGCCCCAGTTCTCGTCCCGGACGACAACCCGGATCGCCCGCAGCAGCTCGATCCCGCGATAGCGGATGTGGGCGAGCTCACCCCCGCGCAACGCGGCCGTCCAGGGTCCGACGCCCACCGGGGACTCCCGCGGTTCGAACTCGGGCGCACCCCAGAGGCGCACCAGATGGTCAGGACCCAGCACATCTCTCACAGCGTCGTCATCCCGCCATCGACGCGGAACAGGGCCCCGGTGGCGTAGGACG
>JACMNE010000093.1 GCA_014378715.1 Microbacteriaceae bacterium
CGACTGGGACCTCCAGCACAACGTGATGGCGAAGGGGTCGTTCCTCGTCTCGCGTGCGGCAGCGCGGGTACTGATCGACCAGAAGATGGGCGGCGACATCGTCTACATCTCGAGCAAGAACTCCGTCTTCGCCGGCCCGGAGAACATCGCCTATTCCGCCACCAAGGCCGACCAGTCACACCAGGTGCGGCTGCTCGCGGCCGAACTCGGCGAGTACGGCGTGCGGGTGAACGGCATCAACCCCGACGGCGTCGTGCGCGGATCTGGCATCTTCTCCGGCGGCTGGGGCGCCAAACGCGCCGCCACCTACGGGGTGCCCGAGGAGGAACTGGGTCTCTATTACGCGCAGCGCACCCTGCTCAAGCGGGAGGTGCTGCCCGAGAATGTCGCGAGCGCCGTGTTCGTCCTCTGCGCCGGCGACCTATCCCACACGACCGGGGCGCACATCCCGGTGGACGCCGGTGTCGCCGCGGCCTTCCTCAGATAGACCTCTCAGGCGAAGCGGATGCCGCGCCCCTCTCCCGCCACGCCGGGCACCCGCTTCATCCGCACGCCCTCCAGCCCGTCGAGCACCACATCCGCGTATGGCGCGAGCTCGGCGGCCGTGTGCGTGTCGCCGACCGCGAGGGTCGCGCAGCCCGCGGCTCGCGCGGCGACCAGGCCAGCGACGGCATCCTCGACCACCAGGCACCGTGCGGGGTCGACTCCGAGCAGCCTGGCGGCCAGCTGGAACGGCTCCGGGTCGGGTTTGCCCCTCGACACGTCGTCGAAGGTCACGAACACGGATGGAGCACCGAGGCCGGCGGCCGTGATGCGCACCCGGGCGAGCTCCCGGGTGCAGGAGGTGACGATCGCCCACTCCCCGTTCGGGATCGACGCGAGCAGGACGCGCACCCCGGGCAGGGCGACGATGCCGGCGGTGTCCGACTCCTCGATCGTGCGGAGCCGGGCGACCGCGACATCCGCTTGCCCGGTGGGGACGATGGAGCGCACGAGCTCCTCGGCGGGACGGCCGTGGGAGTCGTCGCCGAACGGCAGCGGGATGCCGGATTCGGTCGACCACGCTCGCCAGGAGCGCTCGACGGCCGCCGTGGAGTCGACGAGGGTGCCGTCCATGTCAAACAGGACGGCGTCGAACGTCCGGCCGCGCAGCGGGGCCAACAGATCTGCCACGCGGCCGGGGACGCTCACGCGGTGCCGGTCCACCCGGGCACAACCACGGTCTTCAGCGCCGTAGGGTCGGTACCCGCCTTGAGCAGCGCCTCGGCCACCTCGCCGAGCCCGAACACGCCCGTGACGAGCGAGTCGAGATCGATGACGCCGGAGGAGGCGAGCTCGATCGCGACCGGCCAGGTGTTGGCGTAGCGGTAGATACCGGTCAGCTCGATCTCGCGCATCTGCACGAGTGCGACGGGCAACTCGAGGTCGACCTGCCCCATGCCCACGAGCACCACACGTCCGCCGGAGCGCACGGCGCGGATGCCGGACTGCACGGCGCGGCCGGCGCCCGAGGCATCGATGAAGATGTCGACGGCCGGGTCGAGGGCGGCGACGTCCTCGCTGATCGGGTCGATCACCCGGGTGGCTCCGAAGCGCAGCACGGTGTCGCGGCGCTCCTGCACCGGGTCGGCGACGATCACGACGGTGGCGCCGAAGGCCTTCGCCACCTGGGTGATCACCACGCCGATCGGGCCGGCCCCGGCGACGAGCACCTTGGACCCGGCCGTGATGCCGGCCTTACGGCAGGCGTAGATCGCCACGGAGAGCGGCTCGATGAGCGCCGACGCGGCGTCGCTCAGGGAGTCGGGCACGGAGTGGGCGAAGTCCGACTGGATGACCGCGTACTCCGAGAAGGCCCCGTCGGTGCCCGGCGCCCCATAGAACTCCATGGCCGGGCAGAGGTTGTACTGCCCGCTCTTACAGAACTCGCACACCCGGCACGGCTTCTGCGGCTCGATCGAGACGCGCTCGCCGACCCGGTCGGCGGCGATCGCCGACCCGACGGCCACGATCCTCCCGGCCGACTCGTGCCCCAGGATCAGGGGCCCGTCGACGACGAGGTCGCCGATGTGCCCCTCGGTGAAGAAGTGGGTGTCCGACCCACAGACGCCGATCGCGGTGATCTTGACCAGCACCTGGTCGGGCTCGAGGGATGGCACCGGCACCTCACGCAGCTCGACGGTGAGCGGGGCGACGAGCACACTCGCGCTCATCGAGGTGGGCAGGGCAGCGGATGTCTCGTTCGACACGGTTCTCTTCCTTCTGTTTCGTTGTTCGGGAGCGGGGCGTTCACCAGCCTGGAGTCGGCTAGGACGCCAGGGTGAACGCCGAGACGTACTGGGACTCATTCTCGGGGGTGATCAGCAGGCAGTCGATGCTCTGCTTCTCCTCGGCGACGCCGGTCTCGCCGGTCTCAATGTACGACACGGCCTGCTCGACGGTGGCCTTGACCACACCGAGCACGGGCTGCAGCACGGTCGCGACGAGGGTGCCGTCCCGCACGGCCCCGACCGCGTCGACGGAGCCGTCGAAGGCGAGCAC
This sequence comes from Microbacteriaceae bacterium, assembly GCA_014378715.1. Classification (GTDB taxonomy): domain Bacteria; phylum Actinomycetota; class Actinomycetes; order Actinomycetales; family Microbacteriaceae; genus Marisediminicola. The sequence continues at coordinate 2,542 of JACMNE010000093.1, forward strand.
CTTGACCCGGTCGATCATGCCGAGCTGGGTGAGGGCCTCAATCGCGCCGAGCGCCATCTCGTCGTTGCCGGAGATGACCCCGGTGATGTCGGGGTTGGCGGCGATCATGCCCTCCATCTTCTCTTTGGCGAGTCCGCGCTGCCAGTTGGCGGTCTCCGCGCCGACCTTGACCAGGCCCGGGTAGGCGGAGATCACCGAGGCGTAGCCGTCGGAACGCACGAGGGCGTTGTTGTCAGTGGCCGGGCCGATGAGCTCGACGTAGGTCCCGGTCTCGCCCATCGCGTCGACCCAGGCCTCGGCTCCGAGCAGCGCTCCCTGCGCGTTGTTCGACACGATCTGCGACTTCGCGATGCCCTGCTGCGAGATCTCGGCGTTGAGGATGAACACGGGGATCCCGGCATCCGTTGCCTTCTGCACCGAGGCGACGCTCACATCCGCGCCGGCGGGGTCGAGGATGATCGCCTTGACCTTCGTGCTGATGGCCGCGTCGATGAGCTGGCTCTCCTTGTCGGCGTCGAGCTCGTGCGCGTTCACGGTGGCCTCATAACCGGCCTCGATGATGGCGGCCTCGGCGGCGTCGGCGAGGACGCGCTCATAGGGGCTGGCCAGGTCGACGGCGATCACGGCGATGGTGCCGGGGCCGCTGACCTCCTGAGCGGATGTGGCGCACCCGGTCAGGGCGATGACGGCGGCGCCGATGATGGTCAATGTCGCAACTCTGCGGAACATTCTGGGCCTTTCGGAGGAATGAGCGGGGTGAACTGACCAGAATCTAACATGTATCGAACACTTGAAACAGTGCAAATGTTACAAATAGAACACGATGTCCCACGGGTCCCGCTGGTGTGCGTCAGCTCGCTGGCGCGACGATCACCTCGACGCCGGCCTCGCGGATCTCGTCGACGACCGCCGCATCCACCAGGGTGTCGACGACGACGTGGGTGAACTCGGTCACGCTCCCGAGCCGGTGCAGCGATCCGTGGCCGACCTTGGTGTGGTCGAGCAGCAGCACCCGCACCCCGGCCGAGCGCATCATGGCGCGTTTCACCGAGACGATCCGCTGGTCCTGGTGGTACACGTCGAGACCGCGCAGCGCGGACACAGAGGCGAACAACACATCGGCGTAGAGCTCACCGAGCGCCTTCTCGCAGACCACCCCGAGGAAGGCGCGGTACTGGTGCACGTAGTCGCCGCCGAGCCCCACGAGGTTCACGTCCGGCTTGCCCTCGAGCTTCTCCAGCACGGTCCAGAAGTTGGTGATGACCGTGAGCGGCAGCTGCGTCAGCAGGTGCGGGAGCACCTCGAGCGCCGTCGTGGACGCGTCGAGAATGATCACGTCGCCCGGTGAGGCGAGGTCGGCGGCCGCCCGGGCGATCTGCCGCTTCTGCTCGACGGCCTGGTTCGAGCGGAACGGTACGCCGCTCTCGAACTTCGTCGACCGGTGGGCGGACGCCCCGCCCCGCACCTTGCGCAGCACCCCGTCGCGCTGCAGCTGGTCCAGGTCGCGGTGCACCGTCATCCGGCTGAGGCCGAGCACCTCGGCGAGCGCGTCGACACCCACGAACCCCTCGCGGTTGATCAACTCGGTGACGAACGTGAGCCGCTGCTCCCTGGTGGCGCCGGCCGGCCTGTCGCCGGTGTTGTCACCCTCGGTCACTGGGGCTCCCGCCGATTGTCATCCGTTCCGGCGATCGTAACATTTGCTAACACCGAACGGGCAGGCGGTCAGAATCCCCCGAAGTCGCCACCGCCGCCGAAGTCACCGCCCCCCGAATCGCCGCCCCAGCCGCCCGAGTCACCTCCGGCATCGGATCCGCCGGAATCAGTGCCGGAGTCAGACCCGCTGGCGTCGGTCGTGCCGTCGCCTCCGGCGTCGGGCAGGAAGGCGCTGACCAGGGCCGATCCGATCACGAAACCGGCGACGGTTCCGAGCAGCGAGCTGCCGAACATTCCGGCCATGCCGGCTCCGCCCTGGCCGCCCTGCCCGCCGAAGGTGCGGGCCAGGGTGCCGGGCTGCTGCAACTCCGTTCGCGTGGCCGAACGCGCGAGACTGGCTGGCGCGGCATCCGCTGGCTTGTCGTCCGGAGTCGCATTCTCGGTGAGCTGCTGGAAGAGGATGTCGCGCTGCTGCGGCGTGAGCTTGCTGAACGCCTCGGTGTGCACCTGCTCGATGGTCTCGGGCGGTGCCGTGCGCAGGAGGTACTGGTATCGCTCGACGGCGATCTCGTCGTCGCTGCGCTTCGGGGTGCGGTCGCGGGGGGTCTCGGGGGCCTGGTCGGGGCGGCCGAAGATGCGGTCGAGGAATCCCATGGGTGCTCCTTGTCTAGGGCGGATTTCCACCGTACCGCGGTGCTCTGGTGAAGGTGGGGTGGATTCGCCGCCGTCGGCCCAGGTGTCGCACAGAGAGGAGCTGAGGATCGACGAGCCGACCACGTACCCGGCGATCGTGCCGCACAGCGACCGGTCCGACGTTCCCGAGTCGTCCGTTCGGATCGAATCACCGGAATCCGGCCAGCGCGGTGCGCAGGTCCTCGCCCACCTATTGCTCGACTGGACCCTCGTCAGGGCGTGGTGGTGGCTGCTGCCGGTGGCGTCAGGGGAGTCGCGCGACCTACGGCGCGAACAGCAGGATCGCGAAGACGCCGAAAAGCATCAGGTGCACAGCCCCGTGCAACGCGGTCGTGCGCGGCGAGGTGAAGGTGACGGCCGTCATCAGCACCGTGACGGCGATCAGCACCATGTTCGCCGGCGACTCACCGAGCACCACCTCCTGCCCGGTGACGAGCCCGATCACGAGGATCGCGGGAATCGTCAGCCCGACCGTCGACACGAAGGCGCCGAGCCCGAGGTTCAGGGTGCGCTGGGTCTCGTTCGCGAGCGAGGCGCGCACCGCGGTGATCGCCTCGGGGGCGAAGACGATGATGGCGATGATCACGCCGCCCAGCACGGGCGGAGCCCCCGTCTCCACGATCCCGAGGTCGACGAGCACCCCGAGGTCGTGCGACAGCAACACGATCGGCAGCACCGTGGCGACCAGCAGCAGCGCTCGCTGGATGACCTCCCGGCGAGGGACGGGAGCACGCGTGACCGCCGTGGCCGGGCGCTGCACGAACAGCTCGCGCCCCCGACCCGTCTGCACATGGAGGAAGAATGCGTAGAGCGCGACGGCGAGAACGGTGAGCCCCACTGCCTGGACAGGTACGAGGGTCCCGTCAGACGTGGACGTGGTGAAGTTGGGCAGCACCAGCGTGCACAGCGACAGCGCCGCGATGATGGCGACGTACACCGACGCGCCCTCGCGGTTGAACGCCTGCGGCCCGTGCCGGAGTGCGCCGAGCAGGAGCGCGAGCCCGAGCACCCCGTTGATGATGACCATCATCACGGCGAAGAGCGAGTCGCGGCCGATCGTGGTCGAGGCCGACGGCCCGAGCATCACCGACGAGATCAGCACGACCTCGATCACCACCACCGTCAGGGTCAGGATCAGCGTTCCGAACGGCTCGCCGAACAGGTGCGCGAGGCGCTCGGCCTGCCGCACCACCCCGAATGCCGCCACCATGATCGCCGCGAGAATCAGGGCGAAGATTCCGATTGCCACAGCGGATGTCGCGGGGTTCGCGACCACGCCGTGCCCGGCCATCACGCCGACGGTCACCGCCCAGGCGACGAGCAGGGTGAGCACTGTCGACCGGGACAGCAGGCGGGCGGGAAGGCGGGACACTGGCATGGTGGCTTTCATCGGAGGTCGTCCTCACGAGAATCCGGCACCGTGCGGGGTCGTCCCCTGATGCTGCAACGCTACGACTCCAATCTATCATCGACGGCTACCCGAAGTACTTGACCCCGGGGCTCAGTTTGGCATCGGGGATCCCGAGGATCGCGCAGAAGGTGTCGAGGTCTCCTGTGATCTGGGTACTGCCGGAGAGTGCTGGGGTGGTCTCCTGGACCGCGCCGTCGTGGTGGACGTGCCACGACTCCGAGGCGACGGTGAAGGCGAAGCCGTGCGTCGCGAGCACGTCGACGATGATCACGCGCGGCCATTTGGCGATGTTCCAGATGTCCACTGCTAGCGTGGCGCGGTCGAGTTGCCCGTTCATACTTCCTCCAGGGGAGGGCACTGGGGCACCATGGCCCTCCCCATCACATGTGGGGGCTCCCCCTGACCCTCACGTCCCCGTTGGAGCAGCGGATGTTGCGGAGCCCGTCCCCCTGCTCAGGCGGGTTCGGGCAGAGTGGGCCCATGACATTCATCGGGTTCACCCACGACGCGAGCGACTTCCTCTCCGCGCTGGCGGACGACAACAGCCGCGACTACTTCGACGCCCATCGCAATGTGTATATCGACAGCATCCGCCAGCCGCTCGAGGACCTCCTCGGCGAGGCGGAGACGATCTACGGCCCTGGGCGGGTCATGCGGCCGAACCGCGACGTGCGATTCAGTGCGAATAAGGCGCCGTACAAGACCAGTGCGAGCCTATGGGCCGGCACCGTCGGCGGGGTGTACCTGAGCCTGTCCGCCACCCACATGGATGTCGGCGGCGGCATCTACGGCCCGAGCCGGGACCAGCTCGAGCGGGCGCGGACCGCCGTCGACGCCCACCCCCAGACGGCCGCGCAGCTGTCAGAGATCGTGGACGTGCTTGTCGATGCGGGGTTCGAAATCGCGGGCCCCTCGCTGAAGACGGCGCCGCGGGGCTACGACCGCGACCATCCCGCGATCGAACTGCTGCGCCTCAAGCACTTCGCGGCACTGAAGTCGCTGCCCATCACGGCGTCACCTGACACGATCCGGTCCTGCTGGACGGCCGTCGAGCCGCTCATCGCCTGGGGGAACACCTTCGTGAAGGCGCCGCTCTCCTGGCCGTGACCGCGACACCCATCGCCGCACCCGGTAGGCGAGTCCCATGGGCACCACGACGAGGAACGGCAGGATGACGTAGACGGCAAGCCCTGCCATCTGAAGTCCCCTCGCCCCATCACTCGCGACGATCCCCATCACCTGCGAGACGATCGATGGGGCGCTCACCACGTATGCCGCCACGAAGGACATCAGAAGCCGGGCGCTGAATCCCCACCGGCGCACGAACCAACAGGCCCCGATGGCCAGCGTCGTCCAGAGCGCAAATGCAGGGAACAGGAAAGTAGCGCTTGCGCCGATCGCGCGCCACGCGTCCGACGCGTCGTTGTCGGGAACCTCGGCCCTCGACGACACCGCCAGAACCGCGAGATAGCCGACCACCAACAACACCGCGATAGCGCCCGCAATGAGTGGTTCCCACAGCCAGGCCCGGCGCTCGCGGAGAGGCGATGCTGTGGTGTCCATACGTGCCAGTCTCACGTGGAGCCGCCTGTCAGAACCGAACTGACGAAACTGCATCAAGACATCTCTGACAGTCAGATGGTGTGAGGCTGCCTAGCAGCCCCTGGTGGGGTCGCTCGGTGTTGTAGATGCGGTCGAACTCATCGACCTGGACCTGCAGCTCGCTGAGCGCTGAGCGCTGAGCGCTGAGGCGAC